>JBAYWJ010000388.1:0-3517 GCA_041674125.1 Kiritimatiellia bacterium
TAATATTTTTTTGCGTTTGTTTTTCGAGGCGTTTTATCGGTTGTTCCCGGTTCCGCGTTTCGGCATTCAGACGTCTTTATTACCTGTTCGTGCTTAAAACAAGGGTTTTTCAGGATCGACTATTTAATAATGACGGCGTGCAAATTGTTTTTTGCACCGGTTTTTATTTTAACCCAACAGGTTATGAAAACGTTTACTAGAAACGCTGGTGTTTGCCGGAAAGGAAAATCGCGTTATTTTGGAGCATTTGCTTTGTTACGTGTTGGGCACGCCCATGGCGTGCTAAACTTGCAGCTTGTCCCGCGCTACGCGGGATATGCTTATACAGCGGCGCCTCACGTGCCGCGCATCTGCACCAAACTAACACGATGCAAAATTAAAGTCTTAAATAGTGTGGCCCGATGGTATTGCTTGCAAAATGCTCATAAAACTGGACGCTATTCAAAAAGGTCATTCCCATGTAAATGGGAATCCAGGTATTATGTTGGACTGGATTCCCGGTTCCACCCGCGGCTGGCGGCCCGGGAATGACGCCTTCGCGCCTGATATGATCATTCCCTGCCCGGGCTTCGCGGTTCGACTGCCTTAGTCCCGAGCTCAGGCCGAAGGGAGCTCGCAAAAGCCCATGGGCTGTACCGGGTGAGGGCAGAGCACGGTTCAATGAAAATTATAATGGGCCACGTTCAAGAAAGGAAGCAACTGATGCAAATCAAACCATGCCAGCCATATCAAGCCATTCTCGCCGGCACACTGCTTGCGCGGGGCCCGGACAATAAATCGGCTTTCAAAATCTATTACATCAGCATTATCGGCCGCGCCGAGCCGGCGCGATACGAATGGCCGGCCGGCAAGGAAGCGAAGGATCAGTTTGCCGGTCTCTTCCTCAAAAAAGCATTTGAGGGCATTGGCTTCGTGACCGCCTTCCCGCACATCACAAAATTATTCCGTTTCAGCCCGGCCGCCGAAACCGTCCTGGACGTGCGCGCGTTCAGAACAAGCGACATGGCCCCGCTCGACCTGGGAAGGGCGGATAATTACCTTGAATTCGCGTGTTACGCCGAGGCGCTCCTGGCCGCGGCCGAATACCGCCTCTGGGCCAGGGCCAAAACAGTGGCGGAATACCTTTCTGCTTTCAGCTCCTTTGACGATGGAAAAATTGTTTCCAATACCAAGCTGGCGGATTATTTCAAGCCAAAAGGCTTGTAACGCAAGGTGTCCGCCATGCCCCTGAATCCGGTCCAATACACACGCGAACTATTTTTACCCCAAGCATAAATATTTAATTTGCGTAAAATAATTAGACAAATCCGGGTTTAAAAACAGTCTTTGTTAATAAAGGCCGGGTTCCCGACTATGGATGAACTGCCCGTTCAACGAATAAAAGACCTCATCCGGCAGGATGATCCGGCCGCCCTGGACCTCATTTATGATATCCTGGGACAACGGCTCTACCATTATGTGCTGGGAATGCTGGGATCGGTACCGGAGGCGCAAGACGTGATGCAGGAACTGTTTATCAGGCTTGCAAAGAAGCGCCGGCAGTTACTGGAAGCCGAAAACATGACCGGCTACATTTTCGCCATGGTGCGTAACATGTTCCGGGACGCCCTGAGCAGGCGGCCGCAGGAAACCTTAAACATTGATGATTATCTTAATGTCCTGGCCAGCGATGAAACTCAACCTGAACAGCCCGAAAACAGCGCGGAAGCGCTCCGGGCGCTCCTGTCCCTGCCTTTAGAACAGAGGGAAGTCGTCAATATGAAATGCCTGGAAGGCATGACTTTTGAAGAAATCGCGCGGTCATTGAATATTTCGCTCAATACGGCGGCCAGCCGCTACCGCTACGCCATTGAAAAGCTATACCGTAAATTAACGCGAGGGCAAAATGAACAAACCCGAAATTGAGCAGATCCTTTCGCGGCTTAGGCTGAAAGATCCGCCCGAGGCCGCACGCGGGTGCGTACTGACCGCCGCGCGCGCCGCCTGGGAAGAGACGCCGCAGTCAAATACTTTCTGGTCCTGGCACACCTGGCGCTGGCCCGCATGCTATGCCGCCGCGGCGGCCCTGCTGCTCCTGCTGAACGGCATCGTCACTTCGCTGGACCAGGGCTGGACAGAGGAGCTGATCGCGGAAAAATCCCCTACTCCAAACGACACCCCGACCGCCGTGGAGCAATTATATGCTGAGTTGGGCCGCGACCCGGCAGACGCCCGGCGCCTGCGGATTCTGGCGGCGCGGCATGCACCCCGGGGCGATATTAATGATTTTTTGCGCCGTCAGAACCAGCTGCTGCAGGCAACGGAGTTATTATAGCAACAGGATAATCAAAACGGAGGATGACCATGAAAATCGTTAAAAAAATATTGAAATGGCTGGGAATGGGCGCCGGCACGTTACTGGTTCTTATAATCCTGGCTTCTCTCGTCATGAACGTGGTCTTCGGCCGCGAGCTGCGGCAAACCTTGGCCCAGCAAAAGGCCGAGGGCCGGGTGCTGACCGTGGCCGAAATCCGGCCCGCGCCGGTGCCGGATGACCAGAACGCGGCCCCGCTCTTTCAGAAAGCCGGCGAGATGCTTGGTCCTTACATACACGGTCGATCAGTTCCGCCTGTCGCTCCTGCAATAAAAGAACTATCCGGCCTGATTGAATCTAATAGATATTCCCGGATGGATATTTCCACCTGGCCGGCCGCGCACCGCGAGGCACTGCCGCGCCTGATCCAGTCTCCGGAAATGATTCAGTTTTTCGTCGCCCTGCACGAAGCTTCTCAAAAACCCGGCTACAATAACAACCTGCAATACGAAGACGGCCCGAGCATGATTATGCCTAAGCTGGGTTCAATTCGACAGGCAGTCCGGTTCCTGAGCATCAAAGCCGAACTGGCCGCTCAAAACGGGAACACAGAAGAAGCTTGGGTTTCCGTTCTGGAAGGGCTCAAGCTGGCTGATCTCTTAAGGCAGGAACCTCTCCTGGTTACCCAGCTCGTGCGCATCGCCTGCATTCCAATAATGATTGATTGTATGGAGCGCCTGGCGGACAAAACCGATGTCCCGGCCGATAAAGCTAGCGCCCTGCTCGCGATATTGGCACAGCAAACTGATTCCAAACCGTGGATCCGGTGCATGGATGGCGAACGGGTTGGGATAGGATTATGGGTTTTTCAGACTGTCCAGCATGGTTCTTTCCGCGTTTTTGCATCGCTATTATCTTCAGAATGTTTTGCCCCGCGATGGTTAAGCTGGGTGTTGAAATATCCCTATATGCCAATTATAAAAAAAGATTTAACTGTGTATCTGCAGCTGATGTCCCAGGCTCAAGATTACTATAAAGTTCCTTACTGGGAGGCAGCTGAAACAATACGCAATCACCCAACCGATAAACAAATTCCCAAATATTGTTTGATGACACGCTTTGTTTATCCAAACCTTGACAAAATAGTCATGTCAAAAGCCGAGCATGACGCCGCCCTTGCCGTGGTGCGGACGGGGCTGGCCCTGAAACTTTATAAGCAGAAAA
>JBAYWJ010000389.1:0-3487 GCA_041674125.1 Kiritimatiellia bacterium
AGGCCATGGCAAACGATTGCCCGGTTCTTTGTTCCGATACCGCCGTGTTTCATGAAGTGGCTGCCGATGCGGCAATTTATTTCGACCCGCTCCATCCGGAATCTTTGGCCGGTGCGCTGGATGCTTTCCGGCATGGCGATCGCCAGGAGCTGCTTTTGCGCGGCCGCCAAAACTGCGCGCGTTTTTCCTGGGACATTACGGCGGCAAAGCTGGCGGACCTTTATCGTGACCTGGTTTGATACGAGGCGATGGTCGTTGATCCATTTCCGCAAACAGCGTGTGACGGGCAAGCTTCCGAAGTTGTCATTTTTCAAAGGGGATGTTACTATTGAACGCGGGTTCTTGCCAGGGAATTGCGTGCAGGAAACGGAGTCTGGTAATGAAGAAAAGTGATTCATTGAAAAATTGCATTTATTACGTCCTGCTGGCAATTTTTGTTTTTTCCAGTATCGACCTGGCGACCATGCGGCTGCTGGCCATCGGCGGCATGAATGTCTATTATGGCGACATCTTTTTTTTCCTGATTTTGGCTGCTGCCCTGTGGGCATTCATGGCCAAGGACAATGTCCGGCGTTGGCTCCAGCCTGTGACCGCCTGGTACATGCTTTTTTTAGCCTGGCTGGCGGTGGCCGTGGTTTGGGGTTGGCGGGTTCATGGCTACAGGGCTTTTGGCGAGTCCCGTTATGTACTTCCTTTTTTCGCTTTTTTCATCCCGTATGCCCTGCTGGCCGGCAAACGGGGCGACGATCCCGCACGGGTGGGCAAGTATGTCAGAATGACCACTTATATCGCCGCGGCGGCATCGCTTCTCTTCCTGCTATGTTCTCTGGTTCACGGAAAGCCGTTCTATTTCAGCGCAATTCATTTGAAAAACCAGAAATTGTGGGTTCACAAAATCATCAGTTCCGATCAGTCTTTTCACATTATTCTGTTGGCCATGTTCATTTTTTATCTGTCATTTTCCCGGAAAAGGTTTTTTACGTTGCCCAAGATGATTTTATTTTTCTTATTGCTGAGCGCACTGCCGGTGCATAACCGCACGGCGTTGATCTCTCTGTTTGCCGCCTTTCTGTTTTTGCTTGTTCTGGCTAGAAGGCCCAAGGAGATGCTGTTCGCCTGTACCAGCGTCGTTGTCATTTTCGCCCTGTTGAAGATCGTTCCTGCCATTGAACGTTTCTATTACCCGATTCAAAGCCGGCAGCGAGCTTCCGAACCAACCCGGCGGCAAGCATCCGAACCGAGCCGGCGGCAAGCGCCCGAACCGATCCGGCCGCAAGCGTCCGAACCGGGCCGGCAGCCAGCACCCGATCTGCATATGCAAGGAATCAAGGGCATGACTACCGGATATTGGCGATTTTACCTGAACAAGGCGGCGCTGCGCCAGGTCTTGCAGAAACCCGTTTTTGGCTGGCACTTGGGGGGGTATTTCGATTTTTTCATTCCCGAGAAAAATCAAAAAATTTCCTTGCCCCCGCATAACCAGTACATCCTTATTTTATTGAAAACCGGGGTCATTGGACTGACGCTATTGCTGCTCCCGCTCCTGCTTTTGTTGCGGAGGCTTCTAAAATTCCTCGCCGATGAACGCTTGGAAGCCAGCGAAAGATCGACCGTCTGGCTGGTATTGCTTGTGTTGCTGGCGCAGTTGCCCTACGGCATGGGCTACGACTTCATCCCGTTATATGCCATCTATTTCGGCTTGGGGACGATCTTTATGGATTCCTTGGCAAAAAAATATCCTTTCCCGCTCCGGATAAAAAAGACAGAAAATGGAAATCTCGGTCATTACTCCTAGCCTGAACATGCTGCCTTATTTGAAGTGCTGCGCCGCTTCGCTTGCGGACCAACAGGGCGTCCATGCCGAACATATCGTCGTAGACGGCGGTTCGACCGATGGAACGGTAGACTGGCTGTCCGCAATGCCGGAAATTCTCAGCATGAGTGAAAAGGATCATGGCATGTATGACGCGGTCAACAAAGGGCTGCGCCTGGCCAAGGGAGAGATTTTGGCCTATCTGAACTGTGATGAGCAGTATCTGCCGGGAACCCTGGCCTTCGTGAGGGACTTCTTTTCGGGGAACCCTGGCGTCGACATCCTCTCCGGTGATGTCCTGGTCACGCGGCCCGACGGTTCGCTGGTTGCCTTCCGAAAATCCTTTGCGCCGCGTCCCGCCTATATCTATGCTTCCTATCTCTACACGTTCACCTGCGCTTTGTTCTTTCGCCGCCGTATCATCGATGCCGGCTTCTGGTTCGATCCGAACCTGCGCATCGCCGGTGATACCGAGTGGCTTCTGCGTGTGTTGCGCGCCGGCTACAATACCCGCCACTGGTCCCGCTATCTCTCTATCTTCATGGATACCGGGAAAAATGCCAGCAAGGGCGAGAATGCGTTGGCGGCGGCGAGGCGTGAATACTGCCAGGGGATGTCCGCCTGGCTGAAAGCCGCCCGCCTGCCGATCAATGGCCTGCGCCTGCTGGAAAAAGTCCTGCGCGGCAACTATTGCCAGTCCATCCCCCTGGAATATGACATCTACCCGGCCGGCTTCCCTGGCCAACGCCTCCATTATGCCGCTGAAAAGATAGCCTTTCGCTGGCGCCGGTGACGCGCATCGGCATGCATGGCCGCCGCCTTTTGCCCGACTTATTGCTTGCGATTCCTCTCGTATAAGGCCAGCAAGTCCCGGGCATACACGTCGGGTGAGAATTCACGCTCTGCTTTCTGGTGGCCGGCGGCACCCATCCGCCGGCATTCGTCCGGCCGCTGCCAGAGCCAGGTCATCTTTTCCGCCAGGTCGTCGGCATCGCCGGGGTGGAACAACATGCCGGTGCGCTTGTCGTCCACCACTTCAGCCAAGGCCCCGATCCGCGAAGCGATGATCGGGATGCCGTGGCTCATGGCCTCACCGGCGACCAGGGCGAAGGTTTCGAACCAGATGCTGGGGACCACCAGGAAGCGGGCCCCCTGGTAGAAGGCGTCCAACTCCGGGCCGGAAAGATGACCCCGGTAGACAATGTTGCCATCCGTATGGGCGCCCTGGGGGAACGCGCCGGCCACATGCAGGGGCAGCCCGGTCTTTTTCATCGCGGCCTGCAGGGTAGCGAAGCCTTTCTCCGGGCTGAAACGTCCGGCGAAGGCGATGTATTCCCCGCGCCCAGGGTCGTTGACCGCGTCGTGAAGGGGGATCGGGTTAGCGATGCACACCACCTTCTCCGCCGGCATGCCGGCATCCAGAAGCCATTTCCTGCCAAAATTCGTGGGAGTGATGTAGACGTCGGCCAGGTCGGTCCCCAGCCCTGCCTTCCTGGATGACGCGTGCTGCATGGCGATGCTCACGCTCTCGGCGAAATTCCCGCGGCAATTCAGCAGCACGCACCACAGGGGATTCCCCCGGATGCATTTTTGGCAAATCCTGCCTTTGCGAAAATGGTAGCCGATGGGGCAGGTCAGGTAATAGCTGTGGCAATGGAAATAGACGGGGATCCC
>JBAYWJ010000390.1:0-3480 GCA_041674125.1 Kiritimatiellia bacterium
CCAGTCTGGGAACCGGCGTCAACATGGATCATAGGACCAGGATTGTTCCTATAGCGATTCCCGATTCTGATAGGAAGCGGCATACGTTCGTCTTTGGGACGACAGGAGTCGGGAAAACCCGCCAGGAGGGTCAGGGGGACGTTGTTAAGAAAATTAACTTATTTAATTTACCAACTTAACTACGTCCCCCGGTCTTCCTCCCGGCGACATGAAAGCGCCTATCATGTATGAGGTCGAACGTATCCGCGATGGGCGCAGTTTCACCACCCGCCGCATCGTGGCAATGCAGCACAAACGCCCCATTTTCAATATGGCTGTTTCATTCCAGATAGACGAGGACGGTTTTGAACACCAGATAGAGATGCCGGATGTCCCGGGACCGGACGGTATGCCGTCAATCATCGAGCTACGCCGGAAGGCTGCCGAGCAGGATCCGGAAATATTCAGAGAGTGGCCGATCGGGGAGTTGCCTATGCGCTATATGCGATATCGGATAATTTATTCAGCTACTCGGCGTTTTCAGGTTGCCGCTGCAATTCTCTGGTTGGATCGGAAAACTGCGAAGATAATATTTCTCGCGACCAAATTTCAAAACACTCCCAAGTCAAGCTCGAAAAAGGTCCAAAGCTGGTTGAATATGAGCTTGAACATCAAACTATCGCGGTGTTCCTTCTCCTTTTCGGGATGTTGATTTCAGAAGACTTAACGAGCTGTGGCGGTAGATCTTCATAACTTAAGTTACTAAAATATGAGGGGGACTTTAAGCTCCCCTCCTTACAAAGGAGGGGTTGGGGGTGGTTGGGTTTAGCGCCATCTTGATTGCAACTCGGAATAACACCTCGATTGTTGTTTACCCGATTTGTTGCCAGTCCTATTCAACTTATCTCGCATATAAGTGTCTTGACAACTATTATCTTTACAACTATTGTTAAGACAATGGAGGATTGCCAATGCCTTTTGTCATGACTGAATCGTTAATCTTCATCGTTTATCGGACGGCAATGAAACTTCGTACCGAAATGCTGCGACGTCTCAAACCGTTTGGTGTAACTCCGGAGCAGTGGTTGGTGCTGGACTGTCTGGCGGAGCAGGATGGAGTTTCTCAGCGGGAGCTGGCAGGCCGCACCTTCAAGGACAACCCGACGACAACGAGAATTCTCGATAAACTTATGGCGCTTGGACTGATACGACGTGATGACAACAATACCGATCGCCGAGCATATTTTATCGTTATTACTGACAAAGGGCGAGACCTCCATGATCGCATCCTGCCGATAGCGGAGGAGATGAACGAAGACGCCTGTCGGGGCATATCGGTCGTAAACAAGACTAGACTATTTGCACTGATGAATCACCTTCAAAAAAACATGGATGGTCAGTAAAAGGCTCTGAAATGGGAATCAATGGGAAAAGAGTGCCGGTGGCTAGCGCCAACGGCGGTATTGGTTAAGAGTTGCGGAACGTAATGGTGAAGATATGAGGCAAAAAATGTGATGAGCGAGGCTGAGACATTTTATAGATCAACAACTTAAAGGAGTATAGACAATGAACTTCACCATCAAATCCAAGCTTTTCATTATGTTACTGGTTGCCTGCGTTTCAGTAACCGTTGCCGGGGTTCTCGGTCTGGCGGGTATGAAATCATCCAATGATTCTATTGAAACGATGTACAAAAAAAACCTGGTGAATACAGACCAAATCAACCAAATCATGGCCCTTATGCGTAACAATCGCATTCAGATGCTGCTGGCGCTCCAGCATAATCCGGCAATTCCTGAAATAGCCAAGATGCACGATCATCCGCTTACTGCTCATACTGACCAGTTGATCAAGAACATCGAAGAGATCACCGCCATCTGGAAAGAATATACATCCGGAAGAATATTGAGCGCCGCAGAGAAAAAGCAGGCGGACGACTTTGCCGAAAAAAGGATGCATTTTGTCAAGGAAGGACTATTGGCAACGCACGAAGCGGTTTTGGCCGGCAAGTTTGAAGATGCTGTTCGTATCACCTTGACCAAGACCAATCCGCTTTTCAAGGTTGCCAACGAAGCCGCACAAAAAATATATGACAACGAGAAGGCACAGGCTAAAAAGGCGTACGAAGATGCCGTCAGCCATTATTATACAACCATGGCGCTTGTTACTGCCGCGATTGTACTATCAATCACAATAGCGCTGATTTTAGGATTTTTAATCATACGTTCAATCACAAGTTCGGTAGCGGCGCTGATCAAAGCCAGTGGAGACATGGCACAGGGTGACCTGTCGCAACGGCTGCGTCTTACAACAAAGGATGAATTCGGTGTTATCGGTCATTCGTTTGATGCCATGGCCGATTCCTTTACACAGGCGCTCCAAAAGGTGTCAGACGCCTCCACCCAGGTTTCAGTAGCGGCATCACAGGTAAGCTCTACAGTCGAACGAATCGCTACCGGCGCCGAAGAGGTTGCTGCCCAGACTGGGACGGTTGCGACAGCCGGCGAGGAGATGTCGGCGACTTCCGGCGATATTGCCCAGAACTGCCAGATGGCCGCCGAAGGCGCTCAACGCGCATCTCAGGCTGCCAGCGACGGGGCAGCTGTGGTTGAGAGAACCGTGATGGTTATGGGGCAGATTGCCGCAAAAGTTCAAGAAACAGCCAGGACCGTTGAAAAACTGGGCGAGCGGTCCGCCAAGATCGGGGATATTATCGGCACGATTGACGATATTGCCGACCAGACCAACCTGCTGGCCTTGAATGCTGCCATTGAAGCCGCCCACGCCGGAGAACATGGCCGCGGCTTTGCCGTCGTTGCCGATGGAGTCCGTGAGCTGGCCAAGCGCACCACTCGCGCAACCAAGGAGATCGGTGAAATGGTCAAGGCCATCCAGATTGAAACCGAAGGTGCTGTTGTTGCTATGGAGCAGGGTGTTCACCAGGTTGAGAGCGGTACCGTTGAAGCAGGTAAGTCAGGTCAGGCGCTTCAGCATATTCTGGAGCTTATCAACGATGTTGCCATGCAGGTAAACCAGATCGCTACCGCCGCCGAAGAACAGACCGCCACTACCAGCGAGATTTCAAGTAACATAATGCAGATCACCGAAGTGGTGCAGCAGACTTCGCAAGGCGCACATGAATCGGCTACGGCGGCGGCACAACTTAATGGCAATGCAGAGGAACTGCAGCGGTTGGTGAGACAGTTCAGACTGTAACAAAACCTTACTTCTCCCGGCCGCTCCTGAAATAGGAGGGGCTGGGGGAAGGTAAAAAAGGAGCCATCCATGGCCACAAATGCAGTGGTAAAATTTAATGATGTTGCACAACAGGACAAACTTATCCAGCAGATCAGCTTCATGCTGGCAGACGAAGCATATGGGATTGAAGTCCTCAAGGCGCGCGAGATCATACGCATGCCGATCATCACCAAAATGCCCAACACACCGCACTATATCGAGGGGGTCATCAACCTGCGCGGGGAGATTGTTCCGGTTATCTCC
>JBAYWJ010000391.1:0-3433 GCA_041674125.1 Kiritimatiellia bacterium
GTCCCACAGGTTGCCCCAGCCCTGGTAGGCGCGGATATGGGTGGAAAGGATTCTGCCCAGCGAAGGCAAAAGCTCTTTTGCCTTTTCAACCGCCGGTATGAATCGCTTCATGTAGGAGGTGTAGAATATGCTTTGGACCTTTTCCGCCGCCTGGACTATTTCGAGGGCATCCCGGGCGTTCTCGGCCAGGGTCTTTTCGCAGACAACCGCCTTGCCGGCGCGGATGGCCGCCAGGCAGACCGGCTTGTGGATGGCGGAAATGGCGGTCACGTCCACCAGGTTCACTTCAGGGTCGCGTATTATATCCATGTAATCGGCGGTATAATTTGCCTTGAATTTCTGCGCCCAGGGCCGGGCGGCATCCGGGGAAAGATCGCAGACCCATTTGATTTTCACGCCTGCTTTTTCGAGCCCATCGAAATGGAACCTGGAAATATTGCCGCATCCGACCACTCCTGCCGTTATGTTCATTTTGTTTCCTCCATTATTTAAAAGCTCTCACAAGACCTATACGTCAAAAAAAACTGCCGCAATGCGTTATTTCGCCCTGTAATTGGTACCGGGCAGCCCCGGCACCTCCCCCTTGAGGTGATAATCGAGGAAGGCGTACATCGCCGCGCGGAGGATCGGGCCGGTATTGTGCCCTTCGCCGTGGGCGAACCGCGTGAAATTATTCTCCTTGCCCAGGAATTCATAGAGGCTGTGCACTTTTTCGGCAACTTCCGAAAAGAGATGCGCACACCGGCAGAAATCATCGCGGAACGGGCTCACCAGCAGGAGCGGCCGGGGCGCGAGCAGGGCCATGACCTCGTGGACGTCGTAGCCGGGTTCCTTTCCGTTTTTGATTTCCTCGTCAAAGCGCTTGAGCGTCGAATACGGCAGCTGGTGCGCCAGGTGCTTGAGCCAGAAATTGCCGTAATACGGGCAGGTGCCGCAGCTGGGCACGCCGGCCTTGACCCGGTCATCGTGCAGCATGTGATAGATCACCGCGCTGCCGCCGCGCGAGTGGCCGATCGCTCCCAGTCTTGAAACATCCGCCTCAGGCAGGGTCTGGACCAGGTCCACCGCGCGCATGTGGTCGTAGGCGGTCTTGCCCTCCAGCGACCAATCGGGGTGATTTTTATAAAGGTTGTCGGTGCGGAAAAACTCTCCGTCCAGCCCCATCCTTTCGCCGGTGGCCCACTGGTCGGGCGCGAAGGTAACATAGCCTTTGCGGGCAAGCTCCACGGCATACCCCATGTTGTTCGGCTTTTCGGCGAGGTACGGGTCTTCCGACACAAACTCTTTGCCGGGGCGACTGGTGCCGTGGTAACACATGACGACCGGCGCCGGCTCCGAAAGGCCCGCCGGGACAAAAAGCCATGCAAAAGCCTTTTGCCCTTCCTCGACTTCGTAGGCAACATGCTGCTTGATATAGCCGTCAAAGGACTGCTTGTCGCCCCAGACGGGCTTAAGATCGCACTTTTCACGGGGCCCTTCCCCGAAGTAATACATGACCCGCTTGAACATTTTGGCGCGCCGGCTTTCCCAGTCTGCCAAAGTGTCGTCGGGCAGCACCAGATCACGAAAAGGCTTCATGGCGTGCCTCCTTCATTTGCGCGCGGGACGGCGTTTCATCCTGGCAGTTTTGCAAACGCCTCCGGCGGCAGGCGCCGTTTTTTGTCGCGCCAGTTTTTCCCAATGCGCCTGCTTCCGCCTGCACATTATGTCAAAATCCTCAAAGACCACCTCCGACGCCTTGCTGAAAAACAACTTCATCCAGTTTTCATTGCAGAATTTATGGTTCCGCGCCAGCTCCCGCGTAAGCGCGCCGGAGCGGACGGCGGAAAGCCGCACAACAACGTAAGTCTCCGCCGTTTCGCACCCGCATATTTTACCGGCGTAAGGGTCGAAGAAACAAACATGGTCGGGATAGGATATCTGGCAGGCATGCTTTCCCACGGCTTCCATTTTTTTCTGCATTAAACCGGTGGTATCTATGAAGGAATCCCAGCGGTCGAAAAATCGGCCCATGTTGTTTTTGCCGGGCGCGGCCGCGCATATGAGACTGCCCTTATAACCGGCGCGCTCCGCCTTGCAGAAAGCCTTTTGCACCAGGAGCGTCGTGCCGGTGTGCTCGAACGTGTAGTCCACGGCGGGGTGCGTGAAAATCACCTCGGGGTCCTTGTCGAGGATGAGCTTTGCCACGCGCTCGATCTGGGCGGGATCGTCGCAGGCGGTCATGATGGTGGGAACGGCGGGATCATAGCAGTCGGGCGCGGGGGCGCCGTAGCGCAAATCAATTTTTTTCAGGTCGCGGTCGGTGTAATGGCGCTGGGCGTAGTCCAGGTGGATGGGCACGGTGTGGAAGCAATCACGCGCCGCGTCGGCGGCCTCCTTCTTGCGCTGCTGGATTTCGTAATACCAGGGCACGAGGTGGGTCAGGCGTTTCAAGCCGGGATACGGGGTTGTCTTTTTTTCGGCGATCCAGCCGGGCAGCTTCGAGAGCCCGGCGTGCTCACCCGCGGTAGCCTCCGACCAGAGTCCGGACATGTTATTGGTGGACTGGACATAGATAATATCATACCCGAACTTCTCGTGATATTTGAACATCGTACCGGCGAAATTGAGCTCGATATCGTCGCAGTGCGCGGCAATGACCATCAGTGATTTTTCAGCCATTTTCTATCTCCTACGATGATTGTCTACTTCTTCGTCTGTTTTTCTTTTCCATGTGGATCGATTTTGGTTCACAAAACGCGGCGGCGATTCCAGCTCATCTATCCCGTTGTCGCCCTCGCGCATCCGCGAGGATAGCGCTTCGTGCGACGCCGGAATATCTGATCCGGACTTACCTTGCTTTTGTGAATCCGTCAGCTGACGGAAACCAAATTCGACCCACGCCAACATCCGGCTTCGCTCAGAGCTGCGCCGGGACAAATCATTGACGCGCCAACTGCCTTCGAGGAGAGCGTCAATCGCTCCCCGCAGCAGGCGGACACGCGCGCTGTTTTGCGTCTTTTGACCAGATACTTGTTTTCTCGATATAAAGCAACGCTTACTGGCTCCAGATATTCGCCCATTTTGCGGTCAGGTTAAAGCCTCCCCCGGTGGGACACAAGGCCTGATTCTCGGTCCGTCCGCGGGAATGGCGGGTGCGGCCGATCTGCAACCCCCACGGGAATTCCCTGGTCGGCCCGATCTTGCCGAAATCCCGGGCAGGGATGGCCAGCTCCACGATCCAGCTTTTATCCGTTTTTTTTATGTTTTTCGTCACGCCCGATTGCCAGAACAGCGGCAGGGTCTCGCGCTCGACGATTTTCGGATCGGTGGTTTCATCATAAATTGCCCCGTTGGAATTGACAACTATTTTGAAATATTTCGCCTCCGGAGTTTCCACGTAGACTTCGACCACGTCGTCGTCGAAGATGTTGTAATCATCGTCTTTTTGGCA
>JBAYWJ010000392.1:0-3428 GCA_041674125.1 Kiritimatiellia bacterium
AAATAGCCTTCCGAAGGTTTGTTATATGAACACACCTTTAAATGATTTTGTTTTCTAATGCAACGCAATAGCAACTCATTGTTTTTTAATAACTTGCCATTTTAGGCTATTTCTCGAATGCAAATTCCGGGATTAATTCTATTGACACTATCCCAGTATTTTATATATTGATCTATTAGATATTCATATTTCACTATTATCATTTACTATTATACATTACAAAATATGGATTCATGCGAAATGAAGGTTTCAGATTGCGGTGAAGTGGTTTGGCAGACCATGACAATAGGCTGGGGACTTTTGTTCAAGGCCGTGAAATCCTTGCCGCGCCGTGTGGAAGCAAAGGACATGCTGCATTTCTCGCGCCGGTCGGCAGGCGATAGTCTTACGCTAAAATGGCATGGGCATGCCGTCCTCGGCAGCCGGTTCGAGGTCACGGTTCACTGGAAACTTGCAAACGGACTTTTATACGGCACAATCGGCTGGACAGGCGGCAGCAAGGAAGCGGTTATCGAGGAAATTCACTTCCCGGCGGCCACGATGCCCATGCCGGGAAAAGCTTCCATCTTCGTCGCGTACGAGCAGGGCCGGCTGTTTGAAACTGAAAAACTGCCCTACGGGAGAACCGACCTGCGCGACGGGCTCCTCCTGGATATCGCTTCCGGATCTATGCAGTTCACCGCCCTGACGGGCCGGGACTTTTCGTATTACTTTGACGCCAGGGACGTTAATTTCTTCCGCAAGGCCTACGAATACCATGCCCTCGATAACCGCGCCCGGGCGCGTTACACCGGCAAACATCCCCTGCCCCTGGACGGCCGCAGCAACCTCCGCTACACGCTTCCCTACAGCGTTTCCGCCGGCCGCTTCCGTGGCGGCTGGTTCGAGGCAGCGCAGTTATACAAAAAATGGGCCCGGCGTCAGAAATGGGCCCTGCGCCCGCCGGTGGACGCCCGGCTGCGGGATATCGGCGTCTGGGCCTGGAACCGGGGCCTGGCGGAAAACGTCATCGCGCCCGTTGAAAAACTCCAAAAGGACGCCGGGGTGCCGGCGGCGCTGGACTGGTACTGGTGGCACAGGAACGGCTACGATACTTCCTATCCTTATTACTGGCCGCCCCGGGAGGGCCTCAAAGTTTTCCGGCAATCCGTGGCGCGGCTTAACCGGCAGGGCATTTTCACCCAGGTTTACCTGAACGGGGTCACCTGGGACATGGACGCCGGCCACTGGAACCGGGGCGGCCGGCAGTCGGCGGTCTTGAACAGCGACGGCACGGTCAAGGCCGTGATGTTCAATAATTTCGCCAAAAGGCGGCTGGCATGGATGTGCGGCAACGACAGCCTGCCCTTTCAAAAGAAAATGCGGGACACTGTCATAAAACTCCGGAAAGCCTGCCTGCCCGGCGTTTACCTCGACATGATCGGCTGCGCCAGTTACGGCTGCTGCTACAACCCGGCGCACCGGCACGCGCCGGGCGGGGGCAACTACCAGGCGCGCGGATACCGGCGCATGCTGAAAAATATCCGGCGTGACAACCCGGGCCTCCTGCTGAGCACCGAGGAGCCGAACGAGGCCTACATGGATCTCTTCGACTCATCCATTTCCCTGAGCGGCGGCGCCGAAAGGCTGTGGGGGGATGACGTTGAGCCGGTGCCGGCTTTCAGCGCGGTCTACCACGGGCTGAACGCGCTGTTCGGCAATTACGCCCTGCCGGATGCCATCCCGCCTTTTGACACGAAGTGGCCGCCAGGGGCGGCCTGGAAAAAGGAAAAGGACTGGCACCGGCTTTTCCCCGACCAGTTTTTCCTGGAATTTGCCAGGACCGTCACCTGGGGCATGCAGCCGACCGTCGCCAACCTGCGCCTCAAGCATACCGCCGGCGAATTCAAGGAGCTTTACGATTACATTGTCCGGACGGTCCGCTTTTACCACGCACACCGTGACTTTCTTTTTGACGGCGAGATGCTGCCGCCGGGCGTTTTAAAAACGGAGACGGTCCGGATAGACTTCATGCAAAGATACATTTTCACGGCGGAAGGAAAACAGAAGGTGTTCCGAAAAGAAATGCCGGCCGTGCTGCATTCTCTCTGGCGCAGCCCGGACGGCCGGCTCGGCCTGGTCCTGGCGAACTACACCCGGCAATCCCGGGAGTTCGCATTTGCCGGTTCCGGCCTGAAGGCCGCGGGACACATGCCCCCGCGTTCGTGGCGGCTGCTAGTGAAATGATTGAGGATCGATGAAATCTCTTAAAAAAGCCCTGGATATACTGGAATTCATCGTCAACCACGGCAGCCAGCCGGTTACGCCGGGCATGGCGGCCGGGAAGCTCGGCCTGGACGCCGCCACCTGCGTGCGCATCATGCGGGAATTCACCGGCATGGGCTACCTCGTGCAGGTCTCGCGCCGCGCCGGCTATGCGCCCGGCCCGGCCCTGTTCACCTTCTCCGACCGCGCCCAGTGGCAGTTCTGCCGCCTGGCGCGCGCGGCCGCCGGGCCGGTTAAAAACCTGGCGCGCCAGCTCAATACCCTCGTCAACATATCAGTCCTGCACAACGGCTGCCGCTATATCCTCTACCATTACAGCGCCGACGGCAGCCGCGACATTTCACTCCAGACCCGGTACAGCCACGATTTTTACACCACCGCCACCGGCCGGCTGCTGCTGGCAACCCTCCCGGAAACAGAGGCCGCCGATCTTTGCGCCAGGATCGGCATCAAGGATTTCGCCGGCAACCCCGTCGAAGCGGGCCCTTTCCTCAAGGAGCTTAAAACAATCGCGGCTGAAGGCCGCGTATGTTTCCGCACCCCGGACCGGCAGCTCTGGATAATCGGCGCCATGGTTCGCGCCGGCGGCTTCCCGCCCGCCGCAATCGGTTTCGGCGCGCAGGGCGAGTCCGGCGAGATGGCGCTCCGGGCCGCGGGCGAAACTGCCCGGCAGATTGAAGGGAACCTTAAAGCGCCCGCGCTTCAATAGCTGCGGCGGGTTTCCAGGCGAGAACTTTGAAACTGAACCGGCAAAACGGCGGATGACATCATGAAAAACAAAGCGCGGATCGAAGCAGAACATTTCCTGAACAACGAAAAGCAGTTCCACCTCGGCGTGCTGCCCACCGAGCAATCCAACCCCAAAACGAAAAACATCGACCGCACCTTCAAGGCCGGCCTGGAAGGCGGCGTCCAAAACCTGCTCGCGGTGGATTACGACGTCGCCGCCATGGCCGCGCGGGTCCTGGCGGGCGCTGAGTTCGGCGCGCTCGTGGAGTCCGGCGTAAAATGCCTGGAACACGGCGGCCGGATCGTCTTTTCCGGCTGCGGCGCCACCGGGCGGCTGAGCATTCTGCTCGAAAGCATGTGGCGCGGCGCCGCCGGAGAAATTTCCGCGCTGGCGCCCTACGCCGACCGGGTGTTCAGCATCATGACCGGGGGCG
>JBAYWJ010000393.1:0-3414 GCA_041674125.1 Kiritimatiellia bacterium
AATCGGTGCATCCGATCCGCCGCCAAGGGTCAGCCCGTTTGCCATCATGGTCTTCAGGGGCAGAAACCGGGCGGCCCGGCCGGCCCCTATGAACTCCGGCAGGGTGTCGCCCCAGTCGCGGATGAAGGCCGGCTGGACCGCAAAGCCGATTTGCAGCGAGCGGCAGATTTCCATGGCCTTCGGGGAAGGAAAATACGCGTGGATGATATGGCTGGGCGGAAGGCCGGCCATTCTTTCCTTTTCGCCCAGGAGCATCGCGGCCAGGTCATCCAGGGCGCGGTCGCCCGTGCAGTGTACTCCGACCGGCCAGCCGGCATCAAAGGCGGCGCGGAGCTTTTTCCTGAACTCATCCGGCGGAACGAAGGAATTGCCGTGGTTGTCGGGCTCGTCAAGGTATGGCTCGCGCATCAGGGCAGAGCGGTGCATAACAAACATGTCCCAGAAGTACTTTAGCGGGCCGAACGTCAGGCGGCCTTCAACCAGCCCCGGCGTGATGCCCTCGGCAGCGAGCTTGTCGGGCGGGACCTCGAACATCAGCAGTATCATTTTGATGGGGATCTTGCCAGCCCGGTTCAAGCGGCGCAGGATTCGGCACTGCTCCATCGTGACGCTGGCGTTGACGACGCAAGTAAGGCCGTTTGCGGCGCATAGCTGCAGGGCCCGAACGATATCTTCTTCAAGCTGATGGCCGCTGCTCACGGGGACATGGCATTCGGGCGGAACCAGGCCGCGCGCCTTGCTGAAAAAAACGTTCGTGCCGAATTCCGCGGATAATGTTTTTGCCTTTGCGAGAGCCTCGGGTGCAATTCGCGCCAGCACATATGAGTTGACGATGTATTTGTTTACATCGTGAAGCACAACCGGGCGGTCTTTGGCCACGCGGTCCAAGTCGGCCGCGGCCGGCAGGCGTCCTTCCGCCAGGAGGTCTGCCCGGAAATTCGGGCCGAAGCCGGCCAGGGGCCCCTGCGGCTGCGCCGCCGCCTTTTCCTTTAAACTATCCACAATGGCGGCAATTGACCGCGCCCTGTATAGGTTTGCAAAGGAACGGGCAATCCTGCCCAGGGAGGCGACGTGGACGTGGGTGTCAATGAAACCCGGCAAGACCGCCGCGCCTTTCAGGTCGACGAGGTCGGGGGATGGGCGGACTGCTGCCAGGCGGTTTTTGTCAGGATCGAGCGCGGTAATTATGCCGTTTTCAACAAGGATGGATGCGGCGGTTGTTCCGGGGTAAGACAGGCAGTGAACCCTGCCGTTGACAAACAAGGAAGACTTTTTCATGGATTTCACCAGGTAAAGACTAAATTGCAATCATGGAAAACATGCAGCGAAAAGTAAAGCCGATTATAGCCCTTGTAAAAACCGTGAAAATACTTGGTTAATGTTCATTATGAGGTATAATATAAAGATGCGAAAGGCAGATACGGCCAGAATAATTTTTTTCGGGGCAATCATGGCGGGACTTTCATTTATGAACCCGGGGCAATGCGGCGGCGATCGGCCGGCGCCGGAGGGCAGGGATGACTGGCAGCCGGAACGCGATGTGATGGTTAATGTTTTGCGTGTTTACGGCATAAAAGGCCAGGCGGTCCTGGCGGCCATGGAGAAGGTCCGCCGACACATGTTTATTCCCGAAAACTTCCGTTTCCGGAACGAGGCTTACGCCGATCGTCCCTGCCCGATAGGCCACGGCCAGACCATCTCACAGCCGTACATTGTGGCCTACATGACCGAAAAAATCAGCCCGAAGACCGGCGATAAAATTCTGGAGATCGGCACAGGGTCGGGCTACCAGGCGGCCATCCTCGCTGAATGCGGCGCAGAGGTATTCAGCATCGAGATAGTTCCGGAGCTGGCGCAACACGCGCGCGCGGCGCTCCAGGCCGAGGGGTACAAGGAAGTCAAGGTTCAGACCGGGGATGGATACAAGGGCTGGCCTGAGCACGCGCCGTTCGATGCCGTCATAGTGACCTGCGCGCCCGAGGAAGTGCCCGCGGCGCTCGTCGAGCAGCTCAAGGAAAACGGCCGCATGATCCTGCCGGTCGGGATAGGATTCCAGCGCCTGGTGATACTCCGTAAAAAAAATGGCAAAATCACCCGGGAGGAAGATCTTCCAGTCCGGTTCGTCCCCATGGTAAAACCCGCGAAGTAATAGTTGCAGGTTGAAGTAATAAGTTTAAGTCGGATGTCGCTGAACTGATAATTGGCTATTCACCATTGGAGGAGGAGCATCGGCATGATCAGAAAAGCGTTCCTGATGGAAGTCAAACCCGGACGGATCGAGGCCTACGAGAAGGCGCACAATCCCGTCTGGCCGGAGCTCGAAAAGATCATGAAATCCCACGGCATCCACAACTATTCCATATTCCACCACGCCGCCACCAACCAGCTTTTCGGCTATGTGGAAATAGAGGACGAAGGCAAGCTGGCAAAGATGGCCGAAAACCCCGTCTGCAAAAAATGGTGGCTGCACATGACCGAATACCTGGTTTCAAAAAATCCCGGGGATAAAAAAGCCAGGGAAGAGGAAATGCGCCGGGTCTTTCACATGGACTGACCTGTCCCGACCGGGAGCACCGGGGGGGGCACAGATATCACGGATGCCACTGGGCCGTATAATCAGTGAAATCCGTGGCGGTTGTCCGCCTAGATTCTTTCCGGCGCGTCTATGCCCAGCAGGTTCAGGCCCTGCTTCAGGATTCGGGCAATGATGCTCCCGAGGCGCACGCGGCTTTCGCGCACCCCCTCGGGCGCCTTCAGGAACGGAACGTTCTGGTAGAAGAGGTTGTAGGCCGATGCCAGCTGGTAGAGGTAGTCGGCGATCACGCTCGGGCGGTTGAGCTGGGCCGCCAGCGGCACGATTTCCGCAAAGCGTATGATGCTGAAGGCGAGCAGCCGCTCCTGAGGCTCATGCAGCCGGATCTCGCAGGAGCTGTAATCGGAGCCGGGATGCTGTTCGGCATACTTGCTTTCCACGCTGCGGATGCGCGCGTAAGTGTACTGGAGGTAGGGGGCGGAGTTGCCGTTAAGGGCGAGGGCCTTTTCCCATGAGAATGTGACCACGCTTTGCGGGTTCTGGCTGAGGTCGGCATACTTGACCGCGCCGATGCCGACCGCGCGCGCGACTTCCTTCTGCTGCGCCTCGGGCATGCCGGGGTTGATTTCCCTCACCACCGCCAGGGCACGCGTCTCGGCCTCGTCCAGGAGTTTCGTGAGCTTGATCACGTTGCCTTCCCGTGTGGAAAATGTTCCCTGCGGAAGGCGCATCAGCCCGAACCAGACATGTTCCATCGCAGTCGTGATCCCGAGCTGGCTGCAGACGGCGAAAAGCTGCCTGAAGTGAAGCTGCTGCCTCTCGTCGGTCACATAAATTATCTTGTCCGGCTTGAACTCCTCGACCCGGCTCAAGGCGGTGGC
>JBAYWJ010000394.1:0-3413 GCA_041674125.1 Kiritimatiellia bacterium
ATAATCCGCTCCGAGTATCGCGTAGCGGTAATAATACTTTTCCCGGTCAGGCACGCCGTGTGTCATGTGCCATCCGGACCCGCCGTGCGGCCGGTTGTAGTCTTCGTAGTGCCTCATCATCTCCAGGTGATCGAACGCCGGGCGGAAATTATGGACAACCAGCGTCAGTCCTATGGCGTCGGGACGGCTCACCCAGGGGGATGCCGCCCCCGCCCCGCCGTCGCAGACCCTGACCAGGGCCGGGTATTTCCGGCTTCCCTTCGGTATCACCAGGAAGCCGTACGTGGTCCAGCCATCCAGGTTAGGGAAGCTGAGCAGGTAAGCGTTAACCAGCGGGCTGCTGAACTTGTCTATTTTTTCAAGCGTCACTTCGGGGCGCCCAAGCTTCTTCCGGCCCGCCTCCCAGAAAGAGCGAAAATCGGCTGGACATTGCGTGGCGGGCTTGATTTTTTCAGGATCGAAACCGGCCACGCAAAATGCGGAAGCGGCCTTGCCGCCCGGCAGGTCAAATTTGACCGAGAAGCGCAGGAACCCCGGCTCCTTCAAAGTTCCGGAAAGGGCCACCGGCTTTACGGCGGTCCACGAAATATTGGTGGTGGAAATTTCGGTGCGATCCTCCAGCGCAATTGTCGCTGTGCCTGAGCCGGTTGCAGGGCCGGCGCCGCTGCTTTGCATCGTAAAAACGGCGGTGGCAATTTCGCCGCACCGGTAGACCGCGTCGCCGCGGTCCAGGGCGGCGTCAATGACCGGCGCCTCGGCAACAGCCAGCGCCGGGTTTTCCTTCAGGATCCAGTCGAGGCCCCGTACAGCCTCGGGGATCGGCGAATCGTGGTGTCCGTTATTCAGCTCCGTGTAAATGAATTTCTTATTGCTTTTTTCAAGCGCGGCGGCAAAAGTCCGCGATTCTTCAACCGGGATGATGGCATCGTTGTCACCGTGCGCGAGGAAAACCGGCATGTCAAAGCGCCCGGCGCGCGCGAGGGCGGAGTTGTCCTCATAAGCCGCGGGAGCTGCGGAGGGCGTGCCGCCATACGCCTTTTCGATGGCAGCGCCAATTTCCCCGAGGATGGCCTTCTTGGTGCCGTTTTCAGCGCAGAACTTCCAGTAGCGCGCGATATCCGTGGCCGGGCAGAGGGCGCAGACCCCGGCAATTTCCCAGGGATAGTTGACCGTGTAAATGAGGGCTCCCGTGCCGCCCATTGATCCGGAAACTATCACAAATTTTTCAGCATCCAGTTTCCAGCGCGCGTATTCAATGAGGGCGTGCAGGTCCTCGACTGCGGCCTTGCACATCCAGGCATTGCCGCGCAGGTTCGGGGCAAGGATGCTAAGCCCGCGCTCCCTGATGGCGGGCAGCCAGGTTGTGGCAACATCTTTGCGAGTGTAGATCTGGTTGCCGGCGGAACCGTGGCCGTGCAGCAGGACAACCCATATTTTCCCCGCCTTCCCGGTTGACTTTTCCAGCAGGGCCCAGTCCTGCCGGCCGTCGAAATAGCTCTTGTAGGTAAGCTTTATCGTATCCCGGTAATTGGTGCTGCCCGCGGCTTTTTCCTGGCTGATGATTTCCATATTTTCCCCTTCCGCTGTGAAATATGCGCAAAAGCACGCGATTAAAGCCAGCAATAACATTTTTATGCGCGACATCATTTGTATCGCTTACCGTTGTTACTGATATTTCACCACGGATGGACACGGATGCGTTCGGATTGTTGACGGTCGACTGTCGAGGTCAGCATCAAACCATACCTCCGTAGAGTCGTGATCCTTGGCCAAACACCCGTCATTCGAAAGCAACATACTATTTCACGTAAAGGTCGCCCCATTTGTTCAGGGTCCGGTAAGGGCCGGCCGTGGGTGCGATCGACCATCCGATGCCGCCCCCGTCGCCGGTAAAGCGCGTGCGGCCAACCTGGATGCCCCAGGGGGCTGCCGCGGAAGGCGGCTTGGAGCAGAGGTCCTTGGCCGGGATCATGATCTCCACCAGCCATCGGTCTTTATCTTTCTTGACCGCCGCCTTCGTCCCTGGATTCCAAAGGACAGGGAGCGTGTCGCGGTCCACAATTGTCGCATCCGTGCTTTCATCCCAGATTACGCAACTGGGATTGACCGCGACCTTGAAATAAGACCGCTCCGGCGTGTTGAGGTATACTTCCACCACATCGTCGTCAAAAATGCTGAACGTGTCATTAAGTTTGCAGTCAGACTTGATCTTGTCCATCTGGTCCTCATGGCAGATCACGCCCACCAGCAGGGCCGAAAAGTCCGGAGTCATCGCAATAACAGCCTCGGTTTTGTTGCTCACCGGCATTTCCCCGGTAGCGTTGTTGCGCAGGATCACGCGCCACTCCGCCGGGTATTTTCCAATTTCGCCGTCGATCTTTACGGGTTCCGTGGCAATATGCGCCTCCACCTTCGGACCCGTGCGCTTCAAACTCGCGAAAAATGTCCTGAGCGAGGCCATCTCGTTTTCCATCTGCGCGATGCGCTTGTCATATACCGTGTCTTTCCCGGCTTTTTCACGGGCGCGCTTAAGAATGTCAAAGTAACGCTCCACATCCTTTTCTTTCAGGAAGCCGGTCGTCTCGGTCACACTACGCGATTCCTGTCGCGTCCAGACCTGCTCGGCATATTCGTGAAACTCCTTCATCTCCGCCTTCGCCGGGCCGAAGAAAAGGTCATAATATTCTTCAAGCATCTTCTTGCGGTCCAGCCCGGGATCCCAGAAGAGCTTGCTCTGCCAGTAAACCATCAGGTGCTTCAGGCCGTGCTTATCCAGCCGGTAGCGGGGGTTTTTTTCGCCTTCAACCTTGTACGCCCCAGGGTTGATTTCTATGAACTTGCCGTCGCAGTACGGCAGGCATGCCTGCATTTCCTTCTGCAGGTACTCAGTGAAGAAAACCGGGTAGCCGCAGTAATAAAGGTAATAGTCCCAGACCGGCGCCTTTTTAACAGTCTTCATTTTTGCGTGCCATTTTTTGCGCAAATCGAGCGTCGCGCGCTCCGTGCTGTTCATGACCATGTAGGCGCTGTAAGGCTGGGCAAAGGGCACGATGATATTATCCGGGAATTCGGTTATGTTCTCGGGGACTTCATTGGCGCCGCCGCCGCTGCAGTAGAGCAGGTATTTGTCCGGGTGCGATTTTTTCAGTTCCCTTGCCAGGAACACGTGGAAATCCCAGACATACTGGGACGCTTTCTGGGTGACCGAATCAGCCGGCTTGCCGTACAGGTCAATATCCCGCGCATCCATCTTGATACCGCCGTCCGGCGGCCCGATCGAGATGGCCGTTAGCTGCGGGTCGGCTTCGAACCTCTTGTTCATATAGTTCACGGCGGCCTTGCGGAATGCGGGGTTGGTGTAGCGCGGCATGCCGGCGCCAGTCGGATACCCAGGATAGGGCTTGCCGTCGGCG
>JBAYWJ010000395.1:0-3402 GCA_041674125.1 Kiritimatiellia bacterium
GTGGGAGTGGAACCTGGTGGGGATTGCGAGGGGATATGAGCCGTATATACGCGGCGCCTTGTGCGAAGCCGTGCCGTCGGTGCGCCGCTACTGGATGAAATACCTGGAATATATTATTGACTGCGGATGCGACGGGGTGGATATCCGCCTCCCCAGCCATTGCTCGGGCATTCGCGATTTTTTCAATTATGGTTACAACAGGGAGATACTTGCTGCTTTTAAGCGCCGTTTCGGGCGTCTTCCCGGCCGCGGCCGTGGTGATTTTATGAAAATCATGCGTATCAGGGGGCAATTTTTTATGGAATTCCTCCGGGATGCAAGGAAACTGCTTCGCAAACACGGGCGCACCTTCCAGGTTCACCTCCGCAATTGCCTCTGCAAACCTTCGCTCGGTTTGACTTACCACGAAAATGGCCCATGGTTCATGCCGAAAATATTGCCGGACTGGAAAGAGATTGTCAGGATGTCTGACAGGGTTATCCTTAGCGACAATCTTTCTGAAAAGCATTACAATGGAAAGCGGAAAAACGTGGCGCTTCCAATTAAGCGTTATGCGGCAAAACTTGGCAAAAAAGTATGGGTCTATTGCTATCTCCAGCAGGGTAACAGCTTTAATAAAAGGATATTGAACGACTTCGCGTCCGACCAGTATATCGAGGGAATATACCTCTATGAGGTTGTCTATAACAAGCGGGAGGATGATGGCATCCTGGAGGTTGTCAATCCGGCCCGGGTCAGGGTGGTACAAAAACACAAACCTCTTTTCAAAGAGCTTCTAAGTCCATAAACGGCAACAGGAATCATGCGCATGAAAAATAAAGCGGCCGGGCTATTATTTTGTTGTCTTGCATTGGCGTCGGGCACGGCGAGGCTTGGTGCAAAGGAATATTATGTCGCCAAGCACGGAAGCGATGATCGCGACGGTGCGAGCCCCATAAATGCATTTTTGACGATTCAGAAGGGGGTTAACGCCCTTGAGCCGGGCGATATCCTTTCCATCGGCCCGGGCGAGTACAGGGAATGCGTATGGCGCAACAAGCTGGGCGACTTGGGAAAAGACACTCTCATCCGCGCCGGAATTCCAGGCACTGTTATTTTGCGCGGGGATGTGCCCGCTCCCGCGTTCAAAAAAACAGAAGGTTTTAATTTCGTCTACGATGCCGAATTTGACCGCGAAGTCCAGGCGGTGAACGAAGTTAATACTTTGACGGTCCTGGAGGTAATGCCAACCGTGCCCGAACTTGAATTCAATCCCGGCTCATGCAGCTACGATAAGGAAAAAAAGAAGCTTTATATCTCCACATCCGACCTCCAGGCTCCCGAACACCATTTTTACACGGTCTCGGTCACCAATATGCACGGCGTTTGCCTGGTTGATCCGGTGCGGGTGACCGTCGAAGGCATTGCCACGGCGGGTTACAACAGCGCGCTGCCTTTACCGCGCAACAAGCACGGATTCAACACTGCGTGGGGTATTTTGCTTTTTAATCCCAGAAACTGCGCCGTACGCCAATGCGATTTCTTCCTCAACGGGGGAGGCATCGGCCTTCACACCCGCGACGGCGGCAGCAACTTGATAGCACAGTGCCAGGCCTATGGTAACGGATCGCGGCACGACAGCTCAGGTGGCAACATCCTCTGTTACGGCCCTAACCACGACGAAATCCGCAACTGCATATCGTATTTGAGCAAGACCCAGGGCATCCGCTTCTACGCCGGCGGGAAGGGGCCGGGCGTCATGAGCCACAACCTGGCCTGGGGCAACGGGTACGGCGATATCTGGATCAAGGGCACCGGCTTCGAGGCTTCCGGAGAATCGCGCGGCTCCAACTGCGTCACGCTGGGGGACTGCAACATCCTGAACATATCACATTCGATTGTCGGCTCGCACAATTCCTACCGGCGGCCTTCGGACCCGATGCCGCCGGACAATATCCAGGTCTCGAAAGAAAAAATAAGACTTGAGCAGGAATTCGCCGATCCGGATAATTTTGATTTTCGCCTGCAGGGAAATTCCCGGTTCCGTAATTCCGGCCCGCGCGGTTCCGACCGCGGAGCTTATCCTTACGAAGCCAACATATTTTATGTAAAGCCGACGGGCGACGACCAGCTTGACGGCCTGTCAGCCAGCAACGCATGGAAAACCCTGCTGCGCGCCGCGCGCGGTCTGAAAGCGGGCGATACTCTTTACCTGGAAGGCGGAACTTATGCTGCAGATTTTGAGCTCACGGCCAGCGAGGACGCCGGGAAAGCAATAAATATCCGCGGCCGGGGCACAACCCCGGCGGTTGTCAACGGATCACTGAAAATCTCTAAAAGCCATGCTATTGCCTTTGAGCGGCTTGATTTCGCCGGGCCGGTATCGGCCATGAACAGCCGGAATATTTCATTTCACAACTGCCGTTTTACCGCGCCTGACACATCCATCAAGGCCGCGGCCGCGGACGGCCTGCGGATCACTCACGTGCTTTTTGCCGGGTTCAAAGCGGCCGCGCTGGACCTTGCCGGCTGCTCGAATATTTTTCTCTCCGGTAATTTATTCGACAACCTCCACGGCCCTGCCATCCGGCTTGACCGGGCCGAATCGCTGCTTTACAGCGGTTACAACAGCTATGCCGGAGCCCAGGCTGCGTGGCAAGTGCAATCCGCACGATTAAGCCTTGAGGCAGCGGAGAAATACGGGGAAAGGTATTCGCTCGGCCTCGCCCCGAAAGTTGTTTTTAACGGAGGCAAGCTCCGCCTGGCCAATTTCACTCTCTTCGCCGGCCGCGGTCCGCTCGGAAAGGCCATCGGGCCAGAGCGGGCGTTCCGGGAAAAAGAACTGAAGCTCGTAGGGCCCAAGGTACATTCCGTCAGCGCCACCACGGCCAACCTGGAATGGTGGACTTCGCTGCCGGCCTCCTGCGAGCTGGGGTGGGGGGAAAACGCCGATTGCACCAATAAGGTCATGTTTGACGTGAATTGCTTTGGTTCTTACAGTCTGGCAGGGCTGGCTCCGGGCCGTAAATATTATTTCAACCTCAAGGCGCTCCAGGCGATGCGGGGCGTGGACGTTACCTGGAGCACGAATCGCATTGTTCCAGGCAGCGCGCCAGTGTCATTTACGACCCTTGCTTCGAATGCCGCCCCTTGTGCGTTCTATGTGGCGCCCGACGGGAGTGACGCCAATACCGGGGTGAACCGCTCAAACGCCTGGCGCACCCTCCAGCACGCGGCCGGCCGGGTAAATGCCGGCGACACGGTCCTGGTTGCATCCAATAACTACCTGGAAACCGTGCGCTGCCGCGCCACGGGAGATTCCAACGCCCCCATATTATTCAAGGCCATGCCGGGCGAGCGGGTCACCATGGACGGCTGGCAGAGGGCACTGGGATGCTCTTTCGTTGTCACCGCCAAGAGCCA
>JBAYWJ010000396.1:0-3389 GCA_041674125.1 Kiritimatiellia bacterium
GAAGCGCTTTGGCGAAGCCTGGGCGGAAGCGGGAATCCAGGAATGATATAAAACATTATAAATAAAATCATGAACAAAAAAGTCGTAATACTCGATGACCGCTACCCGCACTACAACGAGGAAACCGCCGTGTTGAAGCCCCTGGGCATAACACCCGAGGTATGCAAAAGCTCCGACCCGGATGAAATCATCAAAAAGTGCGCCGACGCCGACGGCATCATCCTCAACCTGGCGCCGATGAACGCCAAAATCATCTCCGCCCTCAACAGGTGCCGGGTGATCTCACGCTACGGGGTCGGTTACGACAACGTGCCCGTGCCGGAGGCGACCGCCAAAAAAATATGGGTGGCCAACGTTTCCGACTACTGCGCCGAGGACGTTTCCGACCAGGCCTTCGCGCTTTTCATGAGCTGCGTGCGCAAGGTGGCCCTGCGCGACCGCCAGGTGCGCTCCGGCACCTGGAAGGTCCAGGCCGACGGCCCGCAGTGGCGGATCGCGGGCAAAACTTTCGTCTTCTTCGGCTTCGGCCAGATCGCCCGTATTTTTTACAGGAAGCTTTCCGGGTTCAACCCCGGGCGCGTGCTTGTTTTCGACCCATTCCTCGACGAGGCCCAGGTGCGCGCCGCCGGGGCCGTGAAAGCGGACTGGGAAACGGCCCTGCGCGAGGGCGATTATTTTTCGATCCACATGCCCTTGAACGACAAGACCCGCGGCATGTTCAACGAGGAAACCTTCAGGAAGATGAAAAAGACCGCCATCATTATCAACACCTCGCGCGGGCCGATCATTGATGAAAAGGCCCTGCACAAGGCCCTTTCCGAGCGCTGGATCAACAGCGCCGGCCTGGACGTGTTCGCCCGGGAGCCCATCAACAACGACAATCCCCTCTTGAAGCTGGACAACATCACGGTTTCCGGCCACGTGGGCTGGTACACGGAGGAAGCCCAGAGCGAGCTCAAGCGCAAGGCGGCCGAGAACGTCCGGGACGTTCTCTCCGGCGGCAAGCCGAAATACGCGGTAAACAAAATCTAGAAGGCACATAGGCAGAAGTGACAAAGGCACAAAGGTAAGCAGTCGGATTTATGGTTTTATTTTTTTCAACCACTTTGTGTCTTTCCGCCTTCGCGGCTCGGCAAAGTGCCGCTATGGCGCGACGACGGCTGCCTTTGAGCCTTTGTGCCATTTTTGAATAACAACAGAAAGGAAATAACATGCAGGACATACTGAAGACCATAAATGAAATGGGAATAGTTCCGGTAGTCAAGATCGACAACGCCAAGGACGCCGTTCCGCTGGCAAAAGCCCTGGCCGAGGGCGGGCTGCCGCTGGCCGAAATCACATTCCGCACCGCCGCGGCCGAGGACGCCATCAAGGCCGTCGCCGCCGAATGCCCGGATGTTTTGCTCGGGGCCGGCACGGTCATCAACGTCGAGCAGGCCGAGCGGGCGCTGAAGGCCGGCGCGAAATTCATCGTCACCCCCGGGTTCAGCTCCGCGGTGGTCAAGTACTGCGTCGACCGCAAAGTGCCGATCACGCCGGGCATAGCCACCCCCACCGAAATCCAGATGGCCCTGGACCACGGGGTGGACGTGGTCAAATTCTTCCCGGCGGACGCCTTCGGCGGGATAAAAACCCTCAAGGCCATGAGCGCGCCCTACTCCGCAGTGAAGTTTATCCCCACCGGCGGGATCACCGCCGCCAACCTGGCCGAATACATCCTCTTCCCGAAGGTGTTCGCCTGCGGCGGCACCTGGATGGTGAAGGATGACTTCATCAAGGCCGGGCAGTTTGGGGAGATCACCAAGCTCACCCGCGAGGCCATCAACATCATGCTCGGGTTCGACCTGGGCCACATCGGCATCAACACGGCCGGGGCGGACGACTCCCTGAAGCTGACCAAAAGCTTAAGCGCCATGTTCAACCTGGCCCTTAAGGAAGGCAACAGCTCGAACTTTGCCGGCAAGGGCATCGAGGTCAACAAGAGCAGGGGCCTGGGGGCGCACGGCCACATCGCCGTGGCCACCAACTCCATCGCGCGCGCCGCGGCCTGGCTGGAGCGCAAGGGCGTTGCGGTCGACATGGGCTCGGCCAAGAAGGACCCCGCCGGCAACATCGCGGCC
The DNA here is from genome assembly GCA_041674125.1 of Kiritimatiellia bacterium. Lineage (GTDB taxonomy): Bacteria > Verrucomicrobiota > Kiritimatiellia > JAAZAB01 > JAAZAB01 > JAQUQV01. The sequence continues at coordinate 2,121 of JBAYWJ010000396.1, forward strand.
GTCTACCTCAAGGGCGAGTTCGGCGGGTTCGCAATCCATCTGTTGCAGAGGAAATAAGGTTCAGGAATTCAAGGTTAATACCGGGGTCACCCCTCTTCGTTCCGCTGCAACGAACTTCGCGGGTCAGGCCGACCCCGGCAACAGTAGAAAGGAATAAACTGTAGGCCGTCATAGAATGACGGCAGGATTGGGAAAAATGCCCGCATTTTATGCGGGCCTACAGAAGCACCTATTTTTCGTATTATAGCCGGCTCCCGCCTTGCGGGACAAGCTCGATGCCTGCCACGCTTTAGCGTTGAGGCCGGATTTGATTTGGGCAGCACGCCCTACAGGGATACGCTGAACGGGTTGAAAGAAAATGATGAAAGGCAAGATGAAATTACGCCCGGATCTCCCGGATAAGAAATCACCGGGAAACATAAGGATCGTACAGCTGACGACCGAAACCGGCGTGCCCAGCTCGCACGTCTACATGGAGGCGCAGGTATTTTCAGCCGACTCGAAGCGCTTCCTGCTCCACCGCGCGGCCTATGCCCACGGCCCCAGCGGGACCGGGCCCAACGGCACAACCACTTCCGCAGATAAAATCAAATTCAGGAACGACCCGGAACACCAGTACCTGCTCTGCGACATTGAAAATGACTGCACCCTGAGCCCCCTGATAGCCGAAACTGGGGCGATTGCGCCCTCGGTCTTCGGGAACCAATACGCCTACTACTTCATCGACCGGACCGAAGTCGGCGGCGGGAGCCTGGAGCTCAAGCGGGTCAACCTGGACGGGACCGGGCGGCAGACCGTCATGGTCATCGACGCGGCCATCCCGGGCACAAATTACCGGCCCAGCTTCATCTATCCGCTCTCGACGATTTCGCCGGACGGCCGGCGCATGGCGCTTTCGTGTTTCCTTGGCGACGGCGGCCGGGAAAAAATAACCTGGGGCCTGATGGTGTTCGACCTTGAAAAAGCCTCCGTGCGGCTCGTTATGGAAGGCCCGAGCTGGTGCAACATGCACCCGCAATACTGCCGCAGCACCGACCCGGAAGCGTGCCATGACATCCTGGTCCAGGAAAACCACGGCAATATCACCGGACCGGACGGCGCAATCCAAAGATTGACCGGCGAAGGCGGGGCCGACATCCACGTGATACGCGACGACGGCGCAAATTTCCGGGACATGCCCTGGGGCCGGGACGGGAACGAACGCTGCCAGGGGCACCAGTGCTGGCGCGGCCAAAGCACCTGGGCCATCACCAGCACCCGCGCCGGGCA
>JBAYWJ010000397.1:0-3364 GCA_041674125.1 Kiritimatiellia bacterium
TCCAGCTGGAACGGCTCCCAGATGGTGGCGCCGGCAAAAACGGCGTCGCCGCAGAATGCCAGGTGCTTGCCGCCGTGCTCGACGACGATTGAAAGGGTATTGGGGCCGTGCCCGGGAGTGAGGACAAAACGAAAACAATGCCCGCGCAAGACCTTTTCGGTGTTTCCGCAGATATCGCACAGCATACCGCTGATGCCGCGCGGAATGGTCGACTGGAGGCAATAAGGCGTCATGTCAGGCCTGGCCATGTCGCGGTAATACCGCCTCAAGCCATCCGGTGAAAGGAACTGGTCTTCTCCCCCCGGGGCATGAATGGTGAAGGGCCAGGATTTCCGGCGAAGCAATCCCGAGCACTGGTCGGGATGATGATGAGTGAGAAACACGTGCTCAAGCCGGGATACGCCGATGGAGGGCAATTGCTTGAGCCATTTTCCCGACCCGAAATCAACCGCGATCCCGCGGCCGGCAAAGTTGAACACGTAGACATTGCAGGTGTCCCTGAAACGCCACAAATCCGGCAAAATGCGCTCCGCCCGGCAGGTTCTGAACTGATTTTTCATCTGTGTCTTCCCCTTTTTTTTCACGCAGCATACCTTATTTCCATATTAATTCAACAAAAGGAACTTTATTTCATCCCCGCGCCGAAATATTATTGCCAGTCAAGCGCCAAAAAGGCAGAATAAGCGCCCGTTAGCCCTTAGCAACCGGCCGGTGAAAACATAACATGACTTCCGAAATTGGATCAACGAACCTGCCCGCGGTATGCGAGAGCCTCGGGACAGTCCTGCCCGCCTGGAGCGCCCTGCCCTTTGCGGGCCTCCTGCTTTCCCTGGCATTCATGCCGCTTTTCTGGCCGAAATTCTGGCAGCGCAATTACCATTTTGTTTCCGCCTTCTGGGGCCTGATGTTGGCCCTGCCGCTGCTCTGGTTTTACCGGCAGGCGGCCATGCAGGAAATAGTCCACCTGGTCCTGCTCGACTACATCCCCTTCATGATCCTGCTCCTTGCGCTTTTCACGGTTGCGGGCGGCATATACATCAAGGGCTCTTTCAAGGGCACGCCCCTGACCAATGTGTTTTTCCTCGTCATCGGCACCCTGATCGCCTCCTGGATCGGAACCACCGGCGCCTCGATGCTGCTGATCCGGCCCGTGATCCGCTCCAACGCGGCGCGCCGCAGCAAAGCGCACGTGATTGTTTTTTTCATTTTTCTTGTCAGCAACATCGGCGGCGCGCTGACCCCGCTCGGCGACCCGCCCCTTTTCCTGGGCTTTTTGCACGGCGTGCCGTTTTTCTGGACCTTCAACCTCCTGCCCGTGACGGTGCTCGTGAGCACCCTGGCGCTCGCCTTGTTTTTCCTTATTGATTCCTTTTTTTTCTGGCGCGACCGGCATCAGCTACCGCGCGGCGACCAAAGCGTGCACGTCCCCATCCGGCTGCAGGGCGGACACAATTTTCTCTATCTGGCCGGAGTTATCGCGGCCGTTCTTTTCAGCGGCACGGTTGAGCTCGGCCAGGTTACAGTTTTTCATGTTGCGCTTAAAATCCAGAACATCCTCCGCGACCTGGCGCTGGTGGGCATATGCCTCCTTTCCCTCAAGACCACTTCGGCGCACATCCGGGCCGAAAATCATTTCCACTGGGGCCCGATGAAGGAAGTGGCCATAATTTTCGCCGGCATTTTCATCACCATACTGCCCGCGCTGGCCATGCTGCGCGCCGGGCCGGACGGCCAGCTGGCCTTTGTCACCTGCGCCGCCACGAAGCCATGGCATTTCTTCTGGATAACCGGCACGCTCTCGAGCTTCCTCGACAACGCGCCGACCTACCTTGTTTTCCTGACCACGGCCCTCGGCAGCTTCTGCGACGGCGTGCCGGAAAAGGCGGCGATCCTGAAGCTCATCGCCGAGCAGCCGGCCATACTCGAGGCGGTGGCGGCCGGGGCGGTTTTCATGGGCGCAAACACCTACATCGGCAACGCGCCGAATTTCATGGTGCGCTCGATCGCCGAGGAAAACGGAATCAGGATGCCGAGTTTTTTCGGGTACATGGTTTATTCGATCGCCATCCTGGGGCCGATTTTTGTCCTGGCAACCCTGGTCTTTTTCACCTGAATATGCCCGGAGGGTAATATCCGCCCGCCGCAAAAGAACACCCCCATGCAAGACACGCAAAAGCAACCGCAGGTTGGGCCGGAAGAAAACCGCCTTTACCTTTGCGCTCCGGTCAACGCGTTAGTCGAGGGAATCTACGAGCAGAAAATACCGCTCGCGCGCATCAAGGAGCACGGCGACTTCGGGCTGGGCACTTTCGACAACCTCGACGGCGAAATGGTCATGCTCGACGGCCAAACATACCAGATCACCGCCGATGGCCGCGTGGGCCTTGTGGATGACCGGGCCCTTACGCCCTACGCCTGCGTCACGTTCTACCGCCCCCTGAGCCACGACCCCCTGGAGCGGGAAATGGATTATGCGGATTTCCTTGCATGGCTGCAGCGCCTGCTGCCCTCGCCCAACATTTTTTATGCCATCCGGGCCGAGGGGCGTTTCGCCTTCATGAAGGTGCGTTCGGTGCCGAAGCAGGAAAGCTACCGGCCTCTGGCGGAAGTGGCCAAGGACCAGCCGGTCTTTACTTTCGATGAGATCGAGGGAACCCTGGCCGGCTTTTTCACGCCGGCTTTTGTTGGATCGCTGAGCGTGCCGGGACTCCACCTCCATTTTCTCTCGGGTGACAAACGACATGGCGGACATTTGCTGGAATGCCGGCCCGCCAAGGTGCGGGTTGGCGTGCAGTTTATCCGAACCCTGGAACTGGCGTTGCCCATGAACCTTGATTATCTGACATAGGACTTCCGTCGCGATACTGACAAGGACTTGAACAAAGCCGAGAAGTAAACAGGGGAACTGCTTTAACATGGCCTGGCGAATTTCCGGCAGCGTGATACGGGGAGAGATTGACAACCGGCAGAAAGGCCGCGTGACCGGCCGCATCTGGCTTGCAGGAAGGCAGGAGCCGCTCGAATTGGATTTGCAAGGCAACCCCCTGCGCGACCTGGCCGGTCACCAGTTGACGTTTGAAAATCCTGATCCGGCGCCTGGTAACCCCGTTGATCTTAATCCGCAACAGCGCGGCATTGTAGGTGATATGACCGCCTCGCGTAAAGTTCGCGTACTCGAAGTGCCGGTTGAAGAAGCGCTCGCCATGTATAAAATCGGCATAAAAGCTCCTGAACACACAGCAAACTGCCTGTATCTTGAGTGGTACAGCGATAACAACGGAAGAATTGTGATTGAAAGCACCGGTTTCCTTCTTTCAATTACCGAACCGGCTTGGAAAATGAGCGCACAGGAACAAAAGGAACA
>JBAYWJ010000398.1:0-3355 GCA_041674125.1 Kiritimatiellia bacterium
CCACGGTGGAATTGAAAGCAAATAAGCGCAAGAAAAATCACGCCCCGTCGCGGAACAGGCGCGTACTTTCATTTATCAAAATGATCACGGCGGCCGCGGAAAAGCACTAATCCGCGAGCGCGATCCCGCGACCTGTTATTTGGACTGGCCATCCCACCCGGCCATCCTTGCGGCCATCCACCAGAAGGCCCGCCCCTTGAGGGCTCCGTTCAAAGGCCTGCTGTGCGCCGCGCTGCCCGGCAGGGCGATTCCATGATCGGGCTTTTTCTTAATCCAATCGTCTGCCCAGTTTTTATTCACTCCGCCTTCAACGTAATCGCAGCTGTCCCGGGCGTTAAGCTCCATGTAGTTTATCTTGCCATCCGGATCGTAGCTTTCGATATCGGCAAAATCGAAAAGAATTTTACCGTTTTTTCTGCAGAACTCTCTGATCTGCTCGTTGCGTTTGTTAAGGTTGCCTTCCCTTCCGGTTCCGTCAAGATGGCCGGTCATGTAAACAAATTTTACACCCGGGAATTCCTTTTCGAGGCCGCTCATCAGGTCAAGATAGGTTTTGATGTCATTTTCCGCAGCGCTGCTGACCTGACCGCACCAGGACCATATGATCAGGTTGCGGTCCTTGCCTTCACCTTTCAGCAACTCCCGCGTGCGCTGGGCCCAGGTGACACGATCGGGATTGCCCAGGTCCCCCGCGGGCTTGCGGTCAAGAAAGGACATTCCGCCCGGGGTTCCCTGGCCAAAATCATAAAGTTCCGGATTAATGCCCTTAAGCGCTTCCATTCCGGCCACGATCTGGCTGCCGTGAGACGTATGCCCATACGCCGCCTTGAAAGATTTTTTCGCCTTCTCAATATAACTGGCTGGTATTTTATTAATTTCCGTGCAGGTGTGATCGGCGATGATTGCTTTGGACTGAGCAAATACGAGCGCCGGCGCAAAAAATGCCGCCAGAAGACTCTTCCAGCACGACGCCCGATAAAACCACCCGCAATCATGTTTTTTAATAATATTCATCGTGTCTTCTCCTCGCCGTATTACCCATAGCATGGGCTATATTAAAATATAGTATACCATGCGGTTTCAAAAAAACACAAGATCAGATCTTCAGCTTGAGGATCCGCTCCGTATTCTTGTGCGCGAGCTTCTCAAGGTCGGGCTGGCCCACGGGAAGGTGCTTCAGGAAATCAACGGCCACCTTGTTCGACTCGTTCGGCCAGTCAACCGAAAACATGACATTGTCAATGCCGATGATGTGTTCTCCTGTGATGATTGTCTGCTTCTTCGTCTTATTTCTGTTCCAAGTGGCTCGAATTCGGTTCGCTCATGCCAAAGGCAGATCCGCCTCTGGCGGAAAAATGCGTCCCACTTCGCCAAGGCTCCGAGGGACAAGGCGGCGATCTCGGGTCGTCTGCGGGCTTCCCGCGCTTGCGCATACACGAGTATTGCGCTGCGCGCGGCGCGCCCGCATCCAACCCAATCTGGCCTTGCTGTTGCGAATCCCTCGACAAGCTCGGGAAACTTCTTTAACGTCTTGTAAATTATGCCCAAAACTTCCAACCCTATTATCTTCCACGCAAGTCATTTTTCAGATTTAAACTTTCTTCAATTCCGCAATCTTTGCCATGACAAAGTCGGTGGCCTTCTCGTAAATATCCTTCCCGGAGCCGAGCTTTTTGAATTCATCCCGGGTGATCAGTGGACCGTAACGCACCGTGATCTTCGCGGGTTTAATAAGCTTGGCGCCCTTCGGGAAGGCACTGAAGCTGCCTTCAATGTAAACCGGCAGGACCGGAACTTCGGCCTTCATGATCAGGAAGCCGATGCCCGATTTCGGCTTTTGCAGTTTGCCGTCAAGGGTCCGCGTTCCTTCCGGGAAAAGGCAGAGCGCGCCGCCGGCTTTCAGCAGGGCAATGGCGGCCTTGAAGGCGGCGATGTCGCCCCGGTTGCGGTCGAGCGAAACCACACCTACATTTTCGAACCACCATTGCCCGATCCTGTTTTGGAACAAAGTGTCGCGGGCCATGAAGCGCACGTAACGGTGCATGAGGCCGCAGCCCACGATGGGAGGATCCATGAAGCTGGCGTGGTTGGAGGCGATGATCACCCCGCCCTGCGCAGGCATGTTCTCGCTGCCAATGACCCGGAACCGGTTCCAGATTTTCAGCCCCAGCCGGAACAAAAATCGGGAAACAAGGAAAACGAGGGGTTTCTTTTCAAGTAATGGGTTAGACAACATGGAGCAGTTTCATTTTGACTGTAGCCGCCCCGCTCTGTCGGGGCGTTCAGGAGCGCGGCGGCAGAGCGCCGCGGCTACAGTATTGTTTAATTTGCTATAGAGCTATCGGTTTATGTTGAACGTTGGAAGTTGGATGTTGAATGTTTCCATTTCCCGGTTTGCCAGTCATAGTGCAATGTTCACGGTTCACAGTTACAGGCAGAGTTATTTACGCTTCGCCCCAAATACCGCGCCGCTGCCACCGCCGCCTGCCCGATCGCAATGCCGCCGTCATTCGGCGGCACCGATTGGTTAATATAAACATCAAACCGGTTCTTTTTCAAGGCCGGGATCAGTTTCTGAACCAGCAGGTCGTTCTGGAACACACCGCCTGAGAGCGCCACGGTGTTCAGGTTGCTGACGCCGCGTATTTTGATGCACGCCGTCGCCAGCGCCGCGACGATGGTATTATGAAACCTGCCGCTGATTTCTCCAGGCGGTGTTTTATTTCCCAGGCCGGTAATAATCGCCCTGATGGCCGGCGCGAAGGAAATGACCAGGATCCCCTGCTCCATCTTCATTTCATACGGGTAATGTTTTGTAACGGAACCATCCGCCATCGCCTGCAGGCGCACAGCCGCCTGGCCCTCATATGAGACTTCCACGGAAAATCCCAGCAGGGCCGAGACGGCGTCAAAGAGCCGGCCGGCGCTGGAGGTCATCGGGGAATTAACCCCGCTAGCGACCATTGCCATAATGGCGCCAGCTGCTGTGTCATTTATCGATGGCAAGTGTTTGCGGATAATCCACTGTGCTTCGGCTCCGAATTCGGCTGTGATAATGCTTGCGGCCATCCGGGCGGGATGGAGCGCGGACGCATCGCCCCCGGGCAGGCGGTATTGTTTGAAATGCCCAACGCGCCGGTATGATTTTAAATCGGCAACCAGGATCTCCCCGCCCCAGATCGTGCCGTCGTCGCCATACCCGGTTCCATCCAGCGCCAGGCCTATGACTTTGCCGGCCAGGTTATGCTCGGCAATGCACGAGGCAATGTGCGCGTGATGGTGCTGGACGCTTATCCGCTTAACGCCGTGCATGCTCAGCGCAAACCGGGTTGCCATGTAATCCGGGTGCATGTCA
>JBAYWJ010000399.1:0-3354 GCA_041674125.1 Kiritimatiellia bacterium
AAAATCGCAGGCGGCGCACTGGAACCGGCTGTATTGCTCGTGCACTTCGCCGCCGCACTTCGGGCAACGGGTCTGCAAAGGCCCGAAATCGCCGGGAATGGAATCGTGCTCCGAATTTTTGACCTTCTCGACAATTTTCGCGGTCATCGCTGAGATCTCGCGCATGAATTCCGCGCGGTCCAGGCGGCGGTGTTCCATTTCCTTGAGTTTGAATTCCCAGGCGCCGGTCATTTCGGGCGAGCAGAGCTCGCTGATCTGCAGCCCCCGCAACAGGGCGGCAAGCGACATGGCCTTGGCCGTCGGCTTCAGGTCGCGTCCCTGACGGACAATGTATTTTTCGTAAATCAACCCCTCGATAATGGCCGCCCTGGTCGCCGGCGTGCCGAGGCCTTTTTCGCTCATGGCCGCGCGCAAATCCTCGTCCTCGACCAGTTTTCCCGCGCCTTCCATGGCCGAGAGCAGGGTGGCCTCCGTAAAGCGCGCGGGAGGCTTGGTTTCCTGGGCCACGGCGCGCAGGGCGGAGGTGGAGGCGGTTTCGCCCGCCTCGACCGGAGTGATGTTCCCGTCGGAAGGATTGTCCTTGCCGTAAACCGAAAGCCACCCGGGATTGACCAGCACCTTGCCTTCAGTTTTGAAGGACTCTCCGCAGACCACGGTGATGCGCGTGGTGACCATGTATTCCGCGGGAGGGTAAAAAACTGCCATGAACCTCCTGGCAACCATGTCGTATATTTTAGCCTCTTCGGGGCCAAGCGCCTTCGGGAGCAGGTTTGTGGGAATGATGGCGAAGTGGTCGGATATCTTGGCGTTGTTGAAAATGCGCTTGTTGGGATGTATCCAGCCTCTTTTTAGAATTTCCCGCGCAAACGGACCGTATTGTTCGTCGGATCCGAGCTTGGCGGCGATTTTTTTTGCCACTTCCACGTAGTCTTCCGGAAGAGCGCGCGCGTCGGTGCGGGGGTAGGTAAGCACCTTGTGGTGTTCATACAGCCGCTGGGCGATTTGGAGCGTGCGCCTGGCGTAGAAACCAAAGCGGCTGTTGGCCTCACGCTGCAGGCTTGTCAGGTCATAGAGCAGGGGGGCAGCCTGGGTTGACGGTTTGCTTTCCTCGCTCACAATCCCGGGCTGGTTGAGGCACTTGTCGCAAATGACGCGCGCTTCAGCTTCGCTCCAGACCCGTTCCGGCTTGAGGTCGGTGCCTTTGTTTTCCTTCTGGAATGCGGCATCAAACCACCGCCCGGTATACGCGCCTGCTTTTACCAGGAAATCGGCCTCGATTTCCCAGTATTTTTTCGGATCGAATTTTTTGATTTTTTCCTCGCGCTCCACCACGATCATCAGGGTGGGCGTCTGGACTCTCCCGACGGTTGTCAGGAAAAAACCGCCGTGCTTTGAGTTAAAGGAAGTCATTGCGCGGGTGCCATTTATACCGACCAGCCAGTCCGATTCCGAGCGGCACATGGCGGCGTCGGCCAGGGGACGCATTTCAGCGTCGCTGCGCAGGACGCCGAAGCCGTCGCGGATGCTGGCGGGCGTCATGGACTGGAGCCAGAGGCGCCGCACGGGCTTGTCGACGCGGGCATACTGGAGGATGTAGCGGAAAATCAGTTCGCCCTCGCGGCCGGCATCACAGGCGTTGATTAATTCGGAAACGTCATGGCGCTTCATGAGGCGTATGAGGGGGCGCAGGCGCCCCTCGCTTTTTTCAATGGGCCTCAGGGCGAAGGAAGGCGGGATGACGGGCAGGTTGGCGATATTCCATTTACCGCGCTTAGGCTCCACGCCTTCGGGCGGATGAATTTCAAGCAGGTGTCCGCTGGCAGCGGCCACGAGATAGCTGTCGTTCTCGAAAAAGCCGTTTTTCTTTTGAAATCCTCCCAGGGCGCGCGCTATGTCGCTGGCCACGGAAGGCTTCTCGGCTATAATAAGCGTCTTTGTCATTGCATGTTACCGCTAAAATATGCGCCAACCCGCGCGGCGCCCAAGGCGGGAATCCCCGGGATGTGTGATGCGCGAAGCGGCGGCAACGCTATGGGCTGCCGCTGCCCTCCAGGATGCTTTTTCCTTCGACGGACTGTATAAAATAGCGCGGCCTGGCGCGCACGTCAATATAAGTCCGGCCAATGTATTCGCCGAGGAACCCCATGGCGGTGAATTGTCCGCCGATGAAAATGAAGAGTATGGCAAAGAGGGTGAAAACTCCCTTGGCGGCCCATTCCGGGCCCCAGAGCAGGCGGAGGATGAGGATCAGGATGCCCAGCCCTACGCCCATCATGGCCACGATCACGCCGACGAAACTGAGGATACGCAGCGGCAGGGTTGTTATGCTCGTGAGCAGGTCGAACTGGAGGTTAACCAGTTTCCAAAGGCTGTACTTGGAGCCTCCCTTCTGGCGCTCAACGTGCCTGACCTCAATTTCCGCCGTTTTACGGGCGAAGCTGTTGGCCAGCACCGGGATGAAGGTGCTGCGCTCGTGGCATTTCAGCATGGCCTGTATCGTGTTGCGGCGGTAGGCCCGCAGCATGCAGCCGTAATCGTGCATGACGATGCCGGTCACCGAGGCGGTCATCTTGTTCACAAGCATTGAAGAAAACTTCCGGAAAAGCGAGTCGTGCCGGGGCGTGCGGATCGATCCGACGACGTCGAAGCCCTCGTTTATCTTTTCCACGAGGCGCGGGATTTCCTCGGGCGGGTTTTGCAGGTCCGCGTCGAGCGTGATCACGGCCTCGCCCCGTGCTTTTTCAAAACCGGCCATCACCGCCGCGTGCTGGCCGTAGTTGCGGTTCAGGAGCACGCCGAGCACCTCGCCCGGGTGGGCTTTGGCCGCCTCCGTGATTTGCCCGTCCGAGCCGTCGCGGCTGCCGTCGTCCACCAGTATGATTTCAAAAGGGCAACCCAGTTTCCGGCAGGAGGCCAGTGTGCGTTCGACAAGTTCGGCCAGGTTGGCCGCTTCGTTGAAGACGGGAATAACCACCGAAACGGATGATGCTTTTTGTTCCATTGCCAGAGACTATATGCGCGCCCGATTTATGTCAAGGGGGCAGGGGCTCGGTCATTTTCCGGCCAGAATCTCCTTGGCCGCCCCGATAACGTCGTCCACGTCCTCGGCGTGCATGTCCGGGAAAAGGGGCAGCGAGCAGATGCGGTCGGAATTCCATTCGGTGGCGGGCAGGGAGCCGCGCTCGAATCCCATGTTTTCGCGATAAAATTTCTGGAGGTGTGTTGCGCGGAAATGGAGCCCGGTGCCGATGTTCTTGCGCTTCATGGCCTCCATGAAATCGTCCCGCCCGAGCCCCGCGCGGTCCGTGTCCAGGCGCACTATGAACAGGTGCCAGGCGTGGAGGCAGGGCCAGG
>JBAYWJ010000400.1:0-3337 GCA_041674125.1 Kiritimatiellia bacterium
CACCTTGACCCGCTCGGGCTTTTCGGTGCCGTTCGAGCGGACGAAGTGCACGTCCTCGCCGCGCGGCGCCTCGTAGCGGCTGAAAGCCTCCCCGGCCGGGATCTTGCGCGGCGCCTTGACCGTAACGGGGCCGGAGGGAATTTTAGCGATGACCTGCCGGATGATGTTGTAGGACTGCATCAGCTCGCCCATGCGCACCAGCAACCGGCCGTAAACGTCGCAGTGAGTGTCGGTGACGACCTTGAAATCAAGGTCGGCGTAGCAGGCGTAGGGATCGTCGCGACGCGTGTCGGTGTCAACCCCGCTGGCGCGCCCGGTCGGCCCGATGGTCCCGAGCTTGAGGGCATCGGCGGTGGATAGATACCCAACCTTCGAAAGCCGCGCGATCAGCGTGGATTCCTCAGTGCCGACCTGGATGTAATATTTCGTGCGCTCTTCCAGGGCGTCAACAGCCTTGGCAACCGCGGCAAGGTGTTCCGGGGTAACGTCGCGCCGCACGCCGCCGATGGTGTTCATGCCGTAGTTCACGCGGTTGCCGCTGATGAGCGCCAGGATGTCCATCACTATTTCACGGTCGCGCCAGGAATACATCAAAAGAGTGTCAAAGCCCACCTCGTGGCCGGCCACGCCCAGCCAGAGCAAATGGCTGTGGATGCGTTCGAGCTCGGCGATCAGCACCCGGATATACTGCGCGCGGGGCGGGATCTGGAGCCCCGCCAGCTCCTCGACCGCCTGGATGAATGCCGTGGAATGGGAATGGGAACAAATTCCGCAGACGCGCTCGATCAGGTAAATATCCTGGATGTAACTGCGCTGCTCGCAGGCCTTTTCCATGCCGCGGTGGTTGTAGCCCAGGCGCATGCTGGCCTCGTAGATTTTCTCGCCTTCAAGCGCCAGCTGGAAACTTTCCGGTTCCTTCAAGGCCGGGTGCTGGGGTCCGATCGGAATTATTATCCTGCTCATGACTTCCCTCCTTCCTTGTCCGGCGCAACGTTGCCGTTCCAGTCCTTGCGCAGCGGATACTGCCCTTCCGGCCAGTCATCCGGGAGCGGATAACGCGGGCCGGGAGGCAGCCCCTCAAACTTCACCCCAAACAAATCCGCTATTTCACGCTCGTAGTTGACGCAACCCGGGAATTTTGAGCAAATGGAATGCCATACCGGGCTGGTTTTCGGCACTTTTACCTTCAAATTCAGCACTATCCCGTCCGTCCGAGCCATGTGATAGGTGGCTGAAAAAGAGTCACCCTCGTCCTGCCCGGTGATGGTACACAGCTTGCCGAACTCGTATTTCTCCACCAGGGCGCCAAGGACCGCGTCAAAGTCCGCCGGCGGCGCTTCCGCCCAGAGCCGGCGCGCGCGCTGCACCCGCGCCTGCCCCGCCAGCGAAGCGAACTGCGCCTGGAGGTCACTGATGATTTTGTCTTCTTTTAATAATTCGCTCATTTTTTCACCCCGGGCACCAGGCAGGTTACGTTTTCAGGGAAGCCAGCAGCTTGACAACGCCGTCAATGATCGCCTCCGGCCTGGCCGGGCAGCCGGGTATGTAGGCCGAGACGGGTATCACGGCATCAATCCCGCCCATGACATTATAACAACCCTTGAAAACTCCGCCTGAGCAGGCGCAGGTGCCCACGGCCACGACAAATTTGGGGTGGGTCATCTGCTCGTAGATACGGATTATCCTTTCCCGGATCTGCCTCGTCACCGGCCCGGAGCACACGAGCACATCCGCGTGGCGCGGTGTGCCCTTGAGCTGCACGCCGAAACGCTCCAGGTCGAAGCGCGGCGTCAGGGCCGCGACGATCTCGATGTCGCAGGCATTGCAGGCGCCGGTGTTGAAGTGGATGATCCACGGCGATTTGATCCGGGCCCAAGTTACAATTTTAGTTGCCAGTCCCATGATATTAATTGCGGTACAATATGAAGAGCCCCATGACGGAAGCCGTCACGAACAGGAGCGCCAGGCCGAGGGTGCGCAGGTTTTCGGCCGGCACTGTTGCCACGACCAGCGCCACGACGTGCATGATCGTGAAGAAAAACGCGAAGGGGAAAAACTGCCCGTAATCCGGCCGGGCGCGGTGGTCCTTGACGTCCTCGCCGCAGGCGTACGCTTTGAGCGTGCCCGGCTTAACGACCGCAGGGCGCACCGCCAGGCGCGACGCCAGCAGGACCAGCAGGGCGATCGCGATGAAAAGCACCGCGAAGGCAACCGGCGGGCTCAATAATATCTGTTCAATATTCATTTTCTGACCATGCTTAAAACATCGTTATTGCCGCCGGGCGAAACACTCTTCACGAGATACGCGATACGCACTTTAACCCTTCAGGCTCTTCAATTCCGATGTATCCAGAGATCCGTTTTGCCTGAAAATTCCCACGGCGATGCCGGAGGCCACGGCGATCACCGCCACCTCGACCACGATAAGCGTGATGGCGAGGCACTGCGCCAGGGCCGTGCGGCCGGTCAGGTACCCGGCGAGCACCAGCGCGAGCGTGGCACCCTTAGTCAGGATTTCAATCCCGATGATGATGCGAATGACGTTTTCGGAGGCGATGATGCAATACAGCCCTATCGCCATCAGCATCACGAACAATCCCCCGAAAAGCGGCAACAATCCTTCCATGGCGCTAATTTCCCTTCTGTCTTTCCTTGAACAGTACCACCACGCCGAATACACCAGTCAGGAGCACAACCACCTGCGCGAACAGGTCCAGCTGGCGCTCGCCCCAGAGCACAACCCGCATCCCGGCTTCGGGCGCCATGGCCGGCAAGGAGCTGAAATCCGGCCTGAGCTCCAGCATGCCAAACGCGACCGCCGCAATCAATACCAGGAGCGGTAAAAAAGCAAAGCGGCGCAGGACAACCCTCGGCTTCGGATCCTTCCCCTCCGGCGGGCGGGTCAGGCTGATAACGCTGACGAAAACCACCGTGATCAGGCCGGCGCAGACCGAGAGCTCGAACACCGCCGCCAGGGGCGCGTCGAGCCGGAACATTATTATCGCCAGCACGGCGCTGGCCACGGCCAGGCCGATGGCGGCCTTGAGCAGGTTGGGCGACATCACCGCCCACATGGCGGAGGCCACCATCAATACCATTATTATTATATCAATCGTCATAGTTCAAGCACCTGCGTCACAAGCAACAGCCTGTCATTTAAAATATTTTCAGGGGCAGGAGGAAAGTCCCCCTGACCAGCGGCATCAGAATCCCCACCGCGATAGTGATGGCCGCCAGCATGATGGCCGGCGCGGCCAGTTCCGTCGCCTCGCGCACATGCTCGCACGAAGGCTTCAGGAGCCCGAAGAAAACCCTGCGCTGCATCACCAGGAAATAG
>JBAYWJ010000401.1:0-3335 GCA_041674125.1 Kiritimatiellia bacterium
CCGGCCCGGCAGTACTTTTCGTTGATGTGCTCCTCGTATTCGTGCCGGAAGTAGCGGATCGTGGACAGCACCGGGTTGGGCGCGGTCTGCCCCAGGCCGCAGAGGGCCGTGTCGCGGATCTGCTGCCCGAGCTCAAGGAGCGTGTCTATATCCGCCAGCTGGCCCTTGCCCTCGCAGATGCGGTTGAGGATTTCCAGCATGCGCTTCGTGCCAACGCGGCAGGGCACGCATTTGCCGCAGGATTCCTCCTGGACGAATTCAAGGAAAAACCGCGCCACGTCCACCATGCATGAATCCTCGTCCATGACCACCAGGCCGCCGGATCCCATGATGGCGCCGAGCTCGTTGAGCGACTCGTAGTCCAGGGGGACGTTGAGGTGCTCGCGGGTGATGCAGCCTCCGGAAGGGCCGCCGATCTGGGCCGCCTTGAATTCCTTGGCCTTTGGGATGCCGCCGCCGATGTCGTAGAGCAGCTCGCCCAGTGTTGTTCCCACCGGAACCTCCACCAGGCCGGCGTTGTTGATAGTGCCGGCGAGGGCAAAGACCTTGGTGCCCTTGCTTTTTTCGGTGCCGAGTGCCGCCAGCCACTCCCCGCCTTTCAGGATGATGGCCGGAACGTTGGCGTAGGTCTCGACGTTGTTCAGGACGGTCGGTTTGCCCCAGAGGCCCTTGACGGCCGGGAAGGGCGGGCGCGGCCGGGGTTCTCCGCGTTTGCCCTCAATCGAGGCCATGAGGGCGGTTTCCTCCCCGCAGACGAATGCGCCGGAGCCCATGCGTATTTCGAGGTCAAAGGAAAACTTGCTGCCGAGGATGTTGTTGCCGAGCAGGCCGTATTTCCTTGCCTCGTCTATCGCCAGCTGCAGGCGCTGGACTGCCAGCGGGTATTCGGCCCGGACGTAAACGTAGCCCTGCGAGGCGCCGATCGTGTAGGCGCCGATGATCATGCCCTCGATCACGCTGTGGGGGTCGCCCTCGAGGATGCTGCGGTCCATGAAGGCGCCCGGGTCGCCCTCGTCGGCGTTGCAGAGGATGTACTTCGTGGGCCCGGGGCTCTTGAGGGCAAAGGACCATTTGAGCCATGTGGGGAACCCGGCGCCGCCGCGGCCGCGCAGGCCGGATTTCTTCATTTCCTCGAGCACCTTGTCGGGCGGCATGCCGAAGAGCGCCTTGGCCAGGCCCTGGTAGCCGTCGCTGCCGATGTAGTCCCTGATGCTGGTCGGATCAATCCTCCCGCAGTTGCGCAGGACGATTTTCGCCTGCTTCTTGAAAAAATCAATGTCGTTCATCTTTTCGACAGCCTTGCCGCTGGCGGCGTTTTTGCGGCAAAGCCTTTCAACCGTCGCCCCGCCGGCAATGTGCTTTTCGACGATTTCCTCGGCGTCTGCGGCTGTCACCTGCTCGTAAAAGATTTCCTCCTTGCCGACGACGACTACCGGCCCGGCTGCGCACGGTCCCAGGCAGCCCGTTCCTACCACGGCAACCCTGTCCTGGAGCTTGTGCTTTTTCAGGGACTCCTCCAGGGCTTCCTTGACGGCCGCCGAACCGGAGGCGAGGCACCCGCCGCCGACGCAGACCCGGATGATCGTTTTGCCTTCGGCAGTCCTGGATGCATCCCGTTTTTTGATTTCCTCGCGGATTCTGTTCAAATCTTCGGTGTTGGATATTTTTTTGAATGTTGTCATCAAAGGCCTTCCTTGGCGTAAAAGGTTTAATTACTGGTTCTTGTAATGGTTTATTATTTCGCCGATTTTCACCGCCTTGCAGCGTTGGTGCACGGTGTCGTTGACCATGATCACCGGCGCCATGCCGCAGGCGCCGAAGCACCGCCCGATATCAAGCGAAAAGAGGCGGTCCTTGGTCGTCTGGCCGACGTCTATGCCGAGCTCCCTTTTCAGGGCCTCAAGGATGCTCTTGCCGCCCCTCACGTAGCAGGCCGTGCCGAGGCAGACGCGGATGAGGTATTTGCCCCTCGGCACGGTCGAGAAAAACGAATAGAAGCTCACGATGCCCGTCACTTCGCTGTAGGGCTTGTTCAGCTTCCGGCTGATTCTTTTCAGCACCGGCTTCGAGAGGTATCCGAAAGCATTTTGTGCCGTCTGCAGCACGGGGATGACGGCGCCTTCGGTGCTCTTGTGCCCCGCCAGGATGTCGTCCAGGCGGGCCAGCATCTCCTTTTCCGAAAGTTGCCGCTGGCATTCAGGACAGTGGGTTTGCGACATGTACTTTTCCTTTCTTGTTGTTCCGTTTGATATTTATCAAGCCGCATGCGCGGGCCGGTCAGGGCTCCGGGCGATTTCGAACAGGAACGCGTTGCCCTTTTCCCTGGCCTCGGTCCAGATCTTCCCGCCGTGGAGCCGCACGATTTCTTTCGCGATGAAGAGGCCCAGCCCGGTTCCTTTTTCCTTGCGGGTGGCCTGGTTATCCAGCCGGGTGAAACGCTTGAAAAGACGCTCCTGCTGCTGGGCGGTAAGAGGGGTGGAATCGTTGTATACCTCAAAGACGGCGCTATCTTCCGCAAGGCGCGCGGATATGGAGATGTTGCCGTACTCTTCGCCGTACTTGATGGCGTTGGTGATCAGGTTGCCGGCGACGATCTGCATCAGCTCGGGGTCGAGACGGAGTCTTAGGTCCCCGGGCACGTTGTTCGCAATTTGCATGCCCTTGCGCGCGGCCACCGCCATGTGCGCGTTTATGGCGCGCTCGAAGACCTCGTCCCTGACCTTCACATCCGCGCAGTTGAGCTTGAGCTCGCCCTTTTCGATCTTGCCTAGGTTCAGGAATTTCTTCACGGTCGCGGTCAGGTAGTCCAGGTTGCGCATGGTCGCGCCCAGGGCGTTCTTCTGCTTCTCGTTGAGCGCGCCGAAGAAACCGTCGTGGACCGAGCAGACGTTCATGATAATAGATGCCAGGATGCCCTTCAGCTCGTGCGAAACAAATCCGATCAGGTCGATGTAGTTCTTGTTCAGCATCTCGAGCTTGTTGTTGGAAACGGAGAGGAACCGGTCGCGCTCGTCGAGCTTGGCCGACATGGTGTTGAAAGCCCCGGCCAGCTGGTCAAGTTCGGTGACGCCCGTCCTGGCCTCCACCATGTGCCCGAGCTCGCCCGAGGAGAGCTTGACCGTGGCGTCCAGGAGGTTGTTGAGCGGCTTGGAAACGCAGGCGGCGAGGAAGAGGGAGAGGGCCAGGGAGAGCACGGCCACCGCCGCCGCGATCAGCAGGAAGGCGATGGTGGTGTTCCGGGCAAGGGCGTCGAAAGGCTTCTTGAGGGTTCCCACGTACAGCATGCCGATGACCTTGCCGCCAGTGTTCCTGATCGGTTCATAGGCGGTTTTATA
>JBAYWJ010000402.1:0-3316 GCA_041674125.1 Kiritimatiellia bacterium
AAGGATATGGAAACGCAGGCCGTAGCGGACTTTGTCCAGGGAAGGAACCGGGCGGGCGGGATGGCTTTGATTTTTTTTCATGATTTTTTTGTGACGGCCGGGTTGCAGGCGATAATTTGCGCAAATACTATGGCGCCCCGGATAAATAATCAATGAAATTAAGCCCACAATTTGACTTGTTTGCCCGGGAAAAACGGGCTATCATGCCGCTTGGTTTATTGAAACAAGCAACGGTAAAAATCCCGAAGGGAGAAACAGCCATGTCGGAAATAGTAGGCATCAACGCCAGGGAAATCCTGGATTCGCGCGGCAACCCCACCATCGAAGTTGAAGTGCACCTCACCGGCGGCATCAACGGCCGGGCCGCGGTACCCTCCGGCGCCTCCACCGGAGAAAACGAGGCTCTCGAACTGCGCGACGGCGACCCCAAGCGCTACGGCGGCAAGGGAGTTTTGAAGGCCGTCAAAAACGTGAACGGCCCGATCCAGGACGCGCTCATCGGCTTCGACGCGCTCGACCAGGTCAGGCTGGACCGCGCCCTCATCAAGCTCGACGGCACGGAAACCAAGAAAAAGCTCGGCGCCAACGCCATGCTCGGCGTTTCGCTGGCGGCGGCCAAGGCCGCGGCCGAATGCGTCGGCCAGCCGCTCTTCCGCTACATCGGCGGGACAAATGCCAAGGTGCTGCCCGTGCCTATGATGAACATCATGAACGGCGGCGCCCACTCCGACGCCCCGATCGACCTCCAGGAATTCATGATCATGCCCAAGGGCGCCTGCTGCTTCCGCGAAGCGCTGCGCATGGGCGCGGAGGTCTTCCACGCCCTCAAGTCCATCCTCAAGGGCATGGGGCTTAGCACCGCGGTCGGCGATGAAGGCGGGTTCGCCCCCAACCTGCGCAACAACACCGAGCCGCTGGAGGTGATCGTCAAGGCCATCACCAAGGCCGGCTACAGGCCCGGCAAGGACATCTTCATCGCCCTCGATCCGGCCGCGAGCGAATTCTTCGACGTGGAGAAGAAACGCTACGTCTTCAAGAAGAGCGACAAGTCCTCAAGGACCCCGGAGGAAATGGTCGAGTTTTACGCCGGCCTCGTCAAAAAGTTCCCGATCATCAGCATCGAGGACGGCATGGCCGAAGGCGACTGGGGCGGGTGGAAAATGCTCACCGACAAAATCGGCGACAAGATCCAGCTGGTTGGCGACGATCTCTTCGTCACCAACACCAAGTTCCTGAAGAAGGGCATTGAGACCGGCACCGCCAACTCCATCCTCATCAAGCTCAACCAGATCGGCACCCTCACCGAGACCCTGGACGCCATTTCCATGGCCAACCGCGCCGGCTACACCGCCGTCGTGAGCCACCGCTCCGGAGAGACCGAGGACACGACCATCTCCGACCTGACGGTTGCGGTCAATGCCGGCCAGATCAAGACCGGCTCGGCCTGCCGCACCGACCGGGTGTGCAAGTACAACCAGCTCATGCGAATCGAGGAAATGCTGGGCGACAGCGCCGTCTACGGCGGGGTGATTTGATTTCCAAGCAGCAGTCAGAATTCAGAAGACAGTAGTCAGGATTGGATTAACAAATATTATTTTTATTCTGACTGCTGGCTTCTGACTACTGGCTTCTGCTCTGACCCATGAACTTCTGGCTTACACTATACCGGGCGGCCTCGGTGGCCTTTGCGATCCTGGCGGTTGTGGCCATTGTCTGCGCCTTCCTGCCCAAATTCAGGCAAAACCAGGAACGCCAGCGCCGGATCAACGCTCTCGAGGCGGAAAACCCCCAAAAGGAGGAGGCCGTAAAAAACCTGCGCAAGCAGCAGGATATGTTCGCAACCGACGTGAAGTACGTCGAGAAGGTCGCGCGGGAGGAGCTCGGGAAAGCCAAGGCCGGGGAGACAGTTTACCGCGTAGGCGCGCGCAAACCCCACGACCACCAGCCGCGCCGCAAGTGACGGGCGCCAGCGCCTGAATTTTAGCGGATTGCCCCGATGAAAACGAAGGATTCATTCAATGTCCTGACCAGCGCCTGCGCCGTGGCCGGCGACGCCGCCGCCGTTTTCGCCGGCTTTATGCTGGCCACATGGCTGCGCTTTGACAGCGCTCTCGTGCCGCTCTATCACGACACCCCCCCGGCTGATCTCTACAGCTATTACGCCAAGGCGGCGGCGCTGGCCATGCTGATTTTCCTCTTCATCTTCCAGTCGCTCGACCTCTACGTGCGCCCCCAGACGGGCTCATTCGGCGGCAAAATCCCGCGCCTGTTTCGCGCCACCGGCATGGGCATACTCCTCAGCGCAGCGCTGGCCTTCGCCATCCGCACCGAGCCGCCCTTCTCGCGCATGACGGTGGTCATCGCCTGCGCGACCGTCAGCGCCTGCGTGCTGCTGGAGCGCTGGCTGCTCTTCCGCTGGGAAATATTCCTGGCGCGGCGGCGCTCAAAGGTGAACAACGTCGTCATCATCGGCACCAACTCCATCGCCGCGCGCCTCAGGCACACGCTGCAGAACGAGCCGCGGCTCGGGCTGCGGGTCACCGGCTTTTTCCGTGCGGCGCACCGCGCCGAAGTGCACCCCGCCATCAGGCCGGAGGAAATAAAGGGCGGCCTGGACGACCTGAAGGCCTTCCTCGAAACGAGCCGCGTCGACAACGTTATCCTGGCCGACATGGGCATCGGAACCGAGCGGATCATTGACCTGATCCTGCTCTGCGAGCAGGCGCTGGCCACCTTCCGCCTGGTGCCGGACCTTTTCCACATCATGACCGGCGCCGTTGATATCCAGGCCATTGACGACATCCCCCTCCTGGGCGTCAGCCGCTGGCCGCTGGATAATTTCTGGAACCGCCTCATCAAGCGCGCCGAGGATGTTGCCGGCTCGGCCGCGGGGCTGGCGCTGCTCTCGCCCCTGATGCTGGCAATCGCCATCCTCATCAAGCGCGACTCGCACGGGCCGGTGTTTTTCCTGCAGGAGCGCTGCGGCGAGCGGGGCAAGAAGTTCAAGCTGATCAAGTTCCGCACCATGTACGTCAACGCCGAGTCCGGGACCGGGCCGGTCTGGGCGGTCGAGAACGACCCGCGCTGCACGCGTTTCGGCGCTTTCCTGCGCCGGACCAACATGGACGAGCTGCCGCAGCTCTTGAATGTTCTGCGGGGCGAGATGAGCCTGGTGGGACCGCGGCCGGAGCGGCCTTTCTTCGTGGCCCAGTTCAAGGAGGATATCCACCGCTACATGTGGCGGCACGTTTCCAAGCCCGGCATCACCGGCTGGGCGCAGGTGAACGGCCTGCGGGGCAACACGGATATCGGCGAG
>JBAYWJ010000403.1:0-3298 GCA_041674125.1 Kiritimatiellia bacterium
TCGCCCGCAAATCCCCAGTCGCGCCGCGATTCGATGTTGCCCAGGCGCAGCTCGCCGGCCAGGCCCAGCTTGATGCGCGCGACGCCGTCGCTGATCTTGCGGGTGACAAATTCCTTTCCCCGCCGAGGGCTCTCGTGGTTGAAGAGGATGCCCGAGGCCGCAAAGATGCCGTAGCTTTCCCGGTAGTTGACCGTGATGTAATGCCCGTAGGCCTTGGCCGCCCCGTAGGGGCTGCGCGGGTGGAAGGGGGTCAGCTCGTTCTGGGGCACTTCGCGGACCTTGCCGAACATTTCGCTGCTGGATGCCTGGTAAAACCTGGCCTTCGGGCAGGTTTGGCGCATGGCCTCGAGCATGCGCGTGACGCCGATGGCGGTGAACTCACCGGTCAGCATCGGCTGGGTCCAGGAAGTCGGAACGAAGGACATCGCCGCGAGGTTGTAAATTTCATCGGGGCGGACTTCATCCATCAGCTCGATCAGGGAAAGCTGGTCGAGGAGGTCGGCCTGGCGCAGCTTGACCCGGCCGGCGAGGTGGGCAATGCGCTCGAAGTTTTCGGTGCTTGAGCGGCGGACCATCCCGAAAACTTCGTAGCCCTTTGCGAGGAGGAATTCGGCAAGGTACGATCCGTCCTGGCCGGTTATGCCGCTTATTAACGCCTTCATGGCAGGAATAGGTGTGCGACCGGCAGGCGGGGCCGGCCGCCGCCCGCGCCGCCGGCCGGCGCCAATGCCGGTGTGAAACGATGGAGCCTCAGTAACTGGCTCTCGCATTTATCCGCGAGCTTATCCGGGCGCGGGCCGCCTTGCGGCGCCGCTTTTCGCTCGGCTTTTCAAAGTAACGGTGCCCGCGGATTTCCTTCATCGTCCCCTCTTTGTCCATTTTTTTCTTCAGACGCCGAAGGGCCTTTTCTATGCTTTCGCCTCTCTTGAGCTTGATTTCAACCACAGCTTGGTTTTCTCCTGTGCGACGGTTATGGATCACCGAATAAACCTTTTAGAAATATGATATCAAACACGAAAAGTCAAATAATTATTTTTTTTAGATTGACAAGCCTGCCGGAATGAATATGTTTTTCGCATTTGGAAGGACAAGGATCTATATGATGAAAACAACAATACCCAGGGAAAGCGACATTGTCCGTTCATGGTATCTCGTGGACGCCACGGACAAGGTCTTGGGCCGGCTGGCCGTCAAGATAGCCAACATAGTCAGCGGTAAAAGCAAGGTCAATTACACGCCCCATATCGACCTGGGAGATTTTATCGTTGTCGTTAACGCCGACAAGGTCAAGTTGACTGGCAAGAAGGAAGAGCAGAAGGTATACGCGGATTATTCCGGTTTCCGCGGCGGCTACCAGGAGCGCACGGCCTCGGTCATCCGCCGGATCCATCCGGAGCGGATGATTGGCGACGCCGTCAAGCGCATGCTCCCTAAAAACAGGCTCATGCGCCGGGCGTTCAAGCGGGTGTTAATATACGCCGGAGGGGAACATCCCCACCGGGCGCAGAACCCACAAGCGCTGGAGATTTAATTATGGCAGAGGAAAAAATTCAATTGGACAACATCAGTTTGAGCAAAGTCCAGGCCACCGGCCGCAGGAAAGTGGCCATGGCCTCGGTGCGCCTCTCGGGGGGCAGCGGCAAAATCGTGGTCAACGGCAGGGAGTTCAAGGAATATTTCCCGATGCTGACCGTGCGCAATTTCATTCTCCAGCCGCTCCAGCTTACCAACACGGCCGAGAAGTTCGACGTGACCGCGCAGGTCAAGGGCGGGGGCATCGTTGGGCAGGCGGGCGCACTCCGCCATGGGCTGGCGCGGGCGCTGCTCCAGGTGGATTCTTCCCTGAGGACCGTCCTCAAAAACAGCGGATTTCTGACCCGCGATTCGCGCCTCAAGGAGCGCAACAAACCGGGCCAGCCCGGCGCGCGCAAACGGTTCCAATTCTCCAAACGCTGATTTTGCGGGCGCGGGGAAGGGGCTCTTTTTCCTGTCTTCCGCCTGCCTGTTTTCAAAATGCCTCCGGATTCCAGTTTTAAATGGCTCAAGGGCGGCGTCACCGCCCCGGCCGGTTTTTCCGCCTCCGGCACCAAGGCCGGCATTAAGCACGATAAAAAGGACTTGGCGCTGATAGTCGCGGACCGTCCCTGCGCGGCCGCCGGGGTGTTCACCCTCAACGCCGTCAAGGCCGCGCCGGTACTCCTGTGCCGTGAGCGTCTCCGGAAATGTCCGCAGGCGCGCGCGATTGTCGTCAACAGCGGCAATGCCAACGCCTGCACCGGCCCGCGGGGCCGGGCCGATGCCGAAGCCACGGCCGCCGCGGCCGCGGCGGCGCTGGCCATCGGGCCGGAGCAGGTGCTCGTCTGCTCGACCGGCACCATCGGCATTCCGCTTCCCCTGGCTAAAATCAAGGCGGGCCTCCCGGCCGCCGCCGCGGCGCTCAGCCGCGCCGGGGGCGGTGAAGCCGCGCGGGCGATCATGACCACCGATACCGTGCCGAAGCAGGCCGCGGTGCGCCTGCGGATCGGCGGGCGCGAAGTTACCCTCGGCGCGATGGCGAAGGGCGCGGGCATGATCGCGCCGAACATGGCCACGCTCCTGGTTTTTATCACCACCGACGCCGCCGTCAGGAGCGGCGCGCTGCGCGCGGCGCTTTCCTCGGCCGTGTCGAAGAGTTTCAACCGCATCCTGGTTGACGGCGACCAGAGCACGAACGACACGGTTCTTTGCCTCGCCAGCGGGCTGGCCGGCAACCGTCCGGTGGCGCGCTCCGGCGCGGATTGGAAAATTTTCGAGGCGGCCCTCACGGCCGTCTGCCGGAAGCTGGCCGCCATGATCGTCGGCGACGGCGAAGGCGTGACCAAGGTGGTCACGATCAACGTCGCCGGGGCCGCGAGCGAGGCCGACGCCAGGAAAGTTGCCCGGGTCATAGGGCATTCGCTGCTTGTCAAAACATCGTGGTTCGGGGCCGATCCCAACTGGGGAAGGGTCATCTGCGCGGTCGGTTATTCCGGGGCGCGGGTCGCGCCGGAAAAAATTTGCATCGCCTACAACGGCCGCGCGGCGGTTGAAAACGGCATGGCGACCGGGATGGCGCACTCCGCGCTACAAAAGATAATTTCGCAAAGTGAATTCGCCATAGAAGTAAACCTGAACATGGGGCGGGGAACATATTCCCTCCTGACGTGCGACCTGAGCCTTGACTACGTCAAGATCAACGCCGATTACATGACCTGATGCCTGCCGGCTGAAAGTTCGCGGCGCGCGGGTTCGGGGCGGGGGCGGCTTGAGCTTTATTAAA
>JBAYWJ010000404.1:0-3288 GCA_041674125.1 Kiritimatiellia bacterium
AAAAACGAAAACTTGAGTCATAAAGGCTCTAGTGTTATTAATCAGAAAAACAGCGTCGCTACGCTCCGAATACCGTTCACTTTCGGATGAGAACAGGTGTTCACTTTGGTGAGAATACGCAGTGTGCAAAACAAATCAAGCCGTATTGGCACAGTTGATGGGCCATTCGTCCCTACAGACCACTACCAGGTACATGGCCAATGTGTCAGCGGCTCATAGACAGGCCGTTATGGACCTTGAGGCGATTCTCAATAATAAGCCGAAAAATAATGCCACAGAATGCAAAACCGATGCAAAACCGGAACAAAAGTGTTCGCCAAAGTGTCCGCAGGCGGAAAAAATCAATGAAAATACAGCGGCATAGATCGTTGTAAATTATTGACTATCATGCGGATGGAGCAGAGGGGATTCGAACCCCTGACCCCCACGTTGCGAACGTGGTGCTCTACCAACTGAGCTACTGCCCCATAATGAAGTCAAACAAAACAATAACGACTGCTCATCCACGTTGTCCCGACTCTCCCTGAGAGGTCGGGACGGTGCTCTACCAACTTGTCCCCCATAGCCCCTTGGGCGAAGGGTGATCCCCCTTCGTTCGCCGTTGGCGTAACTTCGGGGGACAAGCCCATGTCCTCCGAAGCCCGGAGGGCGCAGGAGGATGAGCTACTGCCCCATAGAAGGGGAAAAATCAGCGCTGGACCGGCGCGGGCGTTGCGGTGACTGCGGCCATCTTGGCCTGCATCTTCATCTTCTTTTTAAGCTTCTTCTGCTCTATCGTGAGTTTCGGCTTGTTGGTGTGCCCGGTGTTGCCCTTGTCCATTCCTTTCGCCATGACTGATTCCTTTCAACAGATTTTTTGCCCCTGGAGCCTGCTCCCGGGCCTTACTTACACGCGCCAATGATTATTAAGCCGGGCGAAAAAATCAATAAAAATCTCCGTCCATTTTCCAGCTTCACTTCCCGGTTGATATCAGGTACAGTGCCCGCCCGAGGCACAATCCCGCTTGAAAGGCAAGGCAGATGGACCGGATTGACTTGAATGGCGCGTGGATCCTGAGACAGGCCGGCCGGGCGCGGCGCTTTCCAGCATTGGTTCCCGGCTGCGTCCATACCGACCTCATGGCCGCCGGCGCCATTCCAGATCCGTTTATCCGCGACAACGAGGCGCGGGTCCAGTGGGTGTCGGAAAAGGGCTGGATATATGCGCGCGAATTCAGTTTGCCGCCGGAATTGCTTGCTCGTGAACGCCTGTACCTGCGCTGCGAGGGTCTGGATACCCTGGCTGCCATCTGTCTGAACGGCCGCAGAATCGGCTTCGTCGACAATAAATTCCGTACTTGGGAGTTTAATGTCAAAAAACATCTCCTGGCCGGCAGGAACAGCGTCGAGATAAGGTTTGATTCGGCAAAAGCCGCCGCCCGTTCGTGCGACGCCCGGCATCATCTGGCAACCTATAAATTCGCAGGCCACGAGGTGGAGGGCAGGTCATGGCTTCGAAAATCCCCGTGCGATTTCGGGTGGGATTGGGGGCCGGCATTATTTCCCTGCGGCATATGGCGTCCCATAAGCATTCTGGCTTTTAATACCGCCCGCCTGGGCGACATCAGGTTCATGCAGGAACACGGCAGGAAGCAGGTCAAAGTCACGGTAGACCTGTCCGTTGAAACGGCCTCCGCGGCTCGCCTCCATGCCGAAATCGAGGCAAGGGTCGGCGGCAAACAAGCGGCGGCCGGCAAAGCTGAATTTATTGCCGGCCGGGCCAGGCTCCGCCTTGACATTCATAATCCGCGCCTGTGGTGGCCGAACGGCATGGGGGGGCAGCCGCTTTATGAGGTAACCGTCAAGCTGTTTGATTCCAAGTGCACGCTGCTGGACAAGGCCGTCCGGCGCATCGGGCTGCGCACGCTTGTCCTTGAACGAAAAAAAGACAGGTGGGGGGAAAGCTTCCATTTCAAGGTGAATGGGGTGCCCTTTTTTGCCAAGGGCGGCAACTGGATCCCGGCCGACGCTTTCCAAGCCCGCATTTCTCCGCAAAAATATGAAAAGCTGCTGAAGGATTGCGCCGCCGCCAGCATGAACATGCTGCGCGTGTGGGGCGGTGGCATTTACGAATCCGATGTCTTTTATGATCTCTGCGACGAGCTCGGCCTGTGCGTCTGGCAGGATTTCATATTTGCCTGCGCGCCTTATCCCGCCTTTGACAGGCGCTTCATGGAGAACGTCAGGATCGAGGCCGAACAAAACGTGCGCCGCCTGCGCCACCACGCTTCGCTGGCGCTCTGGTGCGGGAACAATGAAATGGAGTCGTGCAGTTTTGCTTCCGACGATCCGGCGGCCCTGGCCGAAGGACGCATGAGCTGGCGTGATTACGATAAGCTGTTCAACAGCCTCCTGCCCGGCATCGTGCGGCGTCTGGACGCGGGCAGGAGCTATTGGCCTTCCAGCCCGCACGCACCGCGCAATGGCCGGAAGCGTGGAAAAATAAACGACCCGACCCGCGGCGACGCCCACTTATGGGAGGTCTGGCACGGACGCAAGCCGTTTGAGTGGTACCGCACGTGCGCTCACCGGTTCAACAGCGAGTTCGGGTTCCAGTCGTTTCCCGGGCCGCGCACTGTCCATGGTTACACTAAGCCGGATGAACGCAACATAACCCATCCAGTGATGGAATGGCACCAGCGCTGCGGGATAGGCAACAGCGTGATAATGGACTACATGCTTTCCTGGTTCCGCATGCCGGAAGGATTCGACAACATGCTCTGGGTGTCGCAGATCCTGCAGGGCATGGCGATCAAGTACGCGGTCGAACACTGGCGGCGCAGCATGCCGCGCGGCATGGGCACTCTCTACTGGCAGGTGAACGACAACTGGCCCGTGGCCAGCTGGTCCTCGATTGACTACCACGGCCGGTGGAAGGCCCTGCATTACATGGCAAAACGCTTCTACGCCCCGGTACTGGTGTCCGCCCTGGAAGATTTATCCTCCGGCAAAGTGGAGTTGCACCTCACCAGCGACCTGATGCGCGCGCTTCCTGTCAAAATAACCTGGAAGCTGACCGGCGCTTCCGGCCGGTGTTTCGCGCGCGGCCGGCTTTTTGCGCGCGCCGCGCCGCTTGCAAGCCGCAAGGTTGCCTCGCTGGATTTAAGCCCTCACTTAAAGGCCCGCGGGGCAGGGGGCCTCCTGCTCTGGATAGAGGCTTCGTCTGCCGGCAAAGCGGTTTCGAGCAACCTGGTTTTGTTCGCGCGGCCAAAGCAGCTTGAGCTCACGCGGCCCGACATCAGGGTGCAT
>JBAYWJ010000405.1:0-3272 GCA_041674125.1 Kiritimatiellia bacterium
CCGCTGCTCAATTTCTGCAGGAGCCGCTTCATTTTCTGAACGGAGAGATCCACCGTGTCGAGCATGTCTTTCTGGAATTCGGGGTTATTCTTGTGTTTTTCCGCATTGGAAAGCAGGAGCGACAATTGGGAAACCAGGTTTTTCAGGTCGTGCACCACAAAGGTGGACATGCGATTGAAGGATTCAAACTGGCGCGCCACCATGAGCGCATTGTCCGCTTCCTGTTGCGCAAGGTAACTTGCTGCCTGGTTGCCGGCGATCTTGAGCAGGTCGCACACCTCCCAGTTTAGCCTGATTCTGCTCCTGGGCTGCGCCAGCACCACAAAGCCAAGCAATCTCCGCTGCTGAATCAGCGGAACCACCAGCCAGGCCTTGGGAATGGCTCGCAGCCATTGAGGCAGGGCAATTGCTCCATATTTCTCAGGATTTAAGTCATATTCCTGCAAATCGATCACCCACTGCTTATTTTCCAGAAACTGGCAAAATGAACTATTTGCCGGCTCGAACCCGCTCGCCAAGGGCATATTCCAGTACACCACGGGTTCGCAATTGCCGGATTCCCGGCTGATCCACAAAGCGCCACCGGGACTTTCCACCAACTCTGCCACGGCCTGGATGGTGCGCTCTCCCAGACCATGCCCGACCTCGGAGAGAGTACGGGTAAAGCGCAGCCATTCCTCCCGGTAATCATAGTTGTAAATAAAAAAATGCTTGCTGATGAATACCTTGAGCCATGAACGCAAGGTGCCGGAGAAAAGCACCCCCATGAGCAAAATCACGGCGCCAAACAGGAATACCGCCTGCAAGACCGTTCCCCAGCTTCCTCCAAAAAAGCGCAGGTAGTAGCCGGCAGCCGCCATGGCCAGCAAGTAGAGGGCTGCACCGAACAGCGCCGCGGAATGAAACAGGATGCGGCGCGACACCGAAATTCCCAATGACCATTGAGGATTGCGTGCGGCTGACACTGCGATTAGCGGAACGATCAGGGCGTTGACGATCCCTCGTGCGGCCCATATTTCCGAATTCACATGCCGGAACAACATGGCCTCGCTGTACAGGTAAAAATCGTAAGCGAACACCCCGCCGATCCCCAGGCAGAGATATTTTATCCCCCAGCGCTGCTTGGCGGGGGTATTCCGGTAGAACTGTTCCACCAGGATCATGCCAATGACCGCCATTGCCACGCGCCCGGTGATGACCGTCATAAAAGCAAGCGTGCCACGGGGAGATGCCTCCCCCAAATGGATGTAAACAGTCGCAAAAAAAAGTACCAGGTAAAAAGCCGCGATAGCCGCCACAAACGGCCTGACCCTGTCAGAAGCGGAAGCATCCGTTTTCTGAAAGGGGCCCAGCAGCATGACCAGGAAAACAGACCAGCCCGCGTTTCGAAAAATTTCCAGGATATCGGTCAGGAACGATAAAGGACGTCCCCAGGCAAGCTGATAGGCAACCGTCGCCGCCCAAAGCGCGGCAAGCAGACAGGCTGCCGTCAGTATTATCCCATGCAGGCGACCGCGCCAACTGGTCAACAGGAGTCCGCTCAGGAAAAGAAACGCGACGGCCGCGGTGGAGTAGCTATATGCCGCAATGCTTGTCAACATGGAAAGCCGTGCCCGGAAATCATCTCCCGCCCTTGCCAAACAGGACAACCTGGACAGTATCTATCAATATGATTATATCCAGGAACAAGCTGTTGTTCTTCACATAGTACAGGTCGTATTGGAGCTTTTGCATGGCATCCTCGACCGATGCGCCATATTGGTAGCGCACCTGGGCCCAGCCGGTGATCCCCGGCTTGACGTTGTGCCTCACGTTGTAATAGGGGATCTCCTCGCAGAGTTGTTTCACAAAATAGGGCCTTTCCGGCCGGGGGCCGACGAAACTCATTTCCCCCTTCAGGACATTAAGGATTTGTGGCAGCTCGTCGATTCTCAGTTTGCGAATGATCCGTCCCACCTTGGTCGTGCGCGGATCGTTTTCAGCCGCCCATTGCGGCTTTCCGGCTTTCTCGGCGTCATTTCGCATGCTGCGGAATTTCAGGACCAAAAAATTATGGCCATCCTTGCCCACCCTTTCCTGCCGATAAAGAATCGGCCTGCGGTCTTCGATAAAAATGCACAGCGCGGTAATTATCATGACGGGGAACGTGGCAATCAAAAGGATCGCGCTCGCCAGCAAATCGAAGCCCCTTTTAATGCCTGCTCGCGAATCACCCTGGTCAAAGCCCTCCCCAAATACCAGCCAGCTTGGCTGGAGAGAGTCCACCCGGATCTGGCACATCTCACGTTCAAAAAAGGTCGCCGCATCGCTCACCTTGACCCCATTCAGCTTGCATTCCAGAAGCTCCTGAATGGGGAAGCTTCCACTGCGCCGGTTCTGAACCGCGACAATGATCTCGTTCACGTTGTATTTTTTTGCCATGGATGTCAGCGACCCACTCACCGGCAAAATAGATGAAGGAGACACAAGACATTCTTCATTTGGCATCGGGACAAAGCCAATGATATTGAATTTATGAGAGCCGTGATGATTCCCTGTCAGATCGGCGCATTCCTTGGCCACGGCGCCAACACCCAAAACCATGATCTGCGGGTTCAGGAGACTGAGATCGGACCACCTGAAAAAAACGATCCGCGTCAAAAAGATTCCTGAGGCGGCAATCAACATGACGATCCCCAAAATACCGCGGCCGAAATATACATCCGGCGCCAAATAAAAAACCAGGGTTATGAGCCCGAATCCCAAAACAAAGGCTGGCATGAGGCGGAGCAAAGTGCTCCTGAAATCCTCCCTGTAATCCAGTTGGTACATCCCGAGCGCAGTCATGCTCAAGACCATCACGAATGCAAAAGTGCCGGCCTGCGGGAAAAGATTTGCAAACGGGGAGGAAAAAAGCTCCGCGGAATCCATGAAACGGACAGAAGCGCCCAAGTAGACTGAAGCCACCAGGATAAGCACTTCAATTGCAAAAAGAATGATTCCTGTAATTGAGACGTAATGATTGTAAATCCGAAACATTTTCTGTTCCTCGCGTTTTTTGAGTTTACTGCAATCCGGTCAAGAAACCGCGGCTCGAAACGCTCAAGATGGCATCTATACGGCCATGCTGATTTCCTTCCCATCCAAATAATTACCGATGTCAGTCTCAACAAGCAGGCAATAAATATGCCACATTCAAACTCGGTTGATTTATTGTGGTTTATTTTGGCAAAGACTGTAGCCATGGTTGCGATCAAGGCTGAACACTTGACAATGATGTCGAGATATTGACG
>JBAYWJ010000406.1:0-3269 GCA_041674125.1 Kiritimatiellia bacterium
CGCGCGAATGGCATTCCATCATTGACCACGCCAACAAATCATCCCCCCTGGCCAGGGCCAACCTGCTCGATTCTCGCCCGGTGGCGATAAGCCGGGACAAGGTGGTTGTGGCCTTTGACCCGGAGTTCTCCGAGCGCATGGAGCAGGCCGCCATGCCCCGCAACCGCGCGGCGCTCCAGAAGGCGCTCTGCGATTTCCTGCGCCGCCAGGTCACGGTTGATTTCGTGGCGCGCCCCGAAGGCGAGGATGCCGCCGCGGCCGGCCAGGCCGGTCCGGATCCGGACCGCCCTTCACCCAGCCCCACGAAAAACACCCCGCCCGCCCCCGGCGCGCGCAGCAAGTGGCAGTCGAACGAGGCGGTCCGCAAAACCCTGGATTTTTTCAACGGCAAGATCATAGACGTGCGCGAATAAGGCCGGGCGTCCGCCGGGCCATGCAACAGGAGAAGCGATGAGCAACATGTTCAAGATGCTGCAGGATGCAGTTTCAGCCCGCAAGAACCTCAAGAAAATCCAGCGCGAGCTGGAGGCTAAAACGATCGAATACTCCGCCGGCAACGGCGCCGTGCGCGCGACCGCCCGCGGCGACGCATCGCTGGCCGCGATCAGGATAGACCCGGCGGCGATCGATCCGGGCCGGGCAGACCGGCTGGAAAAACTTGTGCTGGAGGCCGTCAACGGGGCACTGGAGGGGGCAAAAAAAGAGAGCGCCGAGCACATGCAGAAGCTCATGGCCGGCATGGGCCTGCCGAATATTCCGGGGCTGTAATTAAATTTAACATGAAGCCATTCGGTGCAATAGAGCGCCTGATAGAATCCCTTAACCGCCTGCCCGGGATCGGGCGCCGCTCGGCCCAGAGGATCGCCTTTGAGCTGCTCCAGCGGCGCGGCAACCTGCTTGAAGATCTGGCGGCGGCCCTGCGGGAAGCGGCGGGCGGCACGGCGGTATGCCGGATTTGCGGCGGCATTACAATGGCCGCCGAGAACCCCTGCCGGATCTGCTCCGACCCTGAGCGCGACGCCGCGCTCCTGTGCGTGGTTGAATCACCGGCGGACATAATGCTCATTGAAAACGCCGGCGACTTCCGCGGCCGCTACCACGTCCTCGGCGGAAAAATATCCCCCATGCGCGGGACCGGCGCAGATGCACTGAGGATCGGCTCCCTGCGCCGGAGGCTTGAGGGAGGGCGGATCACGGAAGTTATTCTGGCGCTCAACTCGGATGTTGAAAGCGACGCCACCGCCAGCATGCTCAAGGAGCTCCTCGGCGGGGCCGGCGTGGCTGTTACGCGGCCGGCGATGGGCATCCCGGCCGGGAGCGGCATAGGCTTCCTCGACCGCATCACGCTGAACACCGCCATCCGCAACCGCCAGGCATTCGAGGCCGCCGCCAGAAAAGATAAAGGCAGAAGGCATCCGCCGTCGCCCTGAAGCAAAGCGAAGCGCATGCCAACAGAAGCTATGGCGGACACAGAAGTGGAAGCGGGAGATCAGCAGACAGGAGACCGTTACTACAATTTATGACCGAACCAGAACCAGATAATATTGCCGCGCGCCTCGCCCGGATCACGGAAAGAATCGAAAAGGCCTGCGCGCGCGCAGGGCGCCGCCCGGAAGAGGTGCGCATCATGGCCGCATCGAAGATGCAGCCCCCCGCGAACATCGCCGAGGCGGCCGCCTGCGGCCTGGCGGTTTTCGGGGAAAACCGGGTGCAGGAAGCGCGCCAGAAAATACCGCTCTGCCCCACCCGGCTGGAATGGCACATGATCGGCCACCTCCAGTCCAACAAGGCGCGCGAGGCGGTCCGGCTTTTCAGCGTCATCCACTCGTGCGACTCGCACAAGATCCTGGAGGCAGTTGACGCCGCCGGCGCCGCCGCCGGACGCATTGTGCCGGTCCTGCTGGAGGTGAACCTTTCGGGCGAGGGCAGCAAGTTCGGCCTTGCGCCGGAGCTGGTTCCGGCGGCGCTGGAATTCGCCAGCGGCCTGAAGCAGGTGGAAGTGAAGGGGCTCATGACCATACCGCCGGCCTCGGAAAACCCGGAGGGCGCAAGGCCCCTCTTCCGGCGCCTGCGCGAGGAGCGCGACAGGTGGCGCGCGCAATCCGGGTGGGAGCTGGAGGAACTTTCGATGGGAATGTCGCACGACTTTGAAATCGCGGTTGAAGAGGGCGCCACCTGGGTCAGGCTGGGCACGATCCTCTTCGGTAAAAGGGAGAAAAAACATTTATGAGCGATGAAAATTCCCGCGGGCTTCTCTTCATTGGCGCCGGCAACATGGCCGAGGCCATGATCAGGGGGATCGTCAAGACCGGCGTCTTCCGCAAGGAGCAGATAACGGTATCCGACATCGACCCGGCGCGCCTGGAGCACTTTGAGCGCGAGCTGGGGATCAAGGGATCCTCCGACAACCGCAAGAGCGCCGCGGCCGCCGGCATAATCTGCCTGGCGGTCAAGCCCCAGCAGGCGGCCACGGTGCTGCAGGAGCTGGCCGGGTTCATACCGGATGACGCCCTCCTCATCAGCATCGTGACCGGCTTCACCACGAAGAAAATTGCCTCGCTCCTCGGCAAGCACACGCGCATCATCCGCGTGGTCCCGAACACGCCCGCCCTGGTCGGCTCCGGTGCCAGCGCCTACTTCTGCGGCCGCGGCACGACGGATGAGGATGCTCACATGGCAGAAAGCATCCTTAAATCCACCGGGATCGCCATCCGGATCGAAGAGCCGCAGATGAACGCCGTCACCGCCCTGAGCGGCTCCGGTCCGGCCTACGTGTTTTACCTGGTCGAGGCCATGATCGAGGCCGGCAGGGAGGTCGGCCTATCCGTTGAGGACACGCGCAAGCTGGTCATCGCCACAGTCACCGGCTCGGCGCACCTGCTGCTGGAAACCGGCATAGAGCCCGGCGAGCTTCGCCGCCGGGTCACCTCGCGCGGCGGAACGACCGAGGCGGCCTTGGAAGTCCTCAATAAAAAAGGGGTGAACCACGCCGTCGTGGCAGCGGTCAAGGCGGCCCACCGCCGTGCCCGGGAACTTTCGGCCTGATAGCGGATGCCGCCCGGCATGTCCCTGCCGGCGCGCTCGCTAAAAGCGGCCGCTTCATTTCAAACCGGGTTATGAGACCAACTCAATATTGCACGACGCCGACCGGCTCATAGCCCGGCCCGCCGATACCCTCGACCACCGTCAAGGCATAGCCGACGTTAAGTCGGATCTGCCAAAGAAAAACACGGCGGCCTGTCACAGATCAACACCTGAATTCTACTGCA
>JBAYWJ010000407.1:0-3252 GCA_041674125.1 Kiritimatiellia bacterium
CTACCTGACGATGCTGCCGTGGCTTTTCCTTTTCAGCATGGGCCAGCACCTCTTCATGCCGATTTCGGCCAGCGTGGGGATGGAGCTGGCGCGCAAGGGACAGGACGGGCGCCGCCTGGGGCAGATCAACTCGGTGCGCAACGCGGCGGTAGTTTCCGGCAGCTTCATTGTTTTCGTCGGCTTCAAATACCTTAACCTCAACTTCGTGACCTCATTCATCCTCGCCGCGTTCTGCCTGCTCCTGGCCGCGTTTTTTCTCCTCCGAATGGCGCCGGGTGTAGCGCGCCCCGCGGCAACGCACCTTAAGTTTTACAGGGAATACCGCCTCTACTACTGGCTCTGCATCCTGTTCGGCACGCGCAAGCAGATCTTCATCACCTTCGCCCCCTGGGTGCTGGTGACGGTTTTTCACCAGCCTACCGCGATGATCGCCTCGCTCATGACAATCGGCGCCGTGACCGGCATCGTGACCCAGCCCATCATCGGCCGGATGATCGACCGGCGCGGGGAGCGGTTCATGCTGAGCATGGAGGCGGCGCTGCTGATCGTCGTCTGCGCCGGCTACGGCTTTGCCGGGACATTGTTCAGCGAGCAAACCGCATTCATAGTCGCCGGGGCCTGCTACGTGGCCGACCAGCTCCTGATATCCGTGGGAATCGCGCGCGCAACCTACCTCAAGAAAATCGCCCTTGACGCTTCCCACATAGCGCCGACCCTTGCGCTGGCCGTCTCCATTGACCATGTTTTTTCGATAGCCATCGCCCTCTGCGGCGGGCTTATCTGGAACCTGGTGGGCTACCAGGCGGTCTTCGCCTTCGGCGCCATCATTGCGCTGATCAACCTGCTTTCGACCAGGCACATCAACACCCGCCGCCCGGACGTCACCGCCCCCGGAGCCGCAACAACCCCGGGATAACATTCTAATATTCTGCAGAATATTAGAATATCTTTGACCGGATCCCTGGACATTACTTGCACCTTGATTGAGCATATAAATAGACATGGCTCCACCGACCACTGTGTCCATATTTATATATTCAGCAGACTGCCGGGACATCATCTTGTGCTTTACCCTGCTACGGAGGGATGGTAAAAAGAAAGACCCGGAACCCAAACTGGAGCCCGAATGCATCAGAGCGTATTGGCGAATGGCAAGTTTCAAAAATTTAAAATAATATCGCTATTCATCATTGCCGGGATATTCATCATGACAACAAAAACAACAGATGCCGTCGAAGCCCGCCCCCTGCGCCTCCTCATATTCGGCGCCTCCACCACCGCCTACCGCGGCAACCTGGAAATAGCCTCGTTCCAGGTCAGCGACAGCCTCGCCGCGCGCGGCATAGCGCAAGTGTTTTTCAATTCCGGCGTGGGCGGTAACACCACCGCCATGGCCCGCAAGCGCTTTGAGCGCGACGTGCTCGGGCTTTTCCCCGACATTGTCTTTATCCTGATCGGCACGAACGACTGTGCGATAGACGTCTGGGAAGGCAAGACGGAGCCGCGCGTTTCCGAAAAGGATTACGCCGATAATTTGCGCTTCTTCGCGCGCGAGCTTAAAAAGCGCGACATAACCGCCGCCTTCATGACAATCCAGCCCATGTACATGACCGACGACCTGCGCAAAATCTACGGGCGAGCGCCTTACACCGAAAAGGGCTTCAACTTCATGGTGGATAAATACGCGGCCGCCATGAAGAGAGTCGCCGCCGAGGAAAATATCCCCTGCCTTGACGTTAACCGTAAATTCTGGCAGGCCGCCGGGAACGAATATGAAAAGCTGCCGGAATTTTACAGCGACGGCATGCATCCCAACCGCAAGGGCCAGGCCATCATCGCGGGAGAAATGCTCGGCCTGCTCGAAAAAAATCCCGGGCTGCTTGAAAAGCGTTCGCCATACGCAGACCAGGTAAAACACCTGGCCGTTGAGCTGCCAGCCGGGCGGAAAACATACCCGGCCGGCGCGCTGCTTTTCCGGCTCGCAACGCCGCAAGCACCCGCCCGGATTCAGTACCGCGCCAAGCCTCACTCCGGCGCACCCAAGGACTTCGGCGAGTGGCTGGAAGCCGGACATGCGTTTCAACCCGGACCGGTGAGCGGCAGCATCCAGGGACTTGCCCCCAACACATACTCATTCCAGTTCAGAACCCTGAACGGGCAGGGTAAAGTTTCAAGGCTGGGCGGGGTAGACTATGTTACAATAAAATAACAGTTCCTCCTTAGAGAAACTCCGTGGTTCCCGCCTCGGCGGGTCCGCTTTCGGGCGGAAACATTCTTGTTTTTTCCAAGGGTCCGCCTGTGCGGTTCCGCCGGGGCGGATAATCATTTTCCTGTTTTCTTTACCCTGGAAACCAGGGCCAGCAGGACAAGCGGCAGGCAGACCAGGAATTCCAGGCCGGCGTTCTTCAGGTTATGCAGGGATGGCACCTCCGCAAGCGTCTTCTTGGCCGGCGCCGGGAAGATGCTGTACACCGCATGCCAGTAGCTGTCCGAAAAAGGCCAGGCCAGCATGATCCCAATCGGCTTCTTCGTGTCGGCCGTGAAAATATCAATGACCAGGTGGGAGGCCATCAGCAGAAAGACAAACCACAAGGCGAAAGCGGGCGGCTTGCGCACCGCGAACTTGAGATAAAGCCAGAGGGATATTGCGGTCACCACGGCCCAGCCGATGGTGTGCGTGACGAGGTGGTGAAAAAGATTGATCTTCCCCGCCAGCATGCCGAAAGCCAGGTCGATGTCGGGGGCATTGGCGATAATGATGCAAATCAGCAATTCCACCCGTTTCTGCCAGGCAATCCGGGAAGCATCCTTCAGGTCGGAACACGTCGGCAGAAAGCGCCAGATACCAAGCGCCAGGCCGACCATGCTGTGTGCTACGGGTAATGCCATTTATTTGCATCCAGTAACAAATTGGCAAAGGCACATAGGCACAAAGTTAGAAATTATGCTTCAATATCTCCCCTTTTGCATTCTGCCTTTTACTTTCTGCCTTTTGCCTTTCCTTTAAGCCTGAACAGCCTCGCGGCGACATTTATGGCAGAACACCGCCGGCCGGCCGGCACAATCGCCATGGGAAAATTGGCCACGATCCGCTTCATGGAGGAGAGCGGCCGGGCAGCGTCAAAATCGCCCCGGTAAACAAACCCGTAGCTGCCGGCGTATTGCTCCTCGCCGGGCATGGGCAAGGGATCGGACCCGGGCAGGACCGCCGCCCCGGAAAGACGCATGATATCCGGGCGGGTCCACCCGCGC
>JBAYWJ010000408.1:0-3243 GCA_041674125.1 Kiritimatiellia bacterium
GACAGGTCGCTTTCCAGGCGGGCAACCTCCTCACCCTGGGAAATGTGTCCCGCCTCCAGGGCCCTCACCACCGCGGTGATTTCACCGGCGCTGACATGCGGGCGCGAGTGCGGTATCATGAATATTTTGCCTTAAGATTATTTACCACGGATAGACACTGATGAACACAGATAAGGAAATAACTATTTGTTTCAAATTGTCTTCCCTTTCGACCGGCATCCGTGTCTATCCGTGTGCATCCGTGGTTGTCATTTCCTTCAGAAATCAATCAGGTTCCGGAGCGGCTTGAAGCCCTCGGCGTATTTCACCTTGGCCATGAAACCGTAATAGGAGGCGCGCGCGCTGACATTTTCAAGCATGTCCAGCCCGGTCGGGTAATTCTTGCTGACCTGGGACTTGTGCAGTGCAAGCAGCAGCTTCTTCTTTTCGAGCACTTCCGTTATGTCCGCGAAAGTGTCCGGGGTGAAATCGAGCGTGGTGTAATCGTGGTAAAAGAGCACCCTCTTCACGTAGCGGCAGGCCGTGGTCGTGCACCGCGCGAGCGCGATGTGGTCCTGGTGGGCGTCGTCAGGGTAGTTCACCAGCACCAGGCCGGGGCTGACGGCGTCAATGGCTTTTTCAACGGCGACTATCAGCTCGCGGTTCGGAGAGAGGGCTGTGTCCTGGAAGCCGCCCCAGATGAGCTTTTTCGCGCCGAGGAAGCCGGCCGCATTTTCCTGTTCCTTGCGCCGGTCTATATCCGGGTTGATTCCGCCCGTGGTCATGACGTTCAGGAACACTTCGTGCCCGGCGGCCACGGCCTTGAGCAGCAGCCCGCCGCACCCGTATTCAATGTCGTCCGGGTGCGCTCCGATCGCCAGGATTTTCATGTCATCACCTTTGTATTTTTGTTAAAATGACGCATTAACAAGATTTTTTTACCACTGATAACACGGATGTTTTTAATACCGCGAA
This sequence comes from Kiritimatiellia bacterium, assembly GCA_041674125.1. Taxonomy (GTDB): domain Bacteria; phylum Verrucomicrobiota; class Kiritimatiellia; order JAAZAB01; family JAAZAB01; genus JAQUQV01. Next base: position 955 of record JBAYWJ010000408.1, read on the forward strand.
GCGCGAAATTCATCTGACAACCCTTTTCCATCGCAGCTTTGCATATTTAAAATTCAAGAGCAAGGCCAGATGTAGCCCCGTCAGGGCAAGGTAGCCAGTCATTTGTGCCAAATGATTGTCATTAAAATCCGACACGACTTTGGGGTCTGCAATAACGATCTCGTCAACAATCATGTCTGGAATCAACAGGCCGATTTGGCGGCCCTTGTACTCAACCTTGAATGATTTCTGCTGATTGACGGAGTGGCCACGCTCCTGCAGTTCTATGACAAGTGCGTTTTCATAGAGTTTTTCGTCAAGACCGGGTTTCAGTTCGTTCAGGACAACCATTGCCGCCCCAATGATGTCCTCGCTTAATTTTTCGTGTATCAGTGCTTTCATATCAGTGATATCCGTGTCATCAGTGGTAAATAGTTCCTATCTTTCAATATTCAGTGTTTTTCTCCCTGCCTCACCTCCGCCGCAGTTGAATAGGCCGTCAAGGGCCGAAAGGTTGGAGGTAAAAGCCGCTCCCGTGCCGATGGAATGCTGCGGGTAGACGGGGTGCCGGAAATCCTGGAACATGAGCCGGATGCCGGCCTTCTCGAATTCTGCCTGTTCAAGGTACTTGTGGCCGCCGGCGCCGGAGAGGTAGGTGTCGGCCCCGACCAGCCGGCAGATATCTATCAGCCTTTGGGTGGGGGTGTGTCCGGTCACCGCGCCGGACGAATCTGCGCGGGGATCATTTCTGGTAATTTCAAAGTCACGCATATTCTGGATTCCCGTTTCTCGCCTGGGCGAAGCGCTCCGGCGGAGCCTGGTCACGGGAATGACGGAATGGGGGCTGAGGATGTCATTCCCGACTTGATCGGGAATCCAGTGGTTTTTTGTGGTAGCTTTTGTTGTGCTGGTTAAGGGCAGCTGCGAGCTGATAAAAGTCTCGGTCCTTATGCCGAAGCACTCCATGAGCCAGCGCGCTGAGGCCGCGTTGAGCTCGGCCAGGTTTTCCCATTCGCGGCCGATGACCTCCGCGAAGCCCTCGCGGTAAGTGTTAAAAAAAGGCGCCGCGGCGTAGTTGAGTTCAACGGCGTGCATCATTTTTTTGCGCCAGGGAATGTTGTTGGCAATCATGGTTTCGCGGAGAGTGTCGCCGAAATGGAAGCTGACGGGGACCGTGAGCCATCGCGGCTCGCCGGCGATGAGCACGCGGTTCCGGTTCTGAAATTCGTTTTTCTTGAACTGGACGTCATCCAGGAAAATAAACTTGTCGGCGCGGTATATCTTGTGGAGGTATCCTAGCCAGGGCATGAACTGCGGCTGGTGAATAGCGCATATCATGGCGGTTGAAGTTTTAAGTTTATTAGCACCTGTAGGTGCAGGATAATAGACTTTGGGTTGTTAGACTGTTAGGGAAACCGTGGAGAAACAGTATGAGTTGCCAATATTTTTTAAATGCCAGTTCACGCGCATAATGGTTGCATGGGATGTTTTTTTACTGCTATATTACTGGCAATAGGGCAGCCATGAATCCTGTCAAAATTTCTTTTTACCTCCTGCTTTTGTACCTTTGTGCCTTTGTGCCTTTGTGCCTATGTGCCTGTCCGGGCCGGCGCCGCGAACCAACGCTTATTCCTGTATTATGCACGTCCACTCGCGGATGTCCAGCGGCACTTACAGCCTGCCGGAGCTGACGCGCATCGCGAAGGCACAGGGGGTGGATGCGGTTTTTTTGAGTGACAACCTTGTTGAATCAATCCAGTTCGGGCTGCCGCCTTTCAGGCACATGTTCTGGGCCGGGCGGCAGCAGAGGCCAACCGTACTTGCCCTGGGGTGGAAGCGCTGCCTTAATGAAATTGATGGCGAAAACAAGCGCCAGTCCGATGTTCTCTATATTCCCGGGGTGGAGGTTTCGCCCCGCTTTTTCTGGACCGGGTCGCTCCTTGAAACCAACCTCGTCTGCCATAATCACCAGCGCGACCTGATCGTGATCGGCACCGGCGACTTCGGCCCCCTAGCGGACCTGCCGGCCGCGCGCGGCTATGTGCCGGGAAGACACACGGCCTGGATCGTCATAACCCGGCTCCTGCTGGTCCTGTTTGTCCTCGCCTGCCTTGGGTTCGTATTCCTGCCGCGGCGCATGGCGCTGCGTTCCGGCTTTTCCCCCGGGATGATTCGCCGCGCGTTTTTCTTGGGCCTGGTCCTTCCCTTGATCCTTATCATGGCCCTGGTAAATTTCGCGGCCGGGCGGATCCATGCCTTTGATATTTACAGCCCCGATAATCCCGCAAAATTTGAGCAGCGCGTGCTGGA
>JBAYWJ010000409.1:0-3241 GCA_041674125.1 Kiritimatiellia bacterium
GATTTCGTGCTTCGAATTTCGGATTTTAAATTTATGCAAAAATGTTACTTTGCGCCTTTCTCCTCATTTCTCGCTCGTCCTCAAGCGCGGGTCGAGCGCATCGCGGAGCGCATCGCCGAACAGGTTGAATGCCAGGACAATCAGAAAGATGGCAAGGGTGACGAACGTCATTTCCCACCAGACACCCTGCCAGAGCCTGAGGCGCGCGTTGCTGATCATAATGCCCCACGAAGGCTCGCCCTGGACGCCAATTCCCAGGAAGCTCATGAAAACCTCGGTGGATATGGCGGCCGGGAACCGGAGTGAAAATGATATGATCACGATATGGAATATGTTGGGCAGGATGTGCCGGAAAATGATCCGCAGCGGCCCGTAGCCCAGGGAGCGTGCCGCAAGGACGTAGGAGCGCTCCTTGTGCTTCATCACTTCCCCGCGGATCAGGCGGCACAGCCCGACCCAGGTCGTCAGCCCTATGCCCAGATAAACCCCGATGAGTCCTTTGCCGACAACCATGGCCACCGCCAGGATAAAGAGCAGCCCCGGGATGGATGCGAAGGTGGAATAAAGCCAGACTATGAAATCGTCGGTCTTTCCGCCGAAGTAACCGGCCAGGCAGCCGAGGATGACCCCGATCGGTATGGCGATGCAGGAGGTGATAACGCCAACCTGGAAAGCGATGCGAGCGCCCTGCACCGTGCGCTGGAAGACGTCCCGGCCGAGGTTATCCGTGCCGAGGGGGTGGCGCCCAATCTTTTTAAAAAAAAGCGAGAAGGGGCCGGCAGCATCCAATTCGCCGGCTTCCGCGGCCCTGAAAATGTCCGGCGGCAGGTATTCGCTGCCCAAATGCGTCTGCTGGTAGTAAGGAATCGTGTCGCGCCACTGGTATCACCAGGACACCCCCTCGCCGTAAAGCGCCAGGCCCAGGTAAGCCAGGATGATCCAGAACGAAACCATGGCAATGCGGTTCAAGCGCAGCTGCCGCCACGCGTCCCGCCACAGCGACTGGCCCGCCTGTATAGTCTTTTCGCCGGCAGTATTCATTTTTTCTGTAGCCACCGATCGCAAAAGCATCATTTTTTTAAATTTCAGATTTAAATAATCATCCCAGTCTCACCCGCGGATCAACGAGCGCGTAGCAGATATCCGTGAGAAGATTGGCGGCCACGTACAGCATGGCGCCGATGAACACGATGGCGCGCACCACGTCCACATCCGAATAATTGATGGCGTTTATGCCCATGTTGCCCAGGCCGGGAATGCCGAAAAAGTTTTCCAGCAGCAGGGAGCCGGTGTAAAGGAACGGAATGGCGATGATGACGTTGGTGAGTATCGGGATCATGGCGTTTTTAAGCACGTGCCGGAAGAGCACCCCTCCCCGCCCCACCCCCTTGGCAAAGGCCGTCCGGACATAATCCCGGTAAATTTCATCCAGCATTATGGTCCGGTAAAAGCGCAGGTTGTCCCCCAGGCCGCTGATCACGCCGATCATGACCGGCAGGAGCAGATAGCCCCACGACTCAAACCCCCAGATCGGGAACCAGCCCAGCCGGTACGCGAACAGGTACTGGCCGGCGATGATCCAGACCAGGTAGTTCACGCTCATCAGCACGACGGCGATTACCACAAAAAAGCGGTCCAGCCAGGTATCGCGGAAAAAGGCGCAGATGAGCGAGACCGCTATGGCAACGACCACGCCGATGATAAACATCGGCACCGTCAGCAAAAGCGAAGGCCGGATGCCGTCCTTCAGCATCTGCGAGACGCGCTGGTTGGAATAGTTCGACTTTCCGAAATCGAACTTAGCGATTTGCGCCAGGAAAAAAACAAACTGCGAATCGAAAACATGGCGGGTTTTCCGCCGCAGGCTGACCGACTCGACCTCGAGCGGTGCGCCGTGAGCGCGCAGGATGAATTTCAAGCCGAGCGGGTCCGGCCCCGTCTGGAAATCAAGGCCGGCCGTCTGCCATGTTTCCCCGGGCTTGAGCGCCCAGGCGCGTAGCGTTTCATTCCCGGAAGCCATGACCAGCGCGGCCGCATCAGCCCCGCCCCCGCCCCGGCGGTAGCGGATAATCCAGCGGTAGGCGGTGTCGGGCTTCAAGGCGAACGCAAGCGGAACGGCCGCCTCGCTTCCCGGCCCCAGCTCGACGCGCGCCGGGCGGCCGCCTTGCGCGGCCTGCCAGACCGCGTTGGAATCGGCGCGCCACGGGCCGGCGTTGTGCTTGAAAACCGCGTCAGCAAACGCGCGCGTCTTGGTCCAGCGGCCGAAAAAAAGCGGCTTGTTGAACCCGCGCTGCTCGTCGAACTCCTCCAGTGACTTCGGGGAAACGTTCTTGCCGAGGGTCATCATGGCCGGGCTGCCGCCGATGATGTTGAAGAGGATAAAGGTGATCACGATCACGCCGAAGACGGTCGGCACCATCTGCAGTATGCGCCTTAAAATATATCTTGCCATTTCCCCTGACCTTTCCGGCAGCTTTGCCGATTCTCACCGGCGGAACGGAACCACATACATCGCATCCGGCAGCACATAGTATTTGGGCCGGACAATGCCGCAGGAATGCAAGTCGTCCAAAACGACCCGCAGGGCTTCCTCCACGGAGGGCGCGGAACGCATGCCCAGGTCGGCCGCGTCCGCCGCGCTCATCCCGGTAACGAGCACGGTGCGCGGCGCGCGCGCGACGGTTGAGAGCGCGGTCTGGCCGAGCACTTCCAGCGACGCGCGCAGTCCGGCGCAAATTTGGGCCGGGCTTTTCTTCCGCACCCAGAAGCGGAATCGCTCGTTGCCTACGCCCTCCGGGCACTTTGCCTGCAAAATCACCCTGCCCCGGGCGTGCACCGCGCGGTGGGCGTTGAAAAAAGCCTTGTGCGCCTGGATCCAGTTGGAAGCGGTCCCGGCCGAGGCAATCGCAAAATCGGCTTCTTCGGCAATATCCGCGCGGCATATTTTCTCCACCAGGCCGCACGCGGCGCGGTGTGCCGTGTCCATTTCCCCGGCAAAAACACCGGCCAGGGCGCCGTCTGGCGCGACGACCGTATTGACGATGAAATCCGGCGGGCAAAGCCGCGCGCATTCAAGCATCGCCGCGGCGACCGGGTTGCCTTCCAGGACGCCGATCTCCACGCCGGGCCGCAGGGCATCCGCGGCCGGGTCAAGCGTCAGGCTGTGCGTGTAGGCGATCGTCTCACGGTCGGCTATGCCCGGCACGATGGACTTGCGCCCGCCGCCGAACCCGGCGTGGTA
>JBAYWJ010000410.1:0-3235 GCA_041674125.1 Kiritimatiellia bacterium
AAGTTGTCATAATCGCCCGCGGCGAGGGCTTCCTCTACCGGATGGTTCGCAGCCTGGCAGGGTTCCTGATCAGGGTGGGGATGGGCGACCTGGACTCGTCGGAGGCCAAAAAAATCCTGGAGCGCAAGGAGAGAACCGCGGTCGTTCCGACCGCGCCGCCGCAGGGGCTTTTTCTGTGGAAAGTGTTTTATCGCTGATATGGCGTGAAGCGGGAATCGTGAAACGCATCTCGTAATGCTTAAAACGATTTGGACGAAATACGCTTCACGAGATACGAAATACGCTGAATGAATGATTTGCCCATAGTTGTCCTTAAAATCATGGCGATGTTCCTCGTGATGGCGCTGGGGTGGGGCGCGCGCCGGGGGGGATACATTACTGACAGCATCGGCCAGGCGATGAGCCGGATGCTGGTGGACTTCATCTTTCCTGCGCTGGTGTTCACGCAGATGCTGGCCTCAGTAAATCTGGAAATCCTGCGCGCGGGCTGGTACCTGCCCCTGGCCGGCATCGCCATCATGGTGATCGCCGAGGTGGTCGGGTTGGCGGCGGTTTCCGCTGCCGGAGGCGGTTCCGGCAGAAAAACGGCCGTGTTCCTGGTCGCGATGCCGAACTGGATCTACCTGCCGCTGCCGATCGTGCAGGGGTTGTTCGGCGCCGCGGGTGTCCGCGACATCCTGCTCTATAACGCCGGATTCCAGCTGGCGCTCTGGACGATAGGAGTCTGGACCCTGCGCTCTTCTGCGCCGGATTTGAAGTCCCTGAAGGTTCTCCTGATGAACCCCGGGCTCCTGGCCACGGCGGCCGGCATTGCGCTGGCCGTAGTATTCCCTGCGGGAACCATGGCCGGACGGGATGCCGCCGATTTATTTTCGCCGGCACTGCTCGGCCTGGCCGCGTTCCAGGCGCTGGAGATGATCGGGAGCCTGACCATCCCGCTCTCGCTCCTGGTCACGGGCGTACAGCTCGGGGGGCTGAAGATGAAGGATTACCTGCCCACGCGCAGCCTCTGGGCGGTGCTGGCCGGGCGCCTGGTGCTGGCGCCCCTGGTGACCGTGCTGGTTTTCGAGCTGCTGGCGCTGTGCGGACTGAGGCTGGCCGAAATACCGCGCATGACCGGCTACCTGATTGCCGCCATGCCGGTGGCCATCAGCTGCAGCATCGTGACCGAGAGGTTTGCGGGCGAAACCGACCTGGCGGCGAAGTCCATATTTTACTCGACTCTCGCCAGTATCGCGACCGTGCCCGTTTTTTACTGCCTGGTCAAATACTGCTGCTTTTAAATTGAGTTTGCCCGCGGCGAAGCATATTGTGTCCTCGAATGCCTTGGGGCCGTGATTGCCCGATCGCCTGCCGCGCAGAGGGATAACTATGAAAATAAAAACACTCTTTCTGCTGGCGGCCGCCCTGGCGCTTGCCGCCCGACAGGCAGCCGCTCTTCCCAATCCCGCCGCTGAATACTGCGCGGCGATGGGCTACGAGTACAAGATAATCCAAACGGCCGGCGGCGCGCAGGGCATCGCGGTGGTCGAGCCCGGCGTTGAATTCGATGCCTGGGATTTTTACCGCGGCAAGGCCGGCCAGAAATATTCCTTCGGCGCGCTGTGCGGCTACGACACCGAATGCGCCCGTGCCGTTAAAGAAGGCTTCGAGGTTGAATACGCCGTCTGTGTCTCCCGCGGCAAGGACAGCCGTAAAGAAGGAGAGCGCATTCCGCTCCTGGATTTGATGGCTGAAAAGGGCCTGCCGCTTTCAAGCGCCTCCCAAGACGGCCCCGCGAAGCGGCTGAAGAGCGGCAGGGGCGGCGCCAAGGCCGACGAGGACATGCTCCATATTTACGACGCCCTGAACGCGATCAAGGCCCTCCCGGCCGCTTTTGACTGGCGTTCGCTCGGTGGCCATGCCTACATCGGCCCCGTCCGCGACCAGGGCAACTGCGGGTCGTGCTACGCATTCGCCGCGAACGCCGCGGCCGAGGGGGCATACAATAAAACCCTGGGGCTCTACGACTCCAGCTGCGCTGATTTTTCGGAGTCGTATGTCATCTGGTGCCTGGGCAGCCTGGCCGAATACGGCGAACATTTTTACGGCTGCGACGGGTCGGATTACGATTACTTCGAGCTGACCGCCCTGGTCGACCGGGGCGTGACGTTCGAGTCGTATTTTCCCTATGCCCAGTCGGACCCCGGCGGCTGCACGCACTGGTCCGACCCGGCAGTCAGGTTCGCGGCCTGGCACCGCATCGCCTGCAACGACGTTGAAGCCATCAAGGCGGCCATCATGACCTACGGGGTCGTTGACGCCGCGGTTGACACGACCGCGGATTTCCAGAACTACGCGGGCGGGATTTTCACGAACGCCAGCATAGCCTGCTACTCAACTCCATGCTATTACACTCCGGTCGATCATGCCATCGCGCTGGTCGGGTGGGACGACAACCCGCCCGAGGGCGGCGGCGGCTGCTGGATCCTGCGGAACAGCTGGGGCGGGAGCTGGGGCGAAAACGGCTACATGCGCATCCGCTATACCGCGGCCAGGGTGGCGTGCGAGGCGACCTACCTGGAATACCTTGGCACCAATACCCACACCCTTTCCGTAACCTCTCCCCATGGCACAGCCGTTCCAGCGGCGGGCTTGGCCACCAACAACCACGGCTCCGTCCTGAGCTGTTACATCACCGGTTCACCCGTGACCGCCGGCTCGACCCAGTATGTCTGCGTCGGGTGGATTGGCAGCGGCAGCGTCCCTGCTTCGGGATCCGGCACCAATACCGGCGACTTTACCCTGGAAGCCGATTCGGCAATTGCCTGGCTCTGGACAACGAATGTCCTGGCGCCGGCTTCATCCTCCCTTGTCAGCGCGGACTACGACGGCGACCGCCTCGCGGATCCCGGCGTTTACGATGAAACCACGGGAACGTGGAAAGTTAAGCTTTCCGGGGCAAATTATTTTCAGGTGGTAACTACCCTCAACGGCCTCGGGGGGCCCGGCCTGGCGGCGATGTCGGCCGATTACGACGGCGACGGGAAAGCCGACCCCGCGGTCTACCGGGAAACCAGCGGAGCCTGGACCATTCTCAGGTCAACGCAGAATTATACAGCCTGGGTTTTTCCGCAGGAGCTGGGTGGAAGCGGCTGGAGCGGTATGCCGGCCGATTACGACGGCGATGCCAAAGCCGACCCGGGCGTTTACCTCCAGGCGGACGGCAGCTGGAAAATTCTGCTTTCTTCGGCCG
>JBAYWJ010000411.1:0-3231 GCA_041674125.1 Kiritimatiellia bacterium
AGAACCAGGCCATGCCCTACGCCGAGGAGCTCCCGGACCCGGCCCCGAACGCCAACAACGCCAAGCGCAGCCGGCTCTGGGCCTTCATGGCAGCCCAGGAATTTACGACCATATCGCCCGCCATGCACGAGGAATTCCTGCTCCGCTACCAAATCCCGATTCTTCAACACTTCGGCCTGGTCGCATACGGCTGCTGCGAGGACCTGACGAACAAGATCGACATGCTGCGCCAGGTGCCGCACTTGCGCCGCATCGCCGTGTCGCCCATGGCCGATCCCGCCAGGTGCGCCGAGCAGATTAAACGCGATTTCGTTCTCAGCTACCGGCCCAGCCCGGCGGACATGGTGAGCTATCGCTTTGACGCAGAGCGCATCCGCAAAATAGTAGGCCGCGACCTGAAAGCCTGCCGCCAGTGCCACGTGGATATCACCCTCAAGGACGTGCAGACAGTCGAGGGGGACCCGGAAAGGGTACGGCGCTGGGTCCAGGTTACGCGCGAGGTTATCGCGGATGTCTGGCGCTGAGCTCTGTGCGGCGCCTCAGGCTTTCAATACCTGCCGGAAGTAATGGATGGTCTTTTGCAGGCCTTCATCCAGCGAAACGACGGGCTTCCAGTTGCCCAGCTCCTTCCGCGCCAGCGATATGTCCGGGCGGCGCTGGATGGGGTCGTCTTCCGGCAGAGGGCGAAATATTATTTTTGATTTTGAGCCGGTCATCTTGATGATTTTTTCGGCCAGCTCCAGGATGGTGAATTCGCCCGGGTTGCCGATGTTGACGGGTCCGACGAAGGCGTCGCGCGAGTTCATGGCCAGGATCATGCCGCCGACCAGGTCGTCAATGTACTGGAAGGACCTTGTCTGGGTGCCCTTGCCGAACACGGTCAGCTTTTCTCCCTTGAGCGCCTGGACAATGAATGTTGATACCACCCGCCCGTCATTGGGGTGCATCTTGGGGCCGTAGGTGTTGAAAATCCTGACGATTTTCACCTTGACCCTGTTCTGGATGTGGTAGTTGATAAAAAGCGATTCGGCGCAGCGTTTGCCCTCGTCGTAGCATGAGCGCGCCCCGATGGGGTTGACGTGGCCCCAGTAAGTTTCAGGCTGGGGATGCTGTTCCGGGTCGCCGTAGACCTCGCTGGTCGAAGCCTGGAGAATCTTGGCCTTGACCCTTTTGGCCAGCCCGAGCATGTTGATCGCGCCCAGCACGGAGGTTTTGATGGTTTTGATGGGGTTGTGCTGGTAGTGGATCGGCGAGGCCGGGCAGGCCAGGTTGTAGATCTCGTCCACCTCGGCGAAGTAGGGCATGGTAACGTCCTGGCGCACGAGCTCAAAAAAAGGATTTTTTAAAAGCGAGACGATGTTTTTCTTTGCGCCGGTCAGAAAGTTGTCGAGGCAGATCACCTCGTTGTTCTCTGCCAGGAGCCGCTCGCAAAGGTGCGATCCCACGAAGCCGGCTCCGCCGGTTATGAGGATGCGTTTCATTGTTGAATCAGTTAACCTTCTTCGCCAGAAAGCCCTGTGGCTTGCCACAGGGATGAATGGGCTCCGTGGCTTCGCAGGGTTCCGCAAAGACTCGACCTGCGTAGCCAAGGCTACTCCGGCGAAGCAGGTTGCCCCGTCCCGACCTCTTCGAGTCGGGACCGCGGGGTGCTTCACTTGCCCCTCCCAATGCCGTAATACGTGAAACCCTGGTCGGCCATTTCCGCCGGCTCGTATATGTTCCGGCCGTCGAAAATCACCCTGCTCTTCATGAGCTTGGCCATCAGCCCGAAGTTGGGCGCCCTGAACTCGTTCCATTCGGTAACCACAACCAGCGCGTCCGCACCGTCGAGGGCCTGGTACTGGTCGAGGGCGTATTCAACCGCTCCGCCGACCCTGCGCCGGCATTCCTCCATAGCCACCGGATCGTAAACCCTTATTTTTGCCCCCGCCTTCAGTAAAAGCCCGATCAGTGCCAGGGAAGGGGCCTCGCGCATGTCGTCGGTGTTTGGCTTGAAGGCCAAGCCCCAGATGGCGAAGAGTTTCCCGGCCGGCCGGCCCTTGAAGTGGCGCACGATCTTGTCGAACATCACCGTTTTCTGGCGCTCGTTGACGCGTTCCACCGCCTTGAGTATCTCAAGGGGGTGGGAATTGGTTTCCGCCGTGCTGATAAGGGCCTTGACGTCCTTCGGGAAGCACGATCCGCCGTAACCCACCCCCGGGTAAAGGAAGGCGTTGCCGATGCGCGGGTCGCTGCCGATGCCCTTGCGCACGGCGCTGACGTCGGCGCCGACCAGCTCGCACAGGTTGGCGATGTCGTTGATGAAGCTTATCTTGGTGGCAAGCATAGCGTTGGCCACGTACTTGGTCATCTCGGCCGAGGCGATATCCATGAAGAGGATGGGGTGGTTGTTCAGCAGAAAAGGCTTGTAGAGCCGGCGCATCATTTTTTCGCCCCGGTCCGATTCCACCCCGATCACGATCCTGTCCGGCTTGAGAAAGTCCTCGACCGCGTTGCCTTCCTTAAGGAATTCCGGGTTCGAGGCCACGTCAAACTCGATTTTGAGCCCGCGCCGGTCCAGCTCCGCCTGGATGGCGGCCTTGACCTTGTTGGCCGTGCCGACCGGCACGGTGCTCTTGGTGACCACGGCCAGGTAGCCGGTCATCAGGCGGCCGATTTCAGAGGCGACGTCAAGCACGTGGGTCAGGTCGGCGCTGCCGTCCTCGTCGGGCGGCGTGCCCACGGCGATGAAGACGACCTCGCTCTCCGCTATGCTTTCGCTGAGGCTGGTGGAAAACGCAAGGCGCTGCTTGGCGACGTTGCGCCTGATCATGTCATCCAGGCCCGGCTCGTAGATCGGGACTACGCCTTTCCTGAGCCTGTCTATTTTTTCACGGTCCTTGTCCACGCAGGCGACGGTTATGCCCGTTTCCGCGAAACAGGTCCCGGTTACCAGGCCGACGTATCCCGTGCCTACAATAGTGATTTTCATGGTCCTCGCCTCAATAGAAGTTACGCGATACTAGACGCCCGGGAGCTGTTAGTACCTGAAATGTCAAAAACCGTGATGAAAAGCAAGAAAATAATACTGGGTAAGGATGCTTTGGGGTATGAAGCAAATGCGCGGTGCATTTCGTTCGAAAAATCTCCGGCGATTCCGGCGCATCTGCGGATTTTCCGCCCTCACGCATACGCGAGTATAGCGTGTCGGGCGGCGCATCCGCATCCCTGCCCCGCAAGGCGGGGTGCGCC
>JBAYWJ010000412.1:0-3226 GCA_041674125.1 Kiritimatiellia bacterium
ACTCGTGCCTTGAATTCTGCCCCATGTTGCCTTCTTTTACTCATCTCCTGCTCCCTCCTTTTTAATCGCAGGAGACCAGTTTACATAACTATGCCTCTGGTATCAATTCCGGGGTCCACCGCTCGCATCCTGAAGGATGCCGGCTTTTCTGCTGAGGACTATTTGAGGGGAAGATAACCCGTCTTTAGCTTGACGCGACAGTGCGGCCGGGTCAGATCCCGTTTCTCCGTAAATGACCGGTAAAACAACCCGGGGCAGGTCTTCAAGAGTCAGAGACTGCTCTTTAATACCTTAATTTTGCACAAACACCAGCTTGGCTTTGAGTATTATTCAATAATGACAGCGTGCAAATGATTTTTTGCACCATTGTTTATTTTAACCCAACAGGTTATGCACACATTTACCGGAAAAGCTGGTGTTTGCCGGAAAAGGAAGTCGCGTTATTTTGGCGCATCTGCTTTGTTGCGTGTGGGGCATGCCCATGGCGTGCTAAACTTGCAGCTTGTCCCGCGCTACGCGGGATATGCTTATACAGTCCGGCCTTCGCAGCCAGTAGGCCTTGCTACGGCGGAGTAGGCCGGCGCCCCACGCGCCGCGCATCTGCACCAAACAAACGCGATGCAAAATTAAGGCAATAATTATCTCGCCCGGAAGCCGGCTATGCCGGTTCGATCCCGAGTTCAGAGCGGAGCTTGTTGAAATCGAAAGTGAATTGGCTGTTCCGTGTGCGGTTTTGCATATTCTCCCAGTCGTTGATCATCTCGGCGACCTGCATTTTTCCCTGCGCGGTTTTGGCTGTTTCCCTGGGAGTCTTGCCGCCAAGCATGGGTACGCGCTCGTCAAGCCAGGACATATGCTGTTTCCCAAGAATTTCTTCGAATTGCCTGCGGTCTTCCTTTGACAGGGAGGCCAGATCAATTTCGCCGGTCTTGTCCGCCTTGGCGGATGAGGGCGGTTCGCGCAGCTTGTCCGGGTCAAACGGCTGCAGATTTGTGTTTGTGTGAGTTATCAGGGCCCCGAGATTTTTGAGAAGCAGCTTTCGCAAGGCCTTGTCCCGTTTTTCGCTGTTGCAATCGCTTTCAAGCCGGTCTTGTCCCAGGCTGATGCCGGCTTTTAGAACCTTTTGCTTGTTGTCCCGGTTTTTGGGCAATGCCAGCCACGCGAACTTCAGCGCATTGCCATCTTCCCCGGTCTTTTCCAGCCCATCCAAAGAGATCAGCGCCGTGATGACTTTTTGACGGTCATTGGGGTTAAATGCATAACTTGACTTCACGAATGCGAGCTTGTCGCCGTCCATGTTCCGCAGTTCGGGCAGTTTGGGGTGCAGAACCGCCTCCAAGCATTCCAGATAATGCTCGATAAAGTCGTCCTGATATGCCAGCAATTTCCGCCGGTCTGCTGACGGGCCGGATTGTTTCCTGATGAACTCGGCAAGCGTGGCAATATGCTGGCGGAACCGGTCCGGCACAAGCGGGTAGGGGCCCAGGCTGTTGAAAATGAATATCCCGTCAAGTCCAACCGCATGCGCGAATAAAATGTCCCATCTGGCAGCCATCCTGGATGTGGATTCATCGCACACAACCCGTTCTTCGCCCGTAACCATGTCCCTGAGCAGAAGGCTCGCGCCCGCGGAAATTGCTTCCACCTGCCAGTAGGAGAACGGCTCCGATCGGGCGGCCTCAATGAAGCGCCGCGTGACACCGTCGAGCTTTTCCCCCTCCTGCCTGAGAAATCTGGCGGCAACTGTCCGGTCTGAAGGCAAAGAAGAAGGGCCTGGAGTGCCCCGGGGATGCCAGAGGTAGATAATCCAGCGCGCAAGCAGTCCGTTTTGAAGCGCTCTTTGCGCCTCGGCATCCGGCATTTCAGGAGGAGGGCGGTTGAGCGGCGGCGTCTTGACGGGTTCGGGATGCTTGACGGCAAATTCAATCAGCATATTCATGGCTTTGATGGATGCCTCGTTGACAATATGCCTGGTGAGCGGCCGCGAAGACTGATCTTTCAGCATGCAGCATTTCTTGTATTTGCTGCCGCTTCCGCACGGGCAATAATCGTTTGGTCTGGTTTGTGAAATCATGGCCGGGACGAATTCTATCCTTTTTTTTGCGCGTTACCTGTTTGCCGGCGCCGGCAATGGCAGTTTTTCCACTGGCAGTCAGTTTGTATTTTTCATTCCTGCCCGGCAAGAATATATTTCTTCACGGTCCGGCGGTCGAGGCGCGTCCGCCGCCCCACTTCTTCGTAGGTGCCATGCTGTTTATACAACAGCTTGCAGTATTCTGACAGCAGCGCATCGGCATCCAGGCTCCCCGCCTCAATTCCCGCCCGCAGGCGCGCGCGGGCATCCGGCTTTGCCGCGGCGGCCAGGTCGCCCTTGTATTCTTTTGTCAGCATGATCTGCCGCACGGCCTGCTCGACCTCGCGCACGTTACCGGGCCATGGATATTTTTCGCCAAGGTTCCCGTCAAAAACCGCCCGGATTTCGGCGGCCAGAGCTTCCGATTCCCGGCCGGTCAAACGCCGGATCATATGGTCAAGGAGAACATCCATCTCGCCGGGGTCCTCCCGCAGCCTCTGGCGCAAAGAAGGCACGGTTATCACGTCCGAGCAGAGTCGGTAATAAAAATCATCCCGGAACCGGCCTGTGCGGCGCAGCTCATCCAGCGGCCGGTTGGTGGCGGCAATCACCCTGCCGCGGAAGCGGAGCTTTTCATGGCCGCCTACCGGCGAAAAGACACGCTCCTGAAGAAGCTGGAGCAGTTTAATTTGCACCGGAATATCGGCATCGCCGATCTCGTCCAGGAAAATCGCGCCGCACGGGCTGCACCTGCTGAAAACACCTTCATGGTGATCAATGGCGCCGGTAAATGCGCCCTTGCGGTGGCCGAAGAGCTCGGATTCGAGCAGGGCGGGCGAAAATTGCGAAAGATTGATGGAGACAAAACTGCGGGTGAAACTTTCGTTAAAACATTCCCTGTTCATGTCAAATGGAATGTAACCGGAGCGTCCGATTGCGGCGGCGGCCGCCCCTTTGCCCGTTCCTGTCTCGCCCAGTAACAGCGTGGAAAAATCTTCCATGCGATCCCACAGAAGACTGCTGTACCAGCGGATGTCATGGGTAAGCACGTTGTTCCAGAGCCGCTTGCGGAGCGCTTTCATGCAGGGGCTTTTACCCGGCAACCCGCGGTTAATGAAATAGAAAGCGCGCCGCAACTGGTAAAAGATCGCA
>JBAYWJ010000413.1:0-3222 GCA_041674125.1 Kiritimatiellia bacterium
CAGCTCTTTATTGCCGCATCATGATTTCAGGCACATGGAGTTTACTGGATTCCCGATTCCGCAGACGGATCGGGAATGACAATCACTAATGCAACACGTCTCATTCCTGCTACGACATTGCCCCAGCAAGCGTGTCATTCCCGGGCCGGACGCTTCGGCCGGAACCGGGCCTGCCAAACCCACCCCGTCATTCCCGGGACACCCGTCGCGGGTGGAACCGGGAATCCAGTCCTACTCCTGATGATTTGGATTCCAGTCATCAGCCCTTATAACTGGAAAGGGTTCTCTTCACGGCCGCCATCCACCCGCGATAAAGCGCCTGCGATGCGCGCCGGGACATCTTCGGCTTGAATATCCTGTCGATCTTCCATTGGCCCTTTATTTCCATGGCGTCCCTCCAGAAGCCGACCGCGAGGCCAGCGAGGTACGCCGCTCCCAGGGATGTTATCTCGATGACCTTCGGCCTCACGACTTCTTTGCCAAGTATGTCCGCCTGCAGCTGGCAGAGGAGATCATTCGAAACCGCCCCGCCATCCACTTTCAGGCTTTTTATTTTAAGCTCCGCGTCTTTTTCCATGGCGGCCACCACGTCCTTTGACTGAAAACAGATGGCTTCGATGGCCGCCCGGGCAATGTGGCCCCGGCCGGTGCCCCGGGTAATGCCGGTGATCAGCCCGCGCGCATTCTGATCCCAATATGGCGCCCCCAACCCGGCGAGGGCCGGCACAAAATAAACGCCCCCGTTATCCTTGACGGAAAGCGCCATCTTTTCGGAATCGGACGCTTTTTTGATTATCTTAAGCCCGTCCCTGAGCCACTGGATCGCCGCCCCGGCCACGAACACCGAGCCTTCCAGCGCATACGCCGGTTCGCCCGCCGGGCCGCAGGCAAGGGTGGTTATAAGACCGTGCCTGGAAAAGGGTCTTTTCCTGCCGGTGTTAAGCAATATGAACGACCCGGTACCGTAAGTGTTCTTGGTCTCACCGGCATCAAAACAAGCCTGACCGAAGAGCGCCGCCTGCTGGTCGCCCGCTATTCCGGCAACGGGTATGCCCGCCGCAAGCCTCCCGATGTTCACGGTCCTGCCGAATAGCCCTGACGAGGGTTGCACCGCGGGAAGAATCGCCCCCGGTATTTTGAAGACTTCGAGCATGTCGCCATCCCACTTCAATGCTTCAATATTGAAAAGCATCGTGCGGGACGCGTTGGTGTAATCCGTGGCGTGGACTTTGCCGCCGGTCAGGTTCCACAGGATCCATGCATCGACAGTGCCAAAACAAATTTTACCGGCCTTCGCCCCGGCCATGGCCCCGGGGACATTCCTGAGAATCCACTCGATTTTCGTCGCCGAAAAATAAGCGTCTATCGGCAACCCGGTTTTATCCCTGACTGATTCAGCCAGGCCGCGCCGCTTCTTGAGGCCGGCGCAGCGCGCGGCCGATCTCCTGCATTGCCACACGATTGCGTTATAGACCGGCCGGCCGGTAGCCTTGTCCCAGAGGAGCGTTGTTTCCCGCTGGTTCGTGATTCCCACGGCCGCGATGGATGCTCCCGGAATTTTTTTAAGCGCATTCTGGATGGACTTGTTAACGCTGCCCCAGAGGTCATGCGGGTCATGCTCAACCCATCCGGGCCTTGGGAAATGCTGCGGAAATTCCGCATACGCGGCGGCCATTTTCCGGCCGAGCCGGTCATACAGCACGGCCCGGCTGCCGGTCGTGCCCTGGTCTATGGCAAGGATGTATTGCATCAGTGATTAATTTATGGCATCTGGCACATTCCAAGGCAAGCAAGGTTTTTACCGCGCGTCTTCTTGCATTTGGGCCCGCCATGAGCAAGCGAGCAACGCGAGCGCGTCGAACTCGTCCCCTGTAGTTACGATGTCGCGAGAGCGAAGGGGAATGGGCCAACCCGCCATCCGCCCGTGGCGGACGAAGCTTTGGGATTAATTGTTATGGCCTGCCATGAGCAAGCGAGCGCGTCGAATGGGCGATAGAGGGCTCGAACCTCCGACCCCCACCATGTCAAGGTGGTGCTCTAGCCAACTGAGCTAATCGCCCGATGAAGAAAGAAATGAATAATACATAGTTTTTTCTTCCTGTCAAATTTATTCATTTTGTTAATAAAATAAGGCTTTTAGGCTGTAGGCTGAGGGCTGTTAGCAATTCAGAAACGTCTTCCTACAGTCTAAATACCTACAGTCTATCCACCTAATGAAGTGTTCAAAAATGCTTAATAGTAGCCAATCGTGCTCAAAATTGTGATCGTGTGGCGTGCCTGCCGGGGGCAGGTCAATAGCCCTGCAGTATGCGTTTCGCTTAACTGCAGGGCGACGGCGGAAGCCGGGGCGAAATCCTCCGGCTTGTCCGCCGTAGCCTTGGCGAAGGTGGAAGCTTTCTGACAGCGAAGGACGGGTGATCGTGCGGGTGTGTCGTGAAAATTACTGCTCTGCTTTGAAATTATTCGTAAAATTCCTGGGATTGACAATTTTAACTCCCATAAAGGCCCGTAATGCCAGCAAATCCTTGTCCCCGGAAACGATATACGCCGATGAACCTTCAACTGCACAATCCAGATACACATCATCATCAGCATCCCGGCATACATGAAATTTCCGATGGGTATGGATAATACAGGAATGTTGGACAACAAAATGCAGCCACGCTTCCGTCAGATCGGTTCTATTCCTTTTGAGCCCATATTCCTGCAGAACACGGGCATATTCAGAAATAATGGCTTGCGAGGCCAGAAGCACTATTTTATTCTGCACCCACAATTCCAGAATTTCAAAGGGAACGCCGCCCCAGAAGATGCCTGAAATCAGGACGTTTGTGTCAATTACGACTCGCATTTCTTACCTTTCGAATGACCTGCGGCACATCCTCTCGCTTGAGCCCGGCTTCTTTGGCATAACGACGGCTTTCATTAATCAGCCGCTTAAATGCATCCAGCCTGGGTTCTTCCATCGGCTTTAACAAGAGGTTGGTTCCATCAGAAAGCACGAGCAATTTAGATCCCGTTTCAATTCCCAGATTTTTCCGGAATATTTTGGGAATAACCACCTGCCCCTTTGAAGATACACTTGTCACATCAACTGTCTTCATAAAAACCTCCATGTAAGTAATTCTTACAAAGCCTACCATGCCGGCAAGTGGAGTCAATTAAATTCAGTCCCAACTTTGCCGGACTAATTTTCACAGCTCTTTAAGCGACGGCGGAACC
>JBAYWJ010000414.1:0-3186 GCA_041674125.1 Kiritimatiellia bacterium
AAATCCGAAATTCGAAATTAGAATATAAAATCCAAATAACCCTGAAAATTCAGTTTTTGTTTAATGTTTATCATTTATAATTTTGGTCATTTTGATTTGTTTCGTGCTTCGATATTCGTATTTAGAATTTGAGCTAAAATCATGAAGCTGATTTTTGAGAAGAGCTCGGAGGGCCGCCGCTCGGCGCGCTTCCCGAAGCAGCCGCTGCAGGCCAGCCGTGAGCCTGCCGAACGGGAAGGCATGCCGATCGATAAAAAGTTCCTGCGCGAGCGCCCGGCCGCCATTCCCGAGCTGCCCGAGGCGGAGGTCGTGCGCCACTTCACGGGGCTTTCGCGGCTGAATTTTTCCGTTGACGCCGGCTTCTATCCGCTGGGCTCCTGCACGATGAAGTACAATCCCAAGGCCTGCGAGGCCGTGGCGGCCCTGCCGGGCTTCGCGCAGATTCACCCGCTTTGGCCGCAGCTCCGGCACGGCGGCCAGCTCACCCAGGGCGCGCTGCGCCTCATTTATGAAACCGAGCGGCTGCTTTCGGCCCTGACCGGCATGGCCGAGTTCACGCTCCAGCCCCTGGCGGGCGCGCACGGCGAGCTCACCGGCACGATGATGATCGCCGCCTATCACCGCGACCGCGGCAACCGCAAGACCAAAATCATCATCCCGGATTCCGCCCACGGCACCAACCCGGCCAGCGCGGCCCTGGCGGGCTTCGATGTCGTCACCATACCCTCCAGCGACCGCGGCACGGTGGATATAGCCGCCCTGAAAAAGGCGGTGAATTCCGAAACGGCCGGGATGATGCTGACCAACCCCAACACCCTCGGGCTTTTCGAGCCCGAAGTCGAGGCCATCGCGGCAATAATCCACGCGGTGGACGGCCTCATGTATTACGACGGCGCCAACTTTAACGCCGTGATCGGCCGCTGCAAGCCCGCTGAAATGGGCTTTGACATCTGCCACCTGAACCTCCACAAGACGTTCTCCACCCCGCACGGCGGCGGCGGGCCCGGTGCCGGCCCGGTGGGCGTGGTGGAAAAGCTCAGGCCCTTCCTGCCCATTTCGCGCGTGGTGAAGAACAAGGACGGCATGTTCGGGCTGGACTACGACTGCCCCAAAAGCATCGGCTACGTGGCGCCGTTTTACGGCAATTTTTCCATCATTGTCCGCGCCTATGCCTACTGCCTCATGCTCGGCCGCGAAGGCATGCGCGCCATCAGCGACCGCGCCGTGCTCAACGCCAATTACGTGCTCGCAAAGCTGCGCGGGGTTTTCCCGCCCGCCCACGACCGGCGCTGCATGCACGAGTGCGTCCTGAGCGCCAGGCGCTTCGGGGAGCACGGCATCCACGCCATGGACTTTGCCAAAGGCCTTATCGACCGCGGGTTCCATCCGCCCACGGTTTATTTCCCGCTCATCGTTCCCGAGGCGATGATGATCGAGCCCACCGAGACCGAAACGCGCGAAACGCTCGACGAGTTCGCCGCCGCCATGCTTGCCCTGGCCAAAACCGCCGCGGAAAATCCGGCGGAGCTCAAGGCCGCACCCTCCACAACCGGCATCGGGCGCCTGGACGAGGTTGCCGCCGCGCGCAACATGGACCTGGTTTACCAGGAAGGCAGAAGGTAGAAGGCAGAAGGCGGGAATATAGCAGCGCAGGAAACGTCCAACATTTCCGCCGCGTATCAGCCGGCTGAGAATTTCAACGAGGTAGGGCGAGAGCCTCCCTGGCCGAGCTCGGGCAGGCCGGCTCCGCCGGATAAGAACGGCGGTGCAGGGACGCACGCGCCATACCGGTCGGGGTTACACCCCGGCAGAAGTCCAACGTTCAACATCCAACATTGGAAGTTCTCCGCCTTTGGCGGATCCGCCAGTGGCGGAAAAGTTGGAAGTTGAAAGTTTCCGCAGTGATTCCAGTCATTCCAATAAATCTGAAGACTGGATTCCCGGTTCCACCCGCGGCGGATGTTCCGGGAATGACGGCATTGAAGTTCACAACCGACCCTCATGACGGGCATTCCAGAAAATCCATAATAATATTTGGCAAACCGTTGCAAATATTGTATTCTTTTATTGTAAAAAAAGAGAAAACTTTTGGTTTCAATTATCATGATACGGACACAAAAAACAATCGCAGTTCTGTTCGTGCTCATTGCCTGCTCCATCAATGCCGCCCGCGGCAGGCTTGACGCCGATCCGGGCTCCGTCATAAGTTCCGCCCGCGTGCCGTTCGTCGCCAACGAGGGCCAGGTTGACAACCCCGGCGTTAAGTTTTACGCGCGCACCTTCGGCGGGACCGTCTACGCCCTTTCCGGGGGCAGAATAGTTTATTCGCTGCCCAAGTTCGAGGCGGGCCGACGGGCCGGCGCGGCCGCGCTCTCCGAAACTTTCCGCGGCGCAGTGCCGATTGAGCCGGCCGGCTCCGTTAAATCGGCTGTCGCGGTAAGTTCGTTCATCGGCGGGCGGCCGGAGCTGTGGAAGTCGGACCTGCCGGCCTTTGACCGTCTGGATTTAGGCGAGCTTTACCCCGGCATCGGCCTTTCCCTCTCCGCGCGCGGGAACAACGTTGAAAAGATTTTCACGGTTGCCCCCGGCGCCGACCCGCGCGCGATCGCCATGGTCTTCGGCGGCGCGCACGGAGTCGAGGTCACCGCCGATGGCGAGCTCGAAGTCATGACCGCGCTCGGTCCGGTGTATTTCACCCGGCCGGTGGCGTGGCAGATGGACGAGGAGGTTCACGGTTCACAGTTCACGGTTCAGGGTTCAACAGTTCCGCCGCCGGCAGATGGGCAGGCGGTGGATTTCAAAGGGGTAGGGCGAGAGCCTCCGGCTCCGCCGGATAAGCAACGGCGGTGCAGGGACGCACACGCCCTACCGGTCGAGGTTGCATCCCGGCAGAATAATGCAGTGCAGGAAACATCCAACATTGAACGTTTCCGCAACGGGTTTACCCCGGTCGAGGTTGCCTACGCGGTTGACGAGGATGGCAGCGTGCGCTTCGAGATCGGCGCATACGACCGGAGCCGCGCCCTGGTGATCGACCCGCTCCTGGCCTCGACCTTTATCGGCGGCGGCGGGGCCGACGCCGTGCAGGCCATGGCGGTGGATGCCCAGACCAACGTTTACGTGGCCGGTTACACCGATTCTTCCGATTTCCCCGTCACCGTTTCCCCCGTGAGCCCTGCGCCGGCC
>JBAYWJ010000415.1:0-3171 GCA_041674125.1 Kiritimatiellia bacterium
GAAGCCGGTGATAAGCACGTCTGGACGCCGGATGATGACGCGCCCATGGATGAATTCGCAGGGGAGAAATTCCTCAAGGAATCGGATAAGCGCACCGACCGTTACATGGAACTTTTTGAGCAATTCAAAAACCTGGATGATGAAAGCCGCGATCGGGCGATCGCGCGCGCAATGGGATGGGCGAAAATTGAATCCTATCTTGAGGAACGGGACAAAGACAAAATGGAAGCTGAAGCCAATCCTGCGCCCGAGGATATATTTGTCGAACCCTCCGAACAGGAGCCCGACCCTCTGACCGAAGGCATTGACTGGATCAGAACCGCAGATGGTGATATCCGGCATCCGCTCGCACAGCGCGCGTTTGAAATGGTCATTGGTATGTCACATGATTTGAAAAAACAGGAATTGAGCGATAAACCGGAGAACAAGCCCTTACGGGACATGCTTTTTGCGGCGCAAATACTGGGCGCAAAACTCGCGGGCGCCCTGAACGGCCTGTCCCGGGACCATGAACCCGACGATGGATTTGTGGTGGCTTACCTGAAACGCGCGCTGAAATATCTCCACGAAACGATTAAACACTGCGAGCTGGCACAGCAAAATCATCTTGTCCCGCCCCCGGTTTTGGCGCACTACAAACGCGATTTATTTTCCATCCGTGAAGAAATCCTGCGGCTTATGAAAAAGCACCGCAAAGCATGATTCGCTTACATGCCCGGATTATGAACCGTTATGCCATCTGATAAAACCATGCCGTCTTACAATGAACAATACCGGCCCCGGTTCCATTTCACCTCGCGAACCGGATGGCTGAACGATCCCAACGGCCTTGTGTTTTACAAGGGTGAATACCATTTGTTCTTCCAGCACAACCCGAAGGGCGCCGAGTGGGGCAACATGACCTGGGGGCACGCGGTCAGCACCGACCTCGTGCACTGGGCCCAGCTGGCAAACGCCATTGAGCCATACGGCGGGGGAACAGTATATTCAGGCTCGGCCGCGGTTGATTCAAGCAATTCCGCCGGCTTCGCCAAACCCGGCGGCAGCAAAGCGCTCGTGGCCTGCTTCACCCATGCCTGCAAGCCTTTCGGGCAGGCCCTGGCCTTCAGCCTCGACATGGGGCGCACATGGACGCTGCATGACGGCGGCCGGCACGTGGTTCCCAACCAGGGGCTGGATGAAGAAGAGCGCGATCCGAAAATATTCTGGCACGCAACCTCGCGCAAATGGATCATGGTCCTGTGGGTCAAACCGGGCATGGCGCGCATCCTCGGCTCCCCCGATCTGAAGCAATGGCATTTCCTTTCCGATTTTGCCGCGGAAACATTCTACGAATGCCCCGACCTTTTCGAACTGCCGGTCGAAGGGGAGCGGGACGGGAGCCGATGGATCCTGCACGACGCATTCTTCAATTACCGGATCGGTCATTTCGACGGGACTTCTTTCAGCGCCGAAAGCGGCCCCCTGCGCGGGGATTACGGGAAAAACTTTTACGCCGCCCAGACCTGGAATAACCTTGCCGGGCGCCGGGTTCAAATCGCCTGGATGCGCGGCGGCCAGTATCCCGGCATGCCGTTCAACCAGCAGATGAGTTTTCCCTGCCAGCTGTCCCTGCGGCGCACCCCGCAGGGGTTGAAACTGTACAGGCAACCGGCCGATGAAATCAAGCGCCTGCACGGTGCTTTGATTTTCAACGACAGCTTCGCCTTGAAGCCAAACGTCAACCCGCTGGCCGGCCTCCGCGGCAGCGCGTTCGACCTGGAGCTTGATGCGGAATTGCCCCCCGCCGGCGCCATGGCGCTCGGGATAGGCGGGCTTGAAATCCGCTGCCTTCGCGACCGTCAGGAGCTTTCAGCGGCCGGCCGGGTTGCGCCGTTGACTTTCCGTGATGGCGCCTTTAAGCTGCGGGTGATTGCGGACAGAACCTCCATTGAAATTTTCGCCAACAAAGGAGAAACCTCAATGTCGTCTTGCTTCATACCCGGCCCCGGCGCAGAGCCGCTCAGCCTGAGCATTGAAGGCGGCAAGGCCGCTGTAAGGAAAATGACCGTGCAACGGATGGAGTCAATCTGGCCATGAACCCAAGCATAAAATCCGGGCGCGCGCGGCCGGTCGTGGCCATTGTCGGCCGGCCGAACGTGGGCAAATCATCAATTTTCAACCGCCTGGCCGGCCGGCGCATCGCGATCGTCCACGAGGAGCCCGGCATAACCCGCGACCGCATCATGAGCACCATCCGCATCGGGGCATCCGTTCTGGACCTGGTGGACACCGGCGGCATCGCAGATGCCGAGGCCGGCGGCGAGAGCCGCGCCATGAAAAACAGCCCCATGGAGGCGGCCGTCCGCCGCCAGGTCGACCTGGCCCTGGCCGAGGCCGACGCCGTGATCTTTGCCGCAGACGCCCGGCAGGGCGTGACGGCCGCGGATGAAAAGGCAGCGGCGCTCCTGCGCAAAACCGGCCTGCCCGTCCTGCTCGCCGCAAACAAGATCGACAGCCCTGAGCTCGAGGCGCACGCGCGCGATTTCGACCGCTTCGGCTTTCCCGTTTTTGCCGTCTCCGCCGTCAATAGCCTAGGATTCATGGAGCTGGCCGCGGAGCTTGCGAAAAGCATCCCGCCCGGCTGTCCCGAGGAAATGCCGCGCCTGCGCGTGGCAATCGTGGGGAGGCCGAACGTCGGCAAATCGCTCCTCGTCAACCGCCTTACCCTGAGCGAGCGCGTCATCGTTTCGGGCGAGCCGGGCACCACGCGCGACAGCGTCGACGTTCCCCTCGAAAAAGCCCCGGGCGCGACAGGCGCGGGATACATCCTCACCGACACCGCCGGCCTGCGCCGCACCAAAAGCATCAAGTTCGCCGCGGACAATTTCAGCCAGATGCGCTCGCGCGCAAGCATCAAGGCCGCGGACGTCGTGGCGCTGGTGATCGACGCGCAGGAAGGGCCCACCGCCCACGACAAAAACATCGCGGCGTTCATTCTTGAAAATCACAAGCCGTGCCTGATCGTCATCAACAAGTGGGACCTGGTGCGCCGGAGCAAGCCCGACGAATTCCGCGCCGCGCTTTACGAGGCGCTTCCCTTCATGGATTTTGTCCCGGTGATCTGCGCCTCGGCCGCCACCGGTTTCAACACCGGGCAGATTATTGATTGCGTGAACTACGTGGCCGGGC
>JBAYWJ010000416.1:0-3166 GCA_041674125.1 Kiritimatiellia bacterium
AGGGATGCGCTCAAAAAGGCCCTGGCCTCGAACGACCTTTCCGTTTTCATCACCCGCCAGCCGTGCGTGCTGGCGGCCGCCAGGATCAGGAAACTTGAAAAAGGAGCCCGTGAGCACCGGTAAAGTCATCAATGTTAAAATCGCCGGCCTGGGCGGGATGGGCATCCTGACGGCCGCCGGCATTTTGGCGGAAGCCGCCTTCCGCGCCGGGCGGGACTGCAAGCGCTCCGAGCTGCACGGTATGAGCCAGAGGGGCGGCTCGGTTTCCAGCGACGTCCGGTTCGGGAAAAAAATCTTCAGCCCCATGATCCCGCGGGGAGAAATTGATTACCTCATCCTCATGGAGGAAAGCCAGCTGGAACTCTTCGGTCATGATTTGCGCGCGGGGGGCGAAATAATTTCCGCCGCGATTTTCAAAGCGGCCCCCCTCCCCAACAGGAAATGCCTCAACATCGCCCTGCTCGGCGCCCTGGGCGCCAGGCTTGATTTTCCCGCCCGGACCTGGACCGAGGTGATGCGGGAAAAGCTCAAGCCGGAGCTGCTTGAAATCAACGCGGCCGCTTTCAACCTCGGCCGCGAAGCCATGAACAACTACGCCGCGGGAAAACAAAAATGAAAACAAAAACAGCCGGCGATAGGCGCGCGCAGGCGGTCTCGGCGCCGGACTTCATGCCGCTTAAAAAGCTGCGCGCGCTGCAGACCAAGCGCCTGCGCGCGACCGTCGCGCGCGCCTACGGCAGCGTGAGGGCTTTCCGGGAAAGAATGGATTCCATGCGGGTCAAGCCGGCCGATATCAGGGATATCGGCGACATCCGCCGCCTGCCCTTCACCGAAAAGGCCGACCTGCTCAAGACCTACCCGTTCGGGCTCTTCGCCTCCCCCATGAGCGACGTGGTCAGGCTGCACGCCTCGAGCGGCACCACCGGCAAGCCGATCGTGGTCGGCTACACCGCCCGCGACATGGAGGTGTGGAAAAACGTCATCATGCGCACCCTGGCGGCCGCCGGCATGCACCGCGGCGACATCCTCCAGAACGCCTACGGCTACGGGCTTTTCACCGGCGGGCTCGGGCTGCACTACGGGGCCGAGGCCCTCGGGGCCACCGTCATCCCCATTTCGGGCGGCAATACGGAGCGGCAGGTCATGGTGCTCTGCGATTTCAAGGTCACCGCCATCTGCTGCACCCCGAGTTATTTCATACACCTCATGGAGCAGGCCGGCAAGATGGGCGTGGACATGAAAAAGCTACCGCTCCGGGTCGGCGTCTTCGGGGCCGAGCCCTGGACCGAAGAAATGCGCGCCTTCATCGAGGCCGGCGCCGGGATCAAGGCCTTCGACATCTACGGCCTGACAGAAATCATCGGGCCGGGCGTGGCCGCCGAATGCCCGGAGCACTGCGGTCTGCACGTCTTCGAGGACTTTTTCTACCCGGAAATAATAGACCCGCGCACCGGCAAAAGCCTGCCGGACGGCGAGGAGGGCGAGCTCGTCCTCTCCACCCTGCAGAAAGAGGCGATCCCCATGCTCCGCTACCGGACGCACGACATAACCGTGATTCTGCCCGAGCCCTGCCGCTGCGGCAGGACCATCCGCAGGATAAGGCGCATAAGCCGCAGGAGCGACGACATGTTCATCATCCGCGGCGTAAACGTGTATCCCTCCCAGATCGAGGCAGCGCTGCTCAAGGTCGAAGAAACCCTGCCCCACTACCTCATCGTGCTCTCGAGGGAAAAAGGCCTGGACCAGGTCGAGGTGCGGGTGGAGGTGACCGGCAACGTCTTCAGCGACCGCATCAGCGAAATGGAAACGCTGCGCGGCAGGATCAGCCGGTCGATCGAGCACGTCACCGGCCTCCGGATGAACGTCCGGCTCGTCGAGCCGCAGACCATAGAGCGCAGCCAGGGTAAGGCCAAACGCGTCCTCGACCTGCGCAACGCCAAACCGGGAGCCAAACCATGAAACTGAAACAACTGTCGGTCTTCCTCGAAAACCAGCCCGGTCGCCTCACCCTGCCCTGCGACGTCCTCGCCCGGGCCGGCATCAACATCCTCACCCTGTCGCTGGCGGACACCGAAAACTTCGGCATCCTCCGGCTCATCGTGGAGGAGTGGGAAAAGGCCCAAAAAGCCCTGACCGCAGCCGGCATGGCAGTCAAAACCACCGAGGTGGTCGCCATCAAGGTCCCCGACCGCCCCGGCGGCCTCGCCGGCATCCTGCACACGGTTGAAAAGGGAGGCATCAATATTGATTACATGTATGCCTTCACCACCCGGCGCGGCAAGGACAGCATCCTTATCCTGCGATTCGACAAGGTGGATGATGCCATTGAAATCCTCAAAAAGTCGGGAATCGGGATCGTCGACAGGATCTCCCTCTTCCGCTCCGTGGCGGATTGAGGATAAATAGCCGGCCCAGGCGCAGACGGAAATCCAGATGATCAGAAAGACTGGATTCACGGTTCCACCCGAAACGGGCGGCCCGGGAATGACGAGGATGGCAGCGCGCAGACCCGGGAATGACAAGGATAAGTGAGGCATTGTCATTCCCGATCCGTCTGCGGAATCGGGAATCCAGAAAATCAGAAAGACTGGATTCCCTGGCCGAGTTCGGCAGGCCCGGTTCCGGACGGTGACGTCCGGACTGGGAATGACAAGGCGGGGCTGTCATTCTCACCCGCCTGCAGTCGCTTTGCTCCAGCATTGCGGGCAGGTGAAAATGGGAATCCAGTTTCCGCTTACCTGTCCTTCCCGCCTGTCAGTCAGGGCATGGCAAGCGTGACCGGACCGACCATGCTGTAGCCTGCGCCGGAAAGCCAGAAATACCATGCGCCGGCGCCGTTTGTTCCCGCCGTGTCTGCCCTGCCGTCTCCGTCGAAATCGGCGGCCACGGTCGCCAGGCCCCTCGTGCCAAAGACATTCGGCCCGAAACACGAATAGCCGGCCGTCGAAAGCCAGACGTGCCAGTTGCCGGCCCCGTCATCCACGGCCGGGTCAGAGAGCCCGTCGCCGTCGAAGTCGGCCGCGTGCGGAGTCTTGCCGGCCCCGCCGAACAGAAAAGGTCCACTGCGCAGGTAGGCGGCACTCGATATCCAGAAGTACCAGTTGCCGGATCCGCTCAACCCGCCGGTATCCGCGATGGCGTCGCCGTCAAAATCGCCGGCAACCGG
>JBAYWJ010000417.1:0-3154 GCA_041674125.1 Kiritimatiellia bacterium
GCGCAAGGGCGACCTGGCCCAGGTGGACTACTCCCTGAAAGATCCCCCGGCCGCCCCGGCCCAGCCCGTTGCCCGCCAGCCGGATCCGCTCGCCGCGGGGCGCAATTTCTGGATGGCGGTCGGGGAGCAGGATTCTTTCCTGCCGGGATTTTCGGATGCGCTCGAGGGCATGGCAATCGGCGACCGGAAGGAAATCACCGTCCGCGTTCCGGCCGAAGTAAAGAATCCCGCCCTGGCCGGCAAAGAAGTAACCTACGCCGTCCAGCTCAAGGCCATCCACCAGCGGAAGCTGCCGGAGATGAGCGAGGCGTTTTTCAAGTCGGTCGGCGTGGAATCCGAGGCCGACCTGCGGGCCAGGATGAAGGCCACTCTCCTCGAGGAGGCGCAAAAGGCCGAGAAGGAGCGGCGCAAAAACGAGCTGGTCAATTACCTGCTCAAGCATTCCGATCTGGACCTGCCGGAATCCATTGTCCAGGAGGAAACGCGCCACATGTATGCTACCATGATCAGGGAAAGGCTGATGCGCGGGGCCACCCGCGAGCAGCTCGCCACAAGCAGGGATGAGCTGCTCACGGCCGCTTCCAAAACCGCCGCCGAGAAGGTCAAGCTCGGCTACGTCCTGCACAGGATCGGCGAGGAGGAAAAGATCGCGGTGGAGGAGTCCGAGATCGAGCGCGAAATACAGGAAATAGCCCGGCGCTACCGCATGGCGCCGGACGAGCTCAAGAAAGAGCTGGAGGAAAAAAATGAAACCGATGCCCTCCGGCACGAAGTCCGCATGAACAAGATCATCGAGTTTATCCTGGCCGGGGCCGGGACCGAGGAGCAGGGCGGCATCATTGCCAAGCTTTTCAGCAGGAAGGAAGAGCCCGCGCGCAAGGAGGGCGGCAAGCCGGCGTAGGAGAGAGTGAACAATCCGATTCCGCGCCCGGGCCGCGGGATGATCAATTAAGAGAGGTAAAATGAACACAAGGAACCAGATGCTCGTGCCGATGGTGGTGGAGCAGACCGGGCGCGGCGAGCGCGCCTATGACATCTATTCGCGCCTGCTCAAGGACCGCATTATTTTCCTTGGAACGGCCGTCACGGACGAGGTTAGCAGCCTGATCGTGGCGCAGCTGCTCTTCCTGCAGGCGGAAGACGCGGCGAAGGAAATCAGTTTTTACATCAACTCGCCCGGCGGCTCGGTCACGGCGGGCATGGCCATTTACGACACGATGCAGTTCGTGAAGTGCGATGTCGCCACCTATTGCGTGGGGCAGGCCGCGAGCATGGGCGCCGTGCTCCTTGCGGCCGGCACCAAGGGCAAGCGTTTTGCGCTGCCCAACTCGCGCGTCATGCTGCACCAGCCCTGGGGCGGGGCCGAGGGCGCCGCTTCCGACATCAGCATAATGGCCACGGAGATCCTCCGCCTGAAGGATATCCTGAACGGCATCGTTGCCAGGCACACCGGCAAGCCGGTGGAAAGCGTCGCGCGCGACACCGACCGGAATTACTTCATGTCGGCCGCCGAGGCCAAGGATTACGGGCTGGTGGACGCGGTGGTGGTCAGCCGCCGCGAGCTGGATAATCCGCTCAAGAAAACCTGAGCTCAATCGAAGCCGCCATGTGAATTATTCACACTTTGGGTGAATAATACAGGTTAGATTGTTCCGTTAAGATATGATGCATTTTTGCGGAGAACATTATTTCTGACACGTTTAAAATTCGAAGCACGAAATCCGAAATTCGATGCTACTCTGCGAAGTAAAGCCTTCGCTACGAAGCACGAGAACAAACTCGAATGGCCAAAATTCAAAACCAAGCAGTTTCGGACATTAAAATATTCTTAATTATAATTTGTTTCGGATTTCGACTCGTACTACGTAGCGAAGCGCTTTACTTCGCAGAGTAGTATATTCGGATTTCGTATTTGGTTGTGGCCGCAGGCCACGTTAGAGGAGAAATATGGCCAAAAAAGAAATTCTGGGATGCTCTTTTTGCGGAAGGCCTAAAAGCGGCGTAAAACACCTGGTTGTAGGCCCCGGCGTCAACATCTGCAGCGACTGCCTGGCGATTGCCGGCGCAGAGCTCCAGGATTCAGCCCGCCAGAAAACAGCGCCGGCCTCAAAGCCGCTCCGCGTGCCCAGGCCGCACGAAATCAAGGCCGCGCTCGACGCGCACGTCATCGGCCAGGAGCATGCCAAGAAAGTCCTTTCGGTGGCGGTTTACAACCATTACAAGCGCGTGACGCAGCGGGAGGGCTTCAAGCCGGAAGATCCCCTTGCGGCGGTTGAAATCCAGAAAAGCAACATCCTCCTCATCGGCCCGACCGGCAGCGGCAAGACTCTCCTGGCCCAGACCCTGGCTAAAATCCTGGATGTGCCCTTCAGCATATCTGACGCCACGCCCCTGACCGAGGCCGGCTACGTGGGCGAGGACGTTGAAAACATCCTCCTGCGCCTCATCCAGGCCGCCGACATGGACGTGGCCCGCGCCGAGAAGGGGATCATATACATCGACGAAATCGACAAAATCGGGCGCAAGGCCGAGAACGTTTCCATCACGCGCGATGTTTCCGGCGAAGGCGTGCAGCAGGCCCTCCTCAAGATCGTCGAGGGCACGATAGCCAGCGTGCCCCAGCACGGCGGGCGCAAGCATCCCCAGGCCGAATTCATCAAGATAAACACGGAGGGCATCCTTTTCATCTGCGGCGGCGCTTTTATCGGGCTGGATGACATCGTCCGCCGGAGGATTGGGGTCCGCCACATCGGCTTCAACCCTTCCGGGCCGGAGGCCCTCCAGCCGTCGGCGCGCCCCGCCTTGCACGGCGGCCAGGTCGAGCCGGAAGACCTGATCCGGTATGGCATGATTCCCGAGTTTATCGGCCGCCTGCCGGTGGTGACGGTCCTGAGCGATCTGGACGAGGACGACCTGATGCGCGTGCTGGTTGAGCCCAAAAACAGCATGATCAGGCAGTATGAAAAGCTCATGGCCATGGAAGGCATCCGCCTCGCCGTTGATCCGGACGCCCTCCGCGCCCTCGCGCGCCTGGCGGTTCGCAAGAAAACCGGCGCGCGCGGCCTGCGCTCCATTCTTGAGCGGGTGATGCTGGACATCATGTACGAGGCGCCCGCCAAGAAGCACATCCGCGAGTGCAGAATCACAAAAGAGC
>JBAYWJ010000418.1:0-3141 GCA_041674125.1 Kiritimatiellia bacterium
CCGGCGCGCGGCCGCCGGGCAGAATCTCAACCAGCCGCCATCGTTTCAACTTGCTGAGGGGCCGCGTCTCGGCTATGACGACCTTGTCGCCGACCTTGGCCTCGTCCTTTTCGTCGTGCGCATACATTTTGCTCGCCATGCGCATTTCCTTGCCGTAAAGGGGGTGGCGCACGCGGCGCTCAACCTTGACCACGATCGTCTTGTGCATCTTGTGACTGATGACAAAGCCGATACGCTCCTTACGATTACCCCTGCTTACCGGTGACTGCTGATCCATTGGTTACCGCCTTTTCACTAGCTCTTTCGTTTAAAATCGTCTTGATCCGCGCGATCGCCCGCCGGGCGTGCCTGAGCTGCAGAGGATTCTCCAGCTTGCCCGTAACCTTGACCTTGCGCAGGTCGAAGTATTCCTTCATGCGGTCCTGGCAGGCCTGCCGCAGTTCATCGGTCGCCAGCTCGCGCAGTTTTTTTGCCTTGGTTTTCATGTCTCCACTCAAATCGTTATGTTACGCGAAACAAACCTGGTCCTGATCGGCAGCTTGGAAGCCGCCAGGCGCAAAGACTCGCGCGCCACCCGGTCGCTGACGCCGTCGATTTCGAAGAGCATCCGGCCAATCTTGACCACCGCCACCCAGGCCTCCGGCTCGCCCTTGCCCTTGCCCATGCGGGTCTCGAGGGGCTTTTTGCTGATGGGCTTGTCCGGAAAAATCCTTATCCAGACCTTGCCCTTACGGTTCAGGTTGCGGTTGATACAAACCCGGCAGGCCTCGATCTGGTTGGCCTTGACCCAGGAAGTATCAAGGGCCTGCAGGCCGTACTGGCCGAAAACCAGGTAGTCTCCCGCGGTGGCCCTGCCCTTCATCTTACCGCGCTGCACCTTGCGAAACTTAGCCCTGCTTGGCATGTCAGGCATGGCGCACCTCGCCCCTCGGGGTCTCTTCCTCGAGCTTGCGGCAGATCCAGACCTTGATCCCCACCTTACCCGCGACGGTGTGGGCTTCCGCGAAACCGTATTCAATGTTCGCCCGGAGCGTGTGCAGGGGAACCTTGCCCTCTTTGTAGTTTTCCCTGCGCGCGAGGTCGGCCCCGCCCAGCCGGCCCGAAACCTGCACCTTGATGCCGAAGGCCTTGAGGTCCATGGCGGTCTTGATGGCCTTTTTCATGGCGCGGCGGAATGAAACGCGCCGCTCAAGCTGGACCGCGATGTTCTCGGCAACGAGCTGGGCGTTCAGGTCGGCGTCCCGGATTTCCTTGATCTCGATGTAGACTTCCTTCTTGGACAGCTTGGCCAGCTCCTCGCGGAGCTTCTCTATATCCTGCCCCTTGTGACCGATGACGATGCCCGGCCGGGCGGTGTAAATCGTGGCCCGCACGCGGTTGGCGTACCTTTCTATCAGGATCTCGGGCACCGCGCCGTTCTGCAGGCGCCGTTTGATGATGTCCCTGATTTTCAGGTCTTCGTGGAACAAGTCGCCGAACTGGCGCTTGTTTGCATACCATTTTGAACGCCAATTTTTATTGACGGTCACGCGCAAACTGATTGGATTTACTTTTTGGCCCAAACTGTCTACTCCTTCCGTTTTTCCTTGTTTTCGGCCAGTTCAATTCTGATATGGCTGGTCCGCTTGATGACCGGCCTTGCCATTCCGCGCGAACGCGGCCAGAACCGCTTCATGACCGGCCCCTGCTCCACTACCACGCGGGAGATGTGATAATCGCCCTCTTTCAGGTTGCCCGCGGAAAGGTTGGCCACCATTGACTTAAGCAGCTTGGCAATAAAGAACGCTCCCTTGCTGCTGTCCAGGCCGGCGCTGGCCAGGGCATCGCCGAGCGAGCGCCCCTTAAGAAGGCGCGCGAACGGCCTGACCTTCGAAGGCGAAATCCTGACAAATTTTGCCGATGCGCTCAATTTCATTTTACGTCTTTTCCTGCGTCTTTTCGGTGTGCATGCCGTGTTTCTTGAATATCCTGGTGGGCGAGAATTCGCCGAGGCGGTGGCCGACCATGTTCTCGGTAATGAACACCGTGACATGCGATTTGCCGTTGTGCACCGCAAAAGTGTGCCCGATAAAATCCGGTATGACCATTGAACGCCGCGACCAGGTTTTAATGGGCCGCTTTTCGCCGGTCTTGTTCAGGCGTTCCACCTTGTCCAGCAGGCATTGCTCAACATAAGGACCTTTTTTTAATGATCGCGCCATGTTTTATTTTCTCCGTGCAACAATAAACTTGCCCGACCGGCTGCGGACATTCCTTGTTTTCATGCCCTTGGCGTACTGGCCCCACGGCGAGCGAGGATGCTTGCCGGTAGACTTGCCTTCGCCGCCGCCGAGCGGGTGGTCAACCGGGTTCATCGCGCGGCCGCGCACCGTTGGCCGTATGCCGCGCCAGCGCGCCGCGCCGGCCTTGCCCATGATGACCGTCTCGTGCTCCAAGTTTCCGATCTGGCCGATCGTTGCCCGGCATTTCACGTTGAGCATGCGTATTTCGCCCGAGGGCAGCTTGACGTTCGCAAAATCGCCCTCGCGCGCCATGAGGATTGCGCCGGAGCCCGCGCCGCGCACGAGCTGGCCGCCGCCCCCCGGAGTGAGCTCGATGTTATGGACCATCAGGCCGAGCGGAATTTTCGCAAGCGGCAGCATGTTGCCGACCGAGGGCTCGGCGGCCTCGCCCGCCACCACCATGGCGCCGACCTTCAAGTTCATCGGCGCGAGGATATAACGCTTGTCGCCATCCACATAGTGCAATAACGCCAGGTGGGCCGAGCGGTTCGGGTCGTATTCGACCGCCGCCACGCGAGCGGGCACATTGGGCTTGTTGCGCAGGTAATCCACGATGCGGCAGTGCCGGCGGCAGCCGCCGCCGCGGTGGCGCACGGTTATGCGGCCCGAAAAATTCCGCCCGCCGGTTGATTTGCCGTGCAAGAGTAAACCCTTTTCGGGTTTTTGCTTGGTGACTTCATCCCGGCCGGCAACCGACCTGAAGCGCTGCGACGGCGTGTTTGGTCTGTATGTTTTGAGACTCATGGCATTGATTAAACGATTTCGATTTTATCGCCTTTCTGCAGGGTTACGAGCGCCTTCTTCCAGGAAGACGTGCGGCCGTATTTCATGCTGCGCTCCCTTTTCAGCTTGCCGCGGC
>JBAYWJ010000419.1:0-3133 GCA_041674125.1 Kiritimatiellia bacterium
ACCATCCTTCTGCTGGAGGGCGTGCAGGACGACCGTGAGCTCCGGGTTGGTGAGGATGCTGGAAATGGAGGCGATGTTGCCCAAGGTGCCGCCGGCGGCCGCGCCGATCTGGCCACCGGAAACGTTCAGTTCCCGCAGGCCCTTGGTGAAGTCGCCCTTGTTCATCTGGATACGCTCGCCATTCGGCTTGGTGGCGATTTCCCAGTTGTCGGTCAGGAGCCATTCCAGGCCGCGCTCCTCGAGATCGTTCTGACCTATTTCAACGAAACGCGCTTCGATCTGCACCTGGATGCTGGGCACGTTCAGCTTGGTAAGCAGCTGCTCGAACGACTCCAAGTTCTCGGCGGTGTTCTTTACGATCAGCAGGGGCGGCGCGGGGATATAGACGATCGAAGTGTTCTCGGGGAAAGGAATGCCGGAATCAATGAGGAATTTCTTTATGTCCGGCCGGTCCGCGGAAACGGTCGGCCGGTTCATGCCCAGCTGCAGGTCCTCGGTGGCGTCGGTCGTGGAGGCGGCCGTCATGCTGCCGGCGCCGCCGCCGGTCATGGTGTCTATGGTGGAAGGCAGGACCTTGTAGGTTCTCGTCTCCAGCTCGCCGAGGGCTATATCCGGGCGGTGGATGATAACTACCCTCTCCTCTATGCGATATTTCAAGCCGGCAATATCGGTTATATACTTGATGGCATCCATCAGGGAAATGTCGCGCATGGTCATGGTGATGCCGGCAGCGCCCGAGCCGATTGAGGAAGCCGGCCTGGCTTCATCGGCGGCGAAAATATCGGTTTCCGCAGGGGCGGCGGCGGCCGGGGCCGTGCCCTGCCCGGGGCGGCTCAGGCGCAGGAGAATATTTACGCCTTTTTCGCCGGGCGCCGAATCGCGGTCGCCCACGAGGCTCTGCTGGTGCAGGTAGGTGACCACGTCCTCGATCTTGGCATCCACGAATTCAATCTTCTGGATCATGATGTCCTTGAGCTTCTGCTCCAGCTTGCGCTTGGCCTGCGAAATCATGGTGGTATCCTGGGCGGCGGCCCTCGGGCCCGTGGTCACGCGCTTGACGGGAGGAGTCCAGGTGTCGCGGATCTGCGCGAGCATTTCGGCTTTCATGCGTTCAAACTCTTCGGTTTCGATATCGAACTTCTTCTCGGCGATTTTCTTGAGGTTGGCGGAGGCATCCTCGTAATACTTGTCGTCCGCCAGCACGTTCCTGAACTCGCCCTCGGCGCTGTTGTATTCCTTTATTTTCAAATACTCCTGCCCGCGGCGCATGCCTGAATCAACGGCTTTTTTCTTGTCCAAATAAGAGGCGGATTTCCTGATGGGCACGGGCTTGACCTCGACCTCCGCCTTCTCCTCCTGGTCGCGCTTGATCCGCTCGTCAAGGCGGGCGGAGCCGCTGTGGCCCGGGTAATACTCAAGGGCGCGGCGGATATTTTCCCTGGCCTCGCTTGCCTTTCCGGACTGGTAATTTTGAAGGGCAAGGCGGTATTCGCATTCGCCCTGGCTCATGCGCGCCTTCTGCCTGGTTTCCACGGTATGGGGCCGGAGCGGCATGACGCTCAAGCCATCGTTAAAAAGCGTCAATGCCTGCGTGAATTCCTTGCGCGCCATGGCCTGGTAGGCCTGGTCAAGTTTATTCAGGCCCTCTACCTCCTTGGTCTGCCGGCGCACTTCCTCCTGCGCCGCCAGGAGCTCCTCGGGAGTTTGGGGCGCGCTCGCGCCGGCAACAACCGAAGTTTCCACCGGCGCGGCTTCCGGCGCAACCGGTGTGCCGACAACCTGCCCGGCCTCTTTTTTGCGCGAGGAGCCGAAAAGCCTGCTGAAAAATCCCCTGCGCTCCGGTTTGCCGGCCGGGGCGCTGGCCTCCGGCTCCTTTGCGGGAGCGCCGGACTCAGCAGCCGCGGCGGCCCTGCCGTTTTTGCCCCGGTCGATTTCAAAACTTTCCCCGGCCTCCGCGCCGGCGGCGGGCGTTGCCTGCACGGCCTTTGTTCCTTCAGCTTCCGCGGCGGGCTTTTCCACATCAGCGGGCGTGGAGACTGCGGCCGGAGACTGGCCTTCGGCCTTGCCGTTCTTTCCGCGGTCGATCTGGAAGCCGCCATCCACGCCTTCGGCGGCGGAGGGCTTTTCCTGCGCCGCGGGCTTTGAGCCGGAACCTTCATCCGTTTTTGCGGCGGCAGGTGCGGCGGGCGCATCTTGCGCCGGCTGTTCGGCTGCGGGCTCGGCAACGGCTGCCGCCGGCGCGGCAGGTGCAGCTTCCGCCGCGGGTGCCTCTGCGGCGGTGGCGGGCGCGGCAACGGACTCGGCCTTGACTTCAACTGAATTCGACTGGGCGGGCTGGGCCTGGGCTTCCGCGTTCTCTCCGCCTTCTTCCTGGGCATTCAAAACCAGCGCGGCGCATGCCAGCAAACAGGCAGCCCATGAAAGCGCGGTTTTTGGCCGCCAGATTTGAAAGCGCCCTTTGTTAAAAAGAAAGTGGATTGGCATCGGTTATGCTCTTAATTAAAATAACCTATCGGGCGGATTCCTCGTAAGGTTTGAGGACATATTGAGTACCCGATTCGACGTCAGTCAGCGTAACATTCTGGTCAACTATGTCAACAACTTTATACTTAAAATTTTTGAGCGAAACCACGTCGTCCTTCTTGACGTTCATCTTGAGGTTGCCGATCAGGTAAATGAGCTGGGCGGCCATTTCTCCCTGGGCGCCGCCCTTGCCGCCGAGGGCCAGGTTGAACTCCTTGCCGTCCTTGGCGACCTTGAGCTCGGAGACATCCTCCTCTATCTCAAAAGTGCCCTTGCTTACCTTCCGGGTCTTTTTCGCGTAGCCGATGATCTTGTAGCCCTCGATCACGTCCCCTATCCGCGCATATACGTCGCGGCCGGTGCGCCGGTTTTTGACCATGAAAATCGTGTCCGCGGCCGACTGCTGGGCGCCGCCGAAAATGAGCGGCACGGGTATGCGGCCGGCCTTGACCAGCCTGAGCTTGGTGACGGGCGGCGGGGATTCGTTTTCGTCCCTCGGGTTGGTGCCGTTCTGGAACTCCTCGAGGTTGGTGAAGCCGTCGCTGTCGGAATCCTGGGCGGCGTCGTCAATATTCACGCCGAGCTCGTAGCGTTCTTCCCAGTCGTCGGG
>JBAYWJ010000420.1:0-3119 GCA_041674125.1 Kiritimatiellia bacterium
CACTGCAACATATAATAAGGCGTATCCGAGAAGATCGGAGTCCAGGCCGTATGACCCGGGTTCAGGCGTTTTAACACGGCATTGATGGCGTCGAACGACTCCCACCATGCTTCATGCTCTTCCCAGGTTAGGCGTTTGACTTCCTCCGGATAATCAACCAGGTCCATGATCAGTTTTTCGCCGGGACGGAAGGTGGAAAGAACGTCGAGATTGCCCCCCAAATCGGTCATCCCCACCTGCACCAGGCCGCCCCAGCGTTCCATGGCGGTCCCGGCAATCTGTTTAATCCGGCCAAGCCAAATGTTATTTGAATCCAGTTTAAAATGCAGGTCCTTGATTGCGCGGTCCCTGTCGGGATGGAACCAGATTGTTCCCTGCCCGGACTCGGGACGCGCGCCCAGAAAGGCCGCCAGCACCCCGGCCCCGAAATCGGGCCAGATGCGCGGGAAGGCGTCGCCTAGGAATTCCAGGCCGGAAAGATAATAATCCCAGTTATCCACGATGTCATCCGGCGTTACCCGGATATCGTACGAAGTGACTTCCTTGGCCACATGTTTCAATCGCGGCTCCGGGCGCCCCGGGTCCCTGCCGGTGAGGATCATCTGGATTAGCGGCCGCCCCAGTTTGCCGGCCCACCAGTCCCGGGCGTTTTGCTTTACCTCAAGCCAGCGTTCGGAGTTAAAATCAATGGCCATATCATCCTCTTTGTTCCTGGTTTCCCGGTTCGAGCCGGAGCGGCCGACCGGGAATGACAGCGCTTTGTTATACATGAACAAGCAGCATCTCTGGTCCTAATTCCTTGGACGGGCATGGCAGCCGGTCTGTCGGTCATGGCGCAGCAGGCACAGATTGCATCCGCGGCACTCGCTCTTGCCGCCGGAGCGCAGGATCTGAGGCAGATTGGGCTGGCAGATGAGCGCCCTTGACATGGCAACCGCGTCGCACTGGCCGCTGGAAATGGCGCCGTTTATAATTTCAAGGCTTCTCAATCCGCCCACGGCGATTACGGGAATTTTTAAAATCTTTTTGAATTGCGCGGCAAAAGGCAGGTAGTACCCCTCGTTTTTTCCCGGCCCGACCTTGCGCATGGCAATGTCCGCCCTGAATGCGCCGGATATTTCGATAAAATCTATCCCGTCCGCTTCAAGCCACTGCGCCAGGAGCAGGGTTTCCTCAATTTTCAATCCGCTAGGGTCTTCGTCACAGGCCCCGAGCTTGACGCCCAGGGGGCAATCCGCGCCGAGCGTGGAGCGCACAGCGCGCAGCACGGTGCGCAGGAAATTCGCGCGCCCTTCCAAAGCCCCGCCCCACTCGTCAGAGCGCCGGTTTGTCAGGGGCGAAAGGAACTGGGAGACAAGGTAACCATGCGCCGCGTGAATCTGGATGCCGTCCGCGCCCAGGTCCCGGGCCTTGCGGGCGGCATCGGCATACGCAGAAATCAATGCGCTGATATCATTTCCTGTCAATTCCCGGCCAAGCATGGCGTCATGCTCTCGCCCGGGAAGATACGAGACGCAGACCGGGTCGCAGCCATTTTCGACACGGCACCTGCCGCCGCCATGGTTCAGCTGGAAAAAAACAGTCCCGCCGGCCTTGCGGGCCAGGGCCATGGCCGCGCGCCATGACGCAGCATTTATCGAGCCGTATATCATCGGCATCGAGGCATGCAGCCTGCCCGCGGGATGGACAGCAATATGACCGGAAATTATCAATCCCACCCCGCCCCCCGCCAGCTCGGCGTATATCTGCCCCAGGATTTCACCGTCGCGTTCATCGCGCATGGCTATCCTTTCGGCCGTGGCGCTGCGGACAATCCGCGAAGGCAGGACGATATTCTTTATTTTGAATGGATCAGATAATGTCGGCATATTATTTAGTTCAGGGTTTCGCGTCGCCACTATGTGGCAAGCGACTACTTGGCTCTCCGCGAGCCGACGCGGCACGGTTCATAGTTTAAGGCTTTAAGTTTAAAGTTTCCTCCTGACTTCCAGGTTCTACGCACCTGCCCGCAGTGAGACATCCGCCAGCTTGCGAATTGTACACGGCCTGCATTCTGTCTACTGACTTCTGGCTTCCAGCGACCGCCTCGTGCAGGTAGACCGGCCGCAACGGCTCGCCGGGCATATTCAATTCCAGCCTGCGCAAAACCAGTTCCCCCAGCTGGACAGCCGAAGGCAGGATCCTTTTCTTAACAAGGCGAATCACTCTCGCTTCCGCCGGCTCCAGGATGCCGGCCAGCCTGTGCCAGTCCGGCGAAACCACGGTCGCACCGGGCGCGGGACGAAAACCGGCGGCCTGGACCAATTCAAGTTTTTCGCGCAGCGCCGGCATTTTGCAGCCCGCGGCGTAGGTGCAGGTCCAGAGCTGGGCGCGGCGCGCGTCGCCAACCACCTGCACCAGATCGGTTTTGAATTCACGCATGGCGCCAAAAGCGATAATTTCCGGAGCCGTCACGGCGTATACCGGCGTGTCTGAAGGCATGGCAAAGGCCAGCGCGGCGGCCAGCGAGGAGCGCAACCCGCCGTATGAGCCCGGGCCAACGTCTACGGCATAATGCGCGACGTCGCTGAGGGAAAATCCGGTTTCCGCGAGCAAGGCCCGCAGATGGATGAAAAGCCCGTTGCTGCGCGACTCTGCGGCATCCCACGCGCGCTGGCCGGCGATTAAGCCATCCTTGAACAGCGCAAGGCCGGCGGAATCCGATGATTGTTCAATGGCCAGGAGCAACATGCATTGAACTTAATTAATCGCCGCGCCGCGGTAAAGACAATTTATTGGGCGTCTTTACCGGAGGGCAGCCTTCATTTTTTAGCGGCCCAGCCTTCGTTCCAGGGGTAAAGCATCCGCATGACTTCCCCGCCCCGTAGCGCGGATTCTTCGGCGTAAATGCCCGGCAAAGTCATGCGCAGACCTTCCTTGAGCGATATCGGAGCTTTTTCACCTTTCAACAGGGCCTGAAAGAAATGATCGAGCAGGGCATAATCCATGCCCCCATGCCCTGTGGCCTTGGGATTCCCCGCGTATTCATAAGGCATATTGTCGCCGTTTATTTCCACCAGTTCGCGGGCAGCGTAATATTTTGTGGAATTGTAACGGATCACGGGCGGATTATTCCGGCC
>JBAYWJ010000421.1:0-3112 GCA_041674125.1 Kiritimatiellia bacterium
CAGCACAACATTTCCGCCGTCGGCCACGCCCACCTGGACACGGCCTGGCTCTGGCCGCTGGCCGAGACCAGGCGCATGTGCTACCGCACCTTCTCCACGGCGCTCACCTACATGGATGAATATCCGGAATACAAATTCGCCGCCGCCCAGGCCCAGCACTACGAGTGGATGAAGCTGGAGCAGCCTGCGCTCTACGCGAAAATGCGGCGAAGGATTAAGGACAACCGGTTCATACCGGTCGGCGGCACATGGGTCGAGCCGGACTGCAACATCCCCTCGGGCGAGTCGCTGGTGCGCCAGTTCCTTTTCGGCCAGCGCTTTTTCGAGTGCGAGTTCGGCCGGATCTGCCTCGAATTCTGGAACCCGGACGTATTCGGCTACAGCGGCCAGCTGCCTCAGATCATCCGCGGGGCGGGCATGCGCTTCTTTCTCACCCAGAAGCTTTCCTGGAACCAGATAAACAAGCCGCACAACCACACCTTCTGGTGGGAAGGCATAGACGGCAGCCGGGTGCTCACGCATTTCCCCCCGGCGGACACCTACAACGGCCTTTGCACTGTCAAGCAGCTCATCCGCAACGTGCACAACAACAAGGACCTGGACCGCTGCAACGAAAGCCTCTACCTCTTCGGCTACGGCGACGGTGGCGGCGGCCCGAACCTGGAAATGCTGGAGCGCCTGCGCCGCGCGCGCGACGTGGACGGCCTTCCAAAAGTGCAGATGCGCGCGCCGATCGAAGCCCTTGAACTGATCGAGAAAGACGCCAGGAACCTGGTCACGCACACGGGCGAAATGTACCTGGAAACCCACCGCGGAACCTATACCACCCAGGCGCGCAACAAGCTCAACAACCGCTGGAGCGAGGAAATCCTGCACGACGCCGAACTCCTCTCGGCCGTGGCGCCCTCTCCCTACCCCGCGGCGGAACTCAACGCGCTCTGGAAGCTGGTGCTGCTCAACCAGTTCCACGACATCATCCCCGGGTCTTCCATCACGATGGTTCACCGTGAATCGCTCGAGCAGTATGCGCAGGTTATTGCATCCGGGAAAAAACTGCGCAGCCATGCCATCAAACGCCTCAACCCAAAACCCGGAAAGCGCGTTCTAGCAATAAACACCCTTTGCGCGCCGCGAAACGAGGTGGTGGAACTGCCCGACTCAAGGAAGCTGGGCATTGTTACCGCGCCTTCAATAGGATATTGCGTCCAGGAGCCCCGGACCGCCACGGATACGCCCGTGACGGTCAGCAAATCAACAAAATCATTCACTCTTGAAAACCGGTTCGTCCGCGCCGTTTTTCATCACGACGGCGCCCTGGTAAGCCTCTTTGACAAGCGCGCGGGGCGCGAGGCAATCGCCGGCGAAGCCAACCGTTTTGTTCTTTTCGGCGAATTCAACTACGACGCCTGGGACGTCGAAGCCTACCACCTCGAACAGCGGCGCGAAACCGGCCGGGCGAAATCCGCGCGCATAACGGAAAAGGATCCCCTCCGCGTTTCCATCGAGTTCAAATACGATATCAGCCCACGCTGCAGTTTAACCCAGGTCATATCCCTGACGGCCGTCTCGCCCCGGCTTGATTTCGCCTGCGAGGTTGACTGGCAGGAAAGGAATAATTTCCTGAAAGTGGAGTTCCCGACCTCGATCCGCTCCGACCACGCCACCTACGAAATCCAGTTCGGCCACCTGCGCCGCCCCACTCACTTCAACACCCCCTACGACCTGGCGCGCTTCGAGGTATGCGCCCAGCGCTGGGCCGACCTGGGCGAGCCGGGCTTCGGCCTGGCGCTCATCAACGACTGTAAATACGGCCATTCCGTCCACGGGGGCGTCATGCGCCTATCGCTGCTGCGCTCATCCAAATACCCGGATCCCGCGGCCGACATGGGAGCGCACGCTTTCCGCTACGCGCTCCTGCCGCACCGCGGCACATTCCAGGAGGCAAACGTAATCCAGGAAGCGGCTGCCTTCAATTCCCCCCTGCTATTGAGCCGCTCCGGCGCCGAATGCGGATCGGTTTCCTGGTTCGCGACCGACAACCCCGCCATCGTAATCGATACCGTCAAGAAAGCCGAGGATTCCGGCGCTGTGGTCGTACGGATTTACGAGGCGCACGGAACGCGCACGCGCGGGGTCTTGAGCTCCAGCCTGCCGGTAAAATCCGCCGCGCGCTGCAACCTGCTGGAAAAGGATGAAAAGCCTATGCCCTGGCACAATGGCGGCGCCAAGCTTGACTTGGGGCCTTTTGAGATTGTAACCTTGAAGCTTCGATTGCACGATTGAAAAATCCTTGCACTGGATTAGTACCTGAAACGTTCGGAACAGCTAAAATAAATAAGAAAAGATTCACCACGGAGGTCGCTGAGACACGGAGGTTTGAACAAGAGGAGGCGTTTTAAATTGTTTTTGCCATCCGGCAAATAAATTTAAAACACGATTTACCATTGGAGCAAGAATGGAACAATAATCTGTCTCCCCGTCTTTCTCCAACAGAAGGCATTTTTTTCATCCCGATGGAATCGGGATGAAAAAAAATCTCATCTGGTTCTATCTCGGTGCCTCATCTTTCTCCGTGGTTGTTCTTGATTCGGGTTGCGGGCATTGCCCGCCTTGGAAAAAGACCGCCGAAAACGACCAGCCGGCGCGGCAGGAGGACGGATCGTTTCTAATTGCGTGTAGCGCCTCACGCCTTAAAGCGCGAGGCGGTTCCGGATAAAGACCGCCGCACATGGTGCGTCGCTACAACAAGACAAGCCTGCCAAAGCGTCATCCAGGGAATCTCTCAGTTCAGGAAAAGGATAATACAGGAGGTATTGACTCAATGAATGACACTAAAAGACCGGGATCATTTAAAGGCTTGTTCCTGTCCATGCTCGGGATTATTGCCATGGCATTGCCGGCAACCGCCTTCAGCGCCACTTACATCGTCAAGGATGGCTCGCCCCAGGCCGAGATCGTCATCTCGGAAAACCCCATGCGCATGGTCAAGCTGGCGGCAAACGAGTTGCAGACCTACATCGAAAAAATCAGCGGAGCCAGGCTGCCGATAACCAGCGAGGTTAGCAAGGGAATCCCCGTTAAAATTTACGTGGGAAAAAGCAAATACACCGAC
>JBAYWJ010000422.1:0-3103 GCA_041674125.1 Kiritimatiellia bacterium
GCTGACCGGGTGATACTTCCGGCTTTTTTCCCTTTCCCAGAATTGGCGCGGGGTGATAATGTCAAGTCTGTCGACGCGTTTCAAGGCCAGCATTTCCTTGTCGCCAGTTACTAGCACTTCCGCGCCCCCGTTGACGGCGGCCGTGATGATGGCTTTGTCGGCAGCATCCTTGATGGATAATTCCAGCAGCGGCCGGGAATCCGCCATGAAAGTATCCTGGCGCAGGAGCTGGTCCAGGTCGGCAATGAGGCCGGGCGAAGCCCCGAACTTGTCTTTGAGAATACGCCTGGTTTCATCCAAGAGATGCTCGGAGACCACCAGTTCATGGAACTCAATGGCCGAGCGCATCACATCGGCGCATAATCCCCGCGTGGCGGTGGCGCTGGCGATCACGTTCGTGTCCAGGAACACCTTCATGACACTTGTGAAAAAATGTCCTCGTCCGTCAGGAACCCGCGCGCCTCGGCAAACGGCATCATCCGGCGGCGGATGGTCTCAAACTGCGTGAGCCGCAGCTGGCGGCGGAGGGCGTCCCGGGCAACTTCGCTCCGGTTGCGGCCGGTCTGGCGGCTGGCCTTGCCCAGGAGGCGGTCCAGGTCCTTATCCAATCGAATGCTGAGCGTTGCTGTTTTCATGTCATACAATGTAAAACATTATTGTTTTGCTGTCAATTATTCTCTGTCAGCCTCGTTGATGCAGGATACATTCATTTGTTTATCTTTATCGTTACCCACCCTGGCTTACGCCACCCCTCCACAGGAGGGGAACTTTCATCCCACAGGACGTGGCTTTTCCGAAGGCTGCGACAGGGCGAGCAGATCAAGCTGTGGGGAAAGAATTTCAGGAACAAGTTCTTATGATCCCCTCCTTGGAGGGGTGCCCGCAGGGCGGGGTGGGTGGGATTGATTACCATGCAATAGGCAGAAGAGGGCGTTTTGTGTAACTGTCATCTATCTGATAACCGCCTCGATTATTTTTCCGTGTCCGGTGCCGCCGCGCGGCATGGTTTTGGGGAAACCAGGGTTGAGCGAAAGGCAGGTTGCTTTTATAAGTTTTTCCGGATTTTTGCACCGCATGTATTTACCGGGCTTGTCCGGATCGGGCACTTGGATATTTTTCACTGCCAGGTTTTTTACCACTGGCTTGG
Source organism: Kiritimatiellia bacterium (assembly GCA_041674125.1). Lineage (GTDB taxonomy): Bacteria > Verrucomicrobiota > Kiritimatiellia > JAAZAB01 > JAAZAB01 > JAQUQV01. The sequence goes on from JBAYWJ010000422.1 coordinate 1,148, forward strand.
CGTTGGGATTGAAAACCTCTTTCCAGCCGCTCCCTGGCGCCTTGCTCCTCGGCCAGGTGAGCGCCTTGGGCCCGACCGTGACAAGGCAGGGGGCCATTTCCCCGGTCCCGGGAGTGTAGTTGAACCGCACGTCGTTGATCGAAATGTTATCAATGTCGGCGCATATGTCAAAGACACCCTCGGACGACTTGTCGTAATAGCCTGATTTTGCGATGCCGTCGACAACAATGCCGGAGAAGAACATGTCAGACATTTTACCGATCGGGTCGGCAAAGTCCTCCTCGGGCTTTGAAAGATTGGGCTGGTCATACATCTTGAAGGTGTGGACGCCGCGGATATTGCGGTAGACGCACCGGCGGATATCGCAGGCAATTGACTGTCCGTTCCGGAAACGCTTGGTGCCGGGCAGTAGCCTGAACTCGGACCATGTATAGCCGGGCCGGCACTCGACATCCTCGACCAGCATGTCGGTAATCGGGCCGAAAGTGATGCTGCTGTTGTCCCAGTCCCAGGCGTTGAGGGCGACCTGGTCGTCGTTGGTTTTCCCGGAAATATGCCGGATGATGCCCCGGGCCGAGGGGCCTTCAATGTGGATTCCGTCGGCGGTTTCGTCAAACTTGATATTTTCTATCACAAAGTCGCGCGCGTTACCAAGCTGGACCGCGAAAGGGGAGCAGTCGCGGAAGCGGACGTTGCGCACGGCCAGGCGAGTGATGTTGTGCAAAAGGAAAACCGCATGCGCCCCGGGCATGGAGTTCTCGATGTCATACTGGCCCCCGCGCCCGAGGCCCTCGCAGTTCTGGTCGCTCCAGGTACCGCCCTCGATAAGGATATTATCGTCGGCCCCGTCGCACATCTTTACCGGGCGATCCTGGGAGAATTTAACATTGGCGTTGCGGACCATGCAGGTGCCGGCCTCGCTGATTATCATCCTTATGTCTGCCCCCGGGGCGGCTATCAGGCGTTGATTGCTTTTGAGGACGATGGAGCGGTCGATGTAGACAGGGCTGGCCATCTCCGGGATGTAAACGGATTTGTTTTCTTCCAGGCAGCGTTCAATCGCGTCTGACCAGATTTTGCCCCGCAACTCGCGTTTTTCGCCCAGCTTGCGCTTTTCGGCATCCCAGCCCTGGCGCCAGGTCGCCTCGCGGACAAGTTGTTTGTAGTCAGTGACCGGTCTCGGCGGTTTTGCGGCGGGCTGGCGGACTCGGGTTTCCGTCTCAAGCAGGTCCCGGTAAAGGTCATTTTCCGTTGTCATGTTTCATATCCCGCCCAGGTCGGCGACCACGCCGCGTTCTTCGGCCTCGTAAAGTTTCCAGATGACCAGCAGGCTGCGCAGGGAGGCTGCGGCCGAAATCTCGGGCTTGCTTTTCTGCTCGATGCAGTCCAGGAAAGCGCCGATCTGGGCCACGACCGGCTTCCCGCCCTGGCCGGGACGGCGATAGACGATGACCTCAGTCGGCTTTTCAGGTTTTTCCCCGGGCGCGGCCAGCGCCTGAAGGGCCGGCAGGTCGCCGCCGGACTTGTCGCGGTGCAGGGTGATGGTGCCGGCGGAGTGGTCGAGTTCAAGCATCCCCTGGGTGCAGTGCGCATGCACGGCATATTTTAAACGCGAGCCGCGCGCGCCCCAGGTGCCGAAATGGTAGGCCGTGGCGCCGCTCTTGAACTTGAGGCTGACGTTGCTTGTGCCTTCGCGCTCCATCCACGGTGTGCCGAAGTTTGTCCCCACGTGCGTCCCGCAAACCGGGTCGCCCATCCAGTGCAGGAGGAGGTCAATGTAGTGGCATCCGTGGCTGAAGAGCTGGCCGCCGCCCAGGCGTTTGGCCTGGCCGATCCAGGCCCCGCGCGAGGTGTCGGTGTACTGTTCGGTCCAGATCGACACGTGGAACACGTCGCCATAGGTGCGGTTGCGGATGTAGTTGCCCAGTTGCGTCCACAGTGGATCATGACGCATGA
>JBAYWJ010000423.1:0-3102 GCA_041674125.1 Kiritimatiellia bacterium
AGGCGTCGCCGACGGCGTCTATGTCGCCGGTGCGGATGCATTTCTGGACGTTGCAGATGCGTTTGCCGGAGGGGTGCGGCTCGCCGAGGAGATAGGGCACGAGCGGGTGCATGCCGGCGGTGGTGAAGAGCACGGTCGGATCGTTCTGAGGGATAAGCGAGCTGCCGGAAACGAGGGCATGGCCCCTTTTTTTGAAAAAGTCAAAATAGAGGTTCCTGAGCTCTTGGGCGGTTAATGCGCGCATGGGCATTGTCTTCTACCATTCATTACTGTTTATCCTTAGTGTCATTCCCGCCCGCCTGCAGTCGCTACGCTCCAGCGTTGCGGGCAGGCGAAGGCGGGAATCCAGCCCCTTAGTGTCGTATGAATCTGGATTCCCGATTTCAGCCGCAGGCTGATCCGCCCGGGGCCATGAATTTACTGCGCAGCAAGAGAATCTCTTTACAGCGGCGCTGTGTTCAGCTTTTTCCGGATTAACTCAACCAGTTTTTTCTCCACGTCCGGGCTGGTCTTGATCATTTCAACGACCGCGTCGCGCCCCTGGCCCAGGTGCTCGCCTTCGAGCGAAAGCCACGATCCGCGCTTTTCGACCACGTTGTACTGGATGGCGGCATCCACCACCGAGGCGGCCCAGGATATGCCCTCGGCGTAGAGGATGTCGAACTCGGCCTCCATGAAGGGCGGGGCCATCTTGTTCTTGACCACCTTGACCTTGGTGCGGTTGCCGAAAATCTTGCCGGCGCTGTCCTTGAGAAAGCCTATCTTGCGGATATCGAGACGGACCGAGGCGTAGAACTTGAGCGCCTTTCCGCCGGGGGTGGTCTCCGGGTTGCCGAACATTACCCCTATTTTCTCGCGCAGCTGGTTGGTGAAGATGCAGCAGGTCTTGGAAGCCGCAATGGCGGCCGTGAGCTTGCGCAGGGCTTGGGACATGAGCCGCGCCTGCAGCCCCATCTGGGGGTCGCCCATCTCGCCCTCGATCTCGGCGCGGGGGGTGAGCGCGGCGACTGAATCCACCACGACCACGTCCATGGCGTTGCTGCGGATGAGCGTCTCGGCGATGGTCAGCGCTTCCTCGCCCGAGGAGGGCTGGGAGACCAGGAGGTCGTCTATGTTGACGCCGATCTTCTTGGCGTAGCGCGGGTCCATGGCGTGCTCGGCGTCAATGAATGCGGCTATGCCGCCCCTTTTCTGGGGGTTGGCGATGACGTGCAGGGTCAAAGTGGTCTTGCCGGACGATTCGGGGCCGAAGATTTCAGTCACCCTTCCGCGCGGAAGCCCCCCGATGCCGAGGGCGAGGTCCAGAGAAAAGGCGCCGGTGGAAATGGAAGGCACCGCAATCTTGGTGGAGGCGTCGCCAAGGCGCATGATGGCGCCTTCGCCGAACTCCTTCTGGATTTCCGCCAGGACTCCCTCGAGCACGGCGGATGTTTTCCTGGTGTCTTTTGCCTCGCCGGCTTCATCGGGCTTTGATTTTTTTTCAGCCATGATTTTATTTCCTTTGCGCAGCCACAAAAAGGCACAAAATGCACATCAGGCTTTTATATGTATGCCTTGTGCTTCTTGGTGGCGGTTTTTTATTTCCAAGTTTACAGGTTACTCCACGATCGTCACCGGCGTGCCGACCGGCACGACCAGGAACAGCTCCTCCACCTCGGCGTTGTGCATGCGCACGCACCCGGCGCTGGCCTGCTTGCCGATGGTTTCCGGCTCCCATGTGCCGTGAATGCCGTAGCCGCGCAGCTTGGGCGTCTCGCCGGTGGCGGAAAGCGACATCCAGCGGGTGCCCAGGACGTTCTCCTTGTCGCCGAAGGGGATCATCTTTCCGTCCGGCCGCCACCAGGGCGGCTCGCTGATCTTGTCGGCGACGATGAAAGTGCCGACGGGCGTGTTCCCGAACTTGCCCGTGCCGACCCGGTAGCGCTTGAAAAAGGCGTCATTGGCCTTGAGCAGCAGGTCGTTGCGGCTTTTGCTGATGACGATGGAAAGCTTGGCGTTGAAGATCCGGAGCCGGTCGCCGGGGTGAATCATTTTGCCGTCGAGCGCGTTGCACTTGCGGATGAGGTCCACCGTGGTGCCGTTTTCCTTCGCCAGCCTTTCGAGGATGTCGCCGCTTTTGACCACGTACTCGATTTTTTCAGGCATCGGCGCGGGCGAGAGCAGGAGGCCCATGTTGATCCGCCCGAGCAGCTGCTCCGCCTCGGCCTGGGCGGCCTGGTCGGAAGAGCCATGGAGCAGATCCTGGCACTGCCGGCGCGCGCTCGCAAGGTCGTTGCTCTCAACGAGGGATTTTACAGCCCCCAGCATTTTCTGGCCGGCCTTGGCGCTGATGGCAGGCTTCTCAGCCGGGTCGGCCGCGCCGGGCGCGGTGGAGGAGCGGTGGATGAAGGCGTAGTATACCACGGCGGCGATAATCACTATCACCAGTAGCGCCAGCAGGGGGCCGATGTAACGGGGCCCGTTATCCTTGCCCATCAGGGTAAGATTGTCATTGAGCTCGCGGTCAAACACCATTTTTTTGTTCCAATAATTTATCGCGCCCGGCGGCGCGGCGCATGTTATTGAATTCACACAGCAGAATACGGACCCAATATACAGCATCGGGCCAGGTTTGCAACGAGAAAAGCCGGATTTAAGCGCAGCGCACGAGCGCTTTTTCAAGCACGCGGGCGCAGTAGCGGCATGAGCCGCATTCGGCATTGCACGAGGAAACCCGCCGGAAAAAACCGGCGGGGATGCGGGTGTTATCCAGCACGCAAGGGGCGAAGGCCGGGCCGAAGCCCGGCTCGAGGAGATCCAGCAGGTTGCCGCGGTATTTGCCCTGAGCGTAGGCGTGAAGGACAAGGCGCGGATGCTCGTGGACGCGCGTGGCCAGCTTGACCACCTTGAAGAGGCCATCGTAATGGTGCAGGTCCTCCGGGCGCACCCAGGAGGCCTGCAGGATCGCCGGCCAGTTTTTGCGGTCGCGGTAAAGGCTCCAGCACAGGTGCGGGTTCCAGTCCTTGACGTTATCGGCCCCGGCAACCTCCTCGTCATGGGCGACCAGGTTGTCGTGGAAAGTCTGGGAGGGGCAGTATCTCAGGCAGCCGCTGTTGGCCAGCA
>JBAYWJ010000424.1:0-3092 GCA_041674125.1 Kiritimatiellia bacterium
CTGACTACTTCAAAATCATCCCCATCTGCCCCGGACGGCTTTCCCGGTCTTATTGGACTTGTACATGGCCTCGATGATCTCGATGCAGGCCAGGCCGAGCTTGCCGCTCAGGCCGTACATGGGCTCCTTGTCTTCGTGCACGCACTTGACGGCGTAAGCGAGTTCATCCACGTAGCCCAGGTTGTGGAACTCGTCCACGGCCGGCCTGGTCCAGCCCAGGGTGTTGTCCGCCTTTTCGACCGCGTAGGAGTAGCCGGGGCGGGAGTAAACGTTCAGGCAGGAGCCCAGGGTGAGGTCGGCCTTGATGTTTCCTTCCGAGCCGTAGATTTCAACCCGGTCCTCCATGCCGCCCACGGTGATGTAGTTGCCCTCGACGAGCGCGTGCTCACCGCCGGCAAATTTCATAAGGGCCACCGAAAAATCCTCGCCGCTGTTCTGCTTGTGGACGTAATTATCCTTGAGCCCGCCGTTGCACATGGCAAAGACTTCCACGACCGGGTTTTGGCCGCCGTTTGCCAGCAGGTGCAGGAGCCAGCCGATGGGGTGGATGGCAAGGTGGATGAGGCAGCCGCCGCCGCAGGTCTTCTTGTTCTGCGCGAACTTGCTGTGGGTGCCGTTGTGGCATTCCTTGGCCTTGACGTAAAGCATTTTCCCGATGCCGCCATCCTTGACGACCGCGATGGCGCGGTTGAGCGCCGGGGCAAAGCACCAGTCCTCGCCGTAAAAGAGTTTTACCCCGGCCTTTTTGCACGCCGCGATCATTTCCCGCCCGTCCTTCGCAGTGGTGGCGAGGGGCTTCTCGCAGAAGACATGCTTGCCGGCTTTTGCCGCGGCCATCACCACGTCGTGGTGCAGGAAGTTCGGCAGGCAGACCGACACCAGGTCGAGGTCTTCCTTTGAAATCATCTCGCGGTAGTCCGCGTAGGCGCGCGGTATTTTCCATTTTGCCGAGAAAGGTTCCAGGTTGTCAATGGCCGCCACGGCGGTCATCTCGACCAGCGGGTTGCGGCGGTAGCTGTCGGCATGGAAATCGGCCGCGAATTTCGAGCCCACGATACCGATTTTTATTTTCCTGTTCATAGTTTCCTTTCTGAATATGTCATTCCCGCGAAAGCGGGAATCCAGTGCACATTGTTATAAATCTGGATTCCCGATCAAGTCGGGAATGACAACATCATTTCTTATCGGTGTAATCCGTGGTAGAATTATTTGCCTGTCATCCCTTTTCCGGGCCGGTTATCCCCCAGAACTTCTGCTGCAAATGCCCGCGCTCGTACTCCATGTAAGCCGCCGTCTCGGTATAGTTCATGACGGATTTCTCCATGGTTTCCCGGAATATTTTCACCCGGGTGGAGTTCTTGTCGAGCTTTTCAGCCTTGACGAACTGGTCCACGAGGGCGTCCACCCCGGTGTAATTGACCAGCTGGTACATGCGCGTGAAATCGCGGACCGGCTTGATGGACTTGATCAGGCGGTGGCCGGAGGGCTTCTTTTCCTGGTCGAACACACGCTCGACGTAGAGGCCCTTGTCGGCAAACTTGCTTTCGGGGGTGTCGATGAAGGCGTCCCTGCTGGCCGGATCGCGCGCCAGGAAAAGGCTGGCGGCCGTAAGCAGCTCGCGCGCGATATCGTCGTCATCGGCGATGAATGGCCCCACGAAGGGCCGGATCCGGCCCGGGCGCGTGAAGCAGTGGCCCTTGATGGCGCCGCTGTCGTCCCGGAAAATGAAGCAGCCTTTTTCGCCGCCGGAGACGGAGCTATCGGCAAACAGGCCGCGCATGATTGCGGCGCGCTCGACGAAGGCGGAAGCGTCGTAGCGGATTACTTCCTCCAGGTCTTTCTTCGTCATGGCGCTGACATGGCTGCGATCGAAATCCCGGCCGGCGAACTCGGCCAGCTCGTAGATTGAGCGCCAGATGCGGTAGGAGTTGACGTAGCCCACCGCGCCGTAGACGGTGTTGCCCATGGGGGTGGCGTCGAGGCCGTTGATGATTTTGCCGCTGTCTATGGCGTATTTCACGCAGTACTGCATCATGGCGTTGGCGATGCCCTGGCGCCGCGCCTCGGGGTGGACCAGGATCATGCCGATCCAGGTGTTGTTTTCGCCCAGCGGCAGGGTCGAACAGGTGCCGAGCGGCACGTTTTTGAACTTGGCCACAAATGAGCCGCAAGGATCCAGCGCGATCATCCGGCTGATGTCGCGGTCGGTCTGGTTCCAGCCGGCGCGCATGGTGAGAAGGTGCATGGCGTCCTGGTATTTGCCGATCTTCTCCAGGCGGAAGGAAGAGCTGTTGCAGGCCTTGACTTCCGCGGGCAGGTCGAGGCGCATTTTATCCGGCACCCTGATCCTGATCTTCTTCCCGCTGCGGGCCACGATTTCCACCTCGCGCTCCGGGGCGAATGGGTCGCCTTTGGGGTTGTGGAGCCGGAAGCAGCCGTAGAGCGTGTCTATGTAGCTATCCTTGCCGAGGACGATTTCGGCTGTTTTGGCGGGGTGGGCTTTCCTGATTAATGTTTTCATATTCTTTCCAGTATAGTATGCGATGAAGCTGAAATTTAAAAGAAGCTTATAAAGAGGTCATATTTCACGGTCATTCCCATGTAAATGGGAATCCAGACTCAAAAGATATAGCACTGGATTCCCGCTTCCGCCCAGGCTTCGCCAAAGCGCTTCGCCGAGGCAAGCGGGAATGACAAACGCTGGGTGCAATATTACATCTAAATTGCCGCATTGCTTATTGCATCAATTAAACTGGTTTACAAAATATTCTTTTTTCAATGGCTTGAAACTTAAACTTTCATTTTCAGTTTCCCGGTGTTCACCATGCTGATTGCCCCCTTCGGGCAGATGTCCACGCAGGTCGAGCAGGCCAGGCACTTTTCACGGTCGATGCGGCTCTTTTTATCAACCACGGCGATCGCGTTGCAGTGCCCGACTTTCTCGCAGAGCCCGCAGCCGTTGCATGTCGCGAGGTCAACCTCGGCGTAGCCGCCGTGCAGGGTGAGCTTGTCGGCGGAGGTGAATTTGCCCACGGCGGCGTCGCGGAAATCGCGGTAGCTCTTGTAGCCGTGCCGGTCCATGAATTCCTCGA
>JBAYWJ010000425.1:0-3091 GCA_041674125.1 Kiritimatiellia bacterium
CCGAGCTTGAGGGCCACTTTAGCCGCGCCGATGTTGCTTGATTTCTTGATGATGTCTGCCACCGAGAGCAGGCCGTAGGGGTGGAAGTCGCGCAGCGGCCTCCGGTTGTGAAACCAGGTGCCGTTTTCGCAGTCGAACACGTCCGAGGAATGCACCGCATTTTCGTTGAGGGCTGCCGCCACAACCGCCATCTTGAACGTGGAGCCGGGCTCGTACACCACGCTTATGCAGCGGTTGCGCATGGATTCCCTCGGCACTTCGCGGAACTGGTTGGGATCGTAATCGGGGTAGCTTGCCATGGCCAGGATTTCGCCGGTCTTGACACGCTCGACGATCGCCCAGATGGCCGAGGACTGCGTCTCTTGCAAGGCATTCTTGAGCGCCTGCTCGACCACGTATTGCACGTAGTGGTCGAGCGTGAGGGTCACATCCGCGCCGGCGCGCGGCGGCAACTCGAAGAGCCGCCGGTCGTAGATCTCGTGCCGGCGCCCGTCAAGCTCGCTGATGAGGAGCCCGTGCACGCCGTGCAGGTACTTGTTCCACTTCTGCTCGATGCCGGCCGAACCCGAGCGCTCAAAATCGAAATTCACGTAGCCCAAAACGTGGCACATGCTGCTGCCGCGCGGGTAGGAACGCACCATCACGTCGCGCGTGAAGATGCCCGGCAGGTTGAGCTTCTCGATCCGGAGGGCGGTGTCGTCCTCAACCGGCCGGCCGAATCCGCCCAGGTAGACAAAGCGCTTCCCGGGCTGGCTGAGGCGCTCGTTGACCATTGCCGGATCGATGTTCAGCAGGCGACCGAGGTCAGCCGCGGCCTTCGCGAGACTGCCGTTGCTGGAGACCAGCTGCGGGTCGGCGCAGACCTCTTTCTTGACGACGTCCAGCGCCATCATGTTGCCGCGGCAGTCTATGATCCTGCCGCGGGCCACCTGCAGGTCGGCCTCGAGCCGGCGCGATTCAACAATGCGCGTGGCGCGGTCGTCGCCGCCGCCGAGCCGGAAATGGAGGTACACCAGGCGCGCCACCAGCCCGTTCAACGCCGCTGACACAATCAGTATCACCAGCACAAAACGGAGTTTTGACCTGAAGTCAATCATGAACCACTGGCCTGGTCGAAGGCAATAGTTGCGCCAACTGCGATTTGAAATCAGGCGCCGCGATTTCCGCGGCCGCGGGCTCGCTCAGGCGCACTATGTTGACCTCGTCCGGCCAGATCATGGCCGAATTGTTCTGCGCCAGCAGCCTCTCGATGTTGTGCGGAGATTTGAGCCTCTCCCACTTGCTGAGCTCAAGGTCGTATCGCTTCTGCAGTTCGGCCTGCTGCTGCTCGAGGGCCTTGATACGGCTGCCGAGGGCCTTGCTGCGGATATCGAGCCAGACATACGCCAGCAGCAGGAGCATCGCCACGACCAAAACCGAAGCGACCGGAGCGGGAATAACATAGCCCTGCATTCTTTTCCTGCGGTTCTTATTAGCCATGATCAGAAGTCCTTTCTATACAACGCAGCTTGGCCGATCTTGACCGGGGATTCAGCTGAATTTCTTCCGCCGAAGCCTCCAGTGGTTTTTTCAAAATGTTTTTTACCCGCGGCAGGGCCCCTTCCCAGCGGCTGCCGCCCTCTGCCAGGGAGGCCATGCGGCCGGCGTGCTCCCTGAACACCCCTTTGACGATGCGGTCCTCGAGGCTGTGATACGCAATCACCACCATCCGACCGCCTTCCGCCAGGATCTCAATGCCCGCCTCCAGGCCCCTTTCAAGGTTGTCCAATTCCCCGTTTACCGCAATGCGCAACGCCTGGAAAGTTTTCGTAGCCGGGTGAATCCTCCCCCTCCTTCCAACGACCGACTCGACCGTCCGCGCCAGCCGCAGGGTCGTCCATTCGCCACCCTTGCGGCGCTCATGCGCGATCGCCCGCGCAATGCGCCTGCCGGCCGGCTCCTCGCCCAGGCGGCAGATGATCCGCGCCAGCTCTTCTTCCTCCAGCCCGGCCACGAGGTCCGCCGCGCTTTTGCCGCGCCCGGAATCCATGCGCATATCCAGGGGGCCTTCCTGCATGAAACTGAAACCGCGCCCGGCTTGATCCACCTGCATCGACGACATGCCCAGGTCCAAAATTATCCCGTCCACTTTCCTGAAGCCCTGTTCTTCCGCCAGCGTTTTCATTTCGGAAAAATTTCCGTGAAGCAGCCTGGTGCAGCCGCGCCACGGTTCAAGCGCCCTGCCGGCGCAGGCCAGGGCGCCCGGATCCAGGTCAATGCCTATCAGGGTGCCCCGGTCTCCCAGCCTGCCGAGAATGGCCCTGGCGTGCCCGCCCCCGCCAAGAGTGCCATCCAGGTAAACGCCGCCTTCCCGCGGGGCCAGCAAATCAATTGCCTCCCGGACCATGACCGGATTGTGCATTTTCCCCGCAAATTCACGCGCGCACGGCGCCGCCGCCCCTCCAATCACTGGATCGCCAGGGCCGGCATCACCTGCAGCTTGATTTTCCTCATCTCCATTTCGTAGCAGGCGGTGCAGAAACCATGGGAATACTGGCTTTCGTCATCCTGATCGCGGAACCGGTATTGCCAGCCGTCGGCAGTTTTTACCCGGCCGCAGATGCAACACTTCATGGTTATGGCATATTCGTTTTCCATGTTTACCCCCCTACCGCATGCGGCCGTTCGCTTTCTACATCAGCAACGAGCGCACATTGCAGCCGTTGAAAATACTTTTGAATATTTTTTTGGCCGGGGTGTCCCCGTCCGTCTTCGCCACCGGCAGCCGTTCGTAGCTGCCCACCGGCAGGATCTGCATTGTTTCCTTGAGGGCGAACGCGTGCGCCCCGAACCGGAGCGAGCGCGTGACGTTGGTCTTATCCGGAAGCACAAACCGGCGGTCCATGGCCGCCCTGCCCTGCATAACACCGTTTACGTCCAGATAATTAACCACTTTCATCTCTGCCCTCCATGCAATGCGGCCGCAGCCGCGCGTTATTTTCCGGTTATCAAAAATCAACGTAGCGCAGGGCGTCTTCCATCGCGCCCTGGTCCACGGACTTGCAGTGCCTGTCATACTCCTCCGGGCACCATATCTCAAAGCGGTCAAAGG
>JBAYWJ010000426.1:0-3087 GCA_041674125.1 Kiritimatiellia bacterium
CGAAGCCGACAAGCGCACACACGAACTACTGACCGAAGCCGGCAGGATTCTTGGCCTGCGCATTCTGGATCACATCATCGTCACCCGCAAAGGCCATTTCAGTTTTCTGGAATCCGGGTTGATTAAGGATTGAAAGACTTGCAGTCAGCCAAGGTCAAATTACACGTCTAACTTTATATCATAATCTCACCTTAACTGCCTGTCCAAAAAAAACGGGGGGCTCCGATTCTTGTCCTCTTATTTTATAATTTTAATTTTCCGCAGCCATGCTGACACCTTGTTCTGAGCGGTTTTAACCTCCTTGCCCTGAATCGCAAACGCATCTAAAAAAGTCGATTTGGGGCAAAGCTCTGAAATGTCCGTAACGCTGCGGGCTAAACCACCGCCGCCATGGGTACAAAACGGCACAATGGTTTTACCGGAAAAATCATATTCCGACAAAAATGTTCTGACCGGCGCTGGAATCGTTCTGCACCAATTAGGATAGCCAACGAAAACCAGATCATACAACTTGATATTCTCAACTTTTGTTTTCAATGCTGGCTTGCAGCCGGAAGCAAGCTCTTCCCTGGCCTGTTTTACCACCGCATTGTAATTATCAGGATACGGCGTTACGGTCTGGATTTCAACAATATCACCGCCCACGAGTTTATAAATTTGATTGGCAATTTCACGAGTGTTGCCAGTATGCGAAAAATAAGCCACCAGAATTTTGTTGGCTCCTGAGAGAGCCATAGCTTTCTCCTTGTTTTTATCTGCCGTATTTGACGCATTAATTTCCTCAGCCGCGAAATCAATTTGAACCGGCATACCTATTAATAATGCAGCAGTTATCGGGAGAGCAATCTTAATTATATTATTCATAATTGATGACTTTCATTATAACGGGCAATGATGGAACGATGATTCTCGACCGCCTTTCGGCCTATACAGTTCAATGTCGGCATATATTTAATCTTTTATTATTTCGTTTTGTGACTTAATTCTTTCCGACATGATGTATTTAAATTATACCACCGGCGACTCATTGACAAGAAAAAGAATGTCCATATAACCGGTAAGCAGCAGGAATACTTTATCTGTATTTCGCTGAATGGTGCAAACGAGGTGATTGAAAAGCGGGTTATTACAATCGGCCTGCTGGATAAAAGCCAGATACACCCGCGCGAGGTATTTGCCGATGTCATTTCCGACCGGGCCGCCGCCGTGATATTCGTCCACAATCACCCCTCCGGCGACCTCAATCCGAGCGAAGACGACAAGCGCACCCACGAACTACTGACCGAAGCCGGCGGGATTCTGGGCCTGCGCATTCTGGATCACATCATCGTCACTCGCAAGGGCCATTTCAGCTTTCTGGAGTCCGGGTTGATTAAGGATTAAAGTCTTGCAAGCAGCCGCTGTCAAATCGCAACCGTCTATTCCTTCACCCCGTGTTGACTGATGGGATCGACAATAGCCCGAGAGACTTTTTTCAGGTCCCGGCAGGCGAAAATCATTTTGTCCGCACACGGGCGGAGGCAACTGACCGGGGCAAATATCACGCCAGGGGTTTGGCGTAAAAGGGATAGGCTTCAGCCGGCATGCCGGGCTTGATGTGTTTCCAGCGCTTGTACATCCACATCCACTGGTCGGGATGTTTCTCGATTTCCTGCTGGAACACCGCGGCAATTTTCTGGGTCGTTTCGAGGATGTGGTCATGGCCGGCGCCGCGCGATGCGACTACCTTGAAAGGCGGCAGGGCATAGATGAGGTAATCGCCCCCGGGCCGCTCCAGGCAGAAAAGCGGCACAATCGGCGCGTTCACCCGCTCGGCCAGGATGGCCGCGCTCGTTGACATCGGCACCGGCAGGCCGAAAAAATCCACGAAGACGCCCCCGTCCCTGGGTTTTGTATTCTGGTCCAGCAGGAGCGCAATATACTTCTTGTTATGTAGCGCGCGCAACAATCCGCGCACCGCGCCGCGCATCGGGATCATCCTGGCGTTTTCCTTGGTCCTGAAACTGATGATGACCTCATCCACGGCCGGATTGGACAAGGGCGCGGAAACCGCCTCGTGGTCGTATCCGGCCGCGGCCATCCCGCGCGACAGCAGCTCCCAGTTGCCGAAATGGGCCGTCACGGCCACGGCCGGCGGCGGGGGAAAATAAAGCGCAACCGACTTGTCGAGTATGATGTACTGCAAAACCCGTCCGGCCGTGCGCCGGATGAACCAGAAATAATCCATGAACACGCGCGCCATCACCTGGAAAGCTCCGATCGCAATCCGCCTCTTTTCGCGCGGCGACTTTCTGCCGCCGAAGGCGATCTCCAGGTTGGCCATGGTCAGGCGGCGCGTGCCCGGCGCGCAATAGTAGGCAAAAAAACCCGCAAAGCGCGCGAGGGACAGGATCAACCGGCGCGGCATATACGGCAAAACGGCCAGCCCGAGCCTGACCGCCACGGTTTCCAGTTTTTTTCGCGCCAGCTTATAGGTGTTCGGGTGGTAATCCATGGAAGTGTGTTCGGGTGATCCGGGCGGGATTTGAACCCGCGACCCCAGCATTAAAAGTGCCGTGCTCTACCAGCTGAGCTACCGGACCAAACCGCGTCGTTCGGCCAAAGACAGAACCTGAACGGTATGAGAAAAGCGGGTGATTGTCAAAAAAATAATTTGCCGCAGCCGCGCCGGGAACCGGGCAGGGAAAACTCAGGCAAGCCAGCGGCTGATGAATTTTTCCGTGCTCCAGACATAGCGTTCAATGGCAGTCCGGCGCGCGCTCCGGCCCATGGCGGCGCGTTTGCCGGGATCAGACGCCATGGCGGCCATGAGGCGCGAGAGCCCGGCGGAGTCCTCGAAAGTGCAGCCCCCTCCGGCGTCGAGCTTTTCGGCCAGGACCGGCAGATTGGAGGCCAGCACCGGCAACCCCGTCAGCATGCCCTCGACCATGGCCAGCGAGAAGGTTTCGCGCATGACGTTTTCGTCGCGCGAGGGCACGATCATCACGTCCATGCGGCGCAGGAAATCCGGCATTTCCGCATCCGGGAACCACGCATAGGTCCTGACGTTGCTTTCAGGGAACGAGGGCGGAGAGCGGTATGAAGCCA
>JBAYWJ010000427.1:0-3085 GCA_041674125.1 Kiritimatiellia bacterium
AGAGTTCATTCCTGCTCTTGAGCTCGATCGTGACAGGGCCGTCGTTGAAGATTTCCACCAGCATGCTGGCCTGGAACACGCCGGAAGCAACCCTGTCCTCGCCGAGGATGCTTTTCAGGCAGGCTATGTAGAACTCATAGAGGCGCCTGGCCTCATCCGCCCCGGCCGCGAGGATGAAGCTTGGCCGGTTGCCCTTGCGCGTGTCGGCGTGCAGGGTGAACTGGGAGATAACCAGGACCGAGCCGCCTGTTTCCGTGATGGCGAGGTTCATCTTGCCTTCCCGGTCCGGGAAAATCCGCAGCGCGGCGGTTTTTTCGGCCAGGTATTTCGCATCGGCTTCCGTGTCGCCCTGCTTTACACCCACCAGCACTACGTAGCCGCGGCCGGTCTCGCCGGCGGTGCGCCCCTCCACCAGCACCCGCCCCTTGCTGACCCTTTGGATCAAGGCTTTCATGAAGTTGCTGGCGGCATTATTCTTGCGCTCGTTTTTTTCTTTGGCTGATGGCGGAAAACGCCGTGGGAATATTCGTCCCGGTCATCATCATTTGTTGACTGGGACTGTTCCAGCCATAACTGCCACCAGGCGATCAATTCCTCCATGGTCATGTCCTTGAGGTCCAAATCTTCTTCGCTTAAAAATTGATCTGAACGGCGGGAAATCATGGCACCTCGGCCGGTAAATATTTCTCGGCTTCCCGGACAATGAGCTGGTGGGCCTCCAAAAGCGGCAGGCCTTGAATTTGATCCGCCAGGCCGGGCCACTGTTCCATCCATTGGGAGGCAGCCGCTTCATACCCGGCTAATCGCAGCTCATTGGCATGGATCAATGCCCGCCGCTCCGCGTCAAGCGCTGCTTCCATGCGTTCCCTTCCTTTTTGAATCATGGCCAGAACCGGACGTTCCCGTAGAATCCGCGCAACCAGGTCAGGATGCGAATCACCCAGGCGCATTAAATCCATGGCGCTTCGGGAGTAACGGATTTGATCCGCCGGATCCTGCATGCGCCTGGCCAGCTCGCCGATAACCACGTAATCCTTTTCGCGGTCCGTTTGTTTCATGCGTGCCAGGTGCACAAGGCTGACGCAGGGGGGATGAAGATTTGTTTGTTCTTTCCACATTGCTGCCAGTTCTGTTTTATCGAGTCGCGGGGGTCGCGTGAAAAAATCGGTTCGCACGCGGAGCAGGTCGCGGGGGAATTCAAAATGAGCGCTCCATCCTTGCGAAAGCCAGCGAACATCCAGCGGGGCCCCGAAACGGTAGTGCGCTTTGTGCCGTTGCAGCACATTCAAGATGTGCCGGCAGGTTTCCGTGTCCTCCTGCAGAATCCAGTCGCCATCCTTGCTCATAATGGCCACACGGTGAAGAACCGCGGCCTGGCCTGAACAAATTATTGCGCGGAGTTTGCCGGCATTGAACTCGTCCGTGAGCTGAAGATAGATGTTTGTTTTCATATCATTTCAGCCAAGATACGCTTGCCCGATTTGACTTGTCAAGCTGAACCCTGCGCTATGATCAGGCCGCGGCGGTTCAGGGCGTCCATGTAAATGTTCAAGGGCTTTTCGTGCCGGACGTGCCGGATCAGGTCGTCCTGGTAGAGCACCTGCTGCTTTTCGAGGATGTCCCAGCGCACGAAGTTCTCGGGGCCCGTTTCGGTGATGGAAAAATAGCCTATGCCCGTGGCGGCCAGGTTGTGGAAGAAATGGGCGCCCTGGGACGGATCGATTTTTTTCTTTTCCGCGGAGGTCTCTACGATCACCGCCGCCCCGGCCACCTGCTGCCAGTTGACCGGGATGCCGAGCTGTGGCATCCGCGTGCCCCAGCGCCCGGGCCCGACCAGGATGTCGCGCCGCTGCCTGTCCAGCAGCTCCTGGTTCAGCCGGCCGATGGTCTCGGCGGCCTTGGCCGACCTGGAGAAATCGAAGCGCTCCGGGGCGCAGTAAATGATGTCGGTTATGTCTTCGATGATGCCGTTGCCCATGACGCGGCAACTGGCGCAGAGGGCCTGGGCCAGGTCGACTCCTTCAAGCCGGCGCGAAATCCTTTCCCGCCCGGTTACCATCGGCCGGATCTGCAAAAAATAGAACTCCGGCCTGGTGCCGCGGTGGTTGTCGATATTGAGCGCAAACTCGATTTCCACTTCCGAGCCCATGCTTTCCCGGCCGATTTTGAGCAGCTCCGCCAAAACTTCCGCCAGGGGAAAGAGCTTGTGCTTGAGGAGCGGCGCGAAAGAAACGATGCGCGGTCCTTCCTCGGCCAAATCGTCAATGACCCGGTCGTCGGCGGCGGAGAGCACGCTCCCGACGGGGTGGAGGGTCTGGTCCCTTTCGGCGCGCTCCAGGTCGAAGAGCGCAAGGTCCACGCCCTTGCCGAAGGAGGGAGAAGTCCTGGAGGAAGCAAGGTCCAGCGCGTAAAATTTTTTCTGGGACTGGAAGAGCATTTCGCGCGGCGTGGCCGCCTGGGGAAGGATCGCCGGATAACGCGGGCAGAAGCGGAATGTCTCGCCGCCTTCCACCACCATCTTGCCAAGGCCGAGGGCCACCGAGGCGACGCCGTCTCCGGGCTCGATCCGGTCGAAGGGGTAGTAGTTGAATGACTGCGCCACGCCCGAAACAGCCGGGTAAAACAGGTCCCCGTATGTCCGGCCGGCAAGGTCCTGGACGATGACGGCCATCTTTTCCTCGTCCATGTTGAGCTTGAGAGTCTGGAAATATTTCTTGATCGAGGAAGTGTAAGCCGATGCGTAGACCATCTTTATGGCGCGGGCGAGGTGGCTGAGGCGCTCGTCGAAGGATTCGTGGCGGTTGGGGATCATGCAGGTCTCGTAAAGGCCCGCGAACGGCTGGTTGGACGAATCTTCCATGTGGCTTGAAGAGCGCACCGCGAGCGGGACCTTGACGTGCTTGAGGTAGGTCTCCATTTGCCGCACCAGGCCCTCAGGCAGGCGCCCGGCCAGGAAGCGCGCGCGCAACTGGGCGTCGTTCTGGCAGTCTATGGCGAACAAATCCAGGCGGTTCTCTTCCATGAACTGGTCGAAGGCGTCGGTGGTTATCACCAGCGTGCGCGGGAACAGGATGTCGCACCCGCA
>JBAYWJ010000428.1:0-3073 GCA_041674125.1 Kiritimatiellia bacterium
CCGCCGCCCGGGCTGGATGGCTTTTAATCCGAGCCGGGGCGGTAGAGTGGCGGGAGAGACGGGGCTCGAACCCGCAACCTTCGGCGTGACAAGCCGATGCTCTAGCCAATTGCGCTACTCCCCCGCAAATACCGCCAACATTATCTTTTTCGCGTTTGAGAGCAAGAAAAAAAACAAAACGCCAGGCATGTCCGGCCGGCATGATCCTGATTTGCATGCCGCCCGTCGGCTCCGAATATAATCAAGCCGTGGCGACCATATTGCCGATCACGTTTTATTTGGCAAGGTGACAAGCCTGAATGGCTTGATGGCGCGATCGAGTATGCCCATGAGAAAAGCAATGGCCAGGCCGTAATTGGTGATCGGAACGCCGGCGGCCGTGGCCTTTTCGATGCGCGTGAGCAGCTCGCGCCGGTTGAAAACGCAACCTCCGCAGTGGATCACGAGCTTGCAGGAGGCGAGGCCCTCCGGAAAATCGCGCCCGGCGCAAACTTTAATATCAAGATCGCGCTTTGTGAACTCTTTCAGCCACATGGGCAGCTTCACCCGCCCGATGTCGTCCTCGACCGGATGGTGCGAGCAGGCCTCGGCAATCAGGACCCTGTCGCCGTCTGCAAGCCGCGCGATTGACCCGGCGCCTGAAAGCATCGCCGCCAGGTCACCCTTGAAGCGCGCGTATATGATCGAGAAACTTGTAAGGGGAACTTCTGCCGGTACGATTTCCGCAACTTTTTTGAAGGCCTGGCTGTCGGTGACGACCAAATCCGGCTTTTTCTTCAGACGCGCGAGGGCCGCGGCCAGCCCGTTTTCCTTGACCACCATGGCGCAGGCTTCGCGGTCGAGCAGGTCGCGCAGCACCTGCACCTGGGGCACGATCAGCCGGCCTTTGGGAGCCTCGAGGTCAATGGGGGTCACCAGCACGACAAGGTCATCCGGCCGGACAAGTCCCTCCATTGGCGTCGCCTGCTCCAGGAACTCCTGCGGCGCGGCCCGGATGATGGCCTCCCTGAGCCCGGCCGTTCCGGAGGGGGCTCTGGCGCTGGCCGCCACGGCAAACTGGCACCCGAGTTCCCCCGCTTTTTGCATGACCGCGCCGTGCCCGCCGAGGTCGCTTTTGGCGGCGATCACCACAAAGGGGATTTTCCTCTTGCGGAAAAGTTCAATGAGCTCAGCTTCGTATTCCGACCAGCCGTCGGCGACAAGTAAGGCCAGGTCGGTGCGATCGATGGCTTTCATCGTTTTTGCGATGCGCATCTTGCCGAGCGCGCCCCGGTCGTCCACGCCGGCGGTGTCTATGAAAACCACCGGGCCGAGCGGCTTGAATTCCATCGTTTTCTCGACCGGATCGGTCGTGGTGCCGGGGGTATCCGAGACGATCGCAACCTGCTGCCGGACAAGCGCGTTGAGGATCGAAGACTTGCCGGCGTTGCGCCTGCCGTAAATGCCGATGTGCAGCCGCAATCCCCTGGGTGCGTGCATGGTCATGCCGGCTTGCTGTTCCCGCCGAGGCATTGGGCTACGGTCTTGAGCAGAACGTTGGGCTTGACCGGCTTTTCAAGGACACCTTTCACCGGCAGCCAGGCTTCGTCCGGCTCGAAGCCGAATGGCAGGCTCATTTCCCGCCTTACGCCGGTGATGAGTATGACGGGAACATCCTGGAGCTTTTTGTCCTTGTTGAGCTCGCGCGCGACCTCGAAGCCTTCGGTGCTGCTGCTCATCATCACGTCGAGCAGGATGATGTCGGGCTTATTCTCCTTGGCCTTGGCGACCCCAAGCTTGCCGTTTGGGGCCGTGTCAACCTTGTAGCCCTGCGCGTCAAGCAGGTTGGATGTTGCTTCCACGAATTCATGATCATCGTCTATTATCAGCACTTTTTGCGCCATTGTGTTTTCTCCTGGTTTGTGAGATTCCTTCCTGCTGTACCTTGAAGCGCGCGCTGCGCCATGCCTGCGTAAACCACACGGCTGCCTGCTGCATTTTTAATTATTACCGGCAATTCTGCAATCGTTAAAAATAAATATCGCGGCTGCCTTCGGCGGTCTTCCTGTAAAACTCCATGAACTGCGGGTAGAACTCGGGCAATTTGCGCCTGATTTCCTCGATTTCCGAGGCGATGATTTTTTCGCCGGCGGCCATCGTGGCCGGGCTGGCGAAATCATCCAGCCACTCGCGGAAGGTGATCACGGCGTTCAGCTTGCAGAACTGGCCCTCGCGCCCGCAGCGCAGGAGGTCCATGATCTGCTTGCCGGTGCGCCCGCAGCGGTATCCGGCGGTGCAGAAGGAGGTGATGTAGCCCGATTCGGCCAGGTCGCGCACGACGCTGTCCAGGCTGCGCGTGTCGCCGAGAATGAACTGCTGCTTAGGCCCCTGCTGTTCGGGGGTGGATGCGGAATAGGCCCCGATCCCGATCCGGGAGGAGGCGTCGAGCTGGGTGCAGCCCAGCGGCAGGATTGCCCGCCGCATGGCACAGTTCTCGCGCGCGGTCAGGATCATGCCGGTGTAGGGCACGGCCAGGCGGATGACGGTAACCAGCTTTCGGAAATCGTCATCGTTCACCTTGCAGGGCGAGTTGACCGCCAGGGGAGTGTTTTCGGCAGGTTCCAGACGCGGGAACGAAATGGTGTGGGGCCCGATTCCGAAGTGTTTTTCCAGATCCAGCGCGTGGTGCAGGAGCCCCATTACCTCGAACTTCCAGTCATGAAGCCCGAAGAGCGCGCCCAGCCCGACATCGTCGCATCCGGCTTCAAGGGCCCGGTGCATGGCATAGAGCCGCCAGTGGTAGTTGCCTTTAATTGTCCCGGCAGGATGCAGCTCGGCATAACGGGCGGGGTGGTAGGTTTCCTGGAAAACCTGGTAGGTGCCAATCCCGACCTCGCGCAAAGTGCGCAGCTCCTCAATGGACATCGGCGCGGCGTTGACGTTGCAGCGGCGGATCTGGCCGTAGCCGCGGCGCGTCTTGACCTTCACCTTCATGATGTTCTCTATCGTGGCGGCGATGTAGTCCGTGTCGGAGAGCGGGTGTTCTCCGAAAGCCACGATGAGGCGCTTGTGGCCGATCTTGCCGGCCAGGACC
>JBAYWJ010000429.1:0-3071 GCA_041674125.1 Kiritimatiellia bacterium
CTTCACTGACGGCAGTTCGCCGCGGATGATTTTACAGAACACGCATTCTTGCATTTTTTTCTCTCACTCGCTCATAAAATTCGCTTGAGCTCACAGAGAGCGCAGAAAAGGAAGAATGTTGGTTTAATTTTTTTCGATTTGCGAAAAAGAATTAAACCAACTCCCTTGCTCTGTTCCTGCTCCTTCTGTGGGCTCCGTGGTCTCTGTGAGAGACGTTTTTTATTTTTTCTGCGCGGCCGGGTCAACCAGGCCCTTTTCCTTCATGGCTTCGCGCCGGCTGAGCCTGATCTTGCCGCGGTCGTCAATGCCGATGCATTTCACCCACATCTGGTCGCCCATTTTGCAGATGTCCTCGACCCTGCCGACCCGGAAATCGGCCAGCTCGCTGATGTGCACCAGGCCGTCCAATCCGGGCAGTATTTCCACGAATGCCCCGAATTCCTTTATGCCGGTGACGGTGCCGTTGTATATGACGCCTTCCTCGGGTTCGGCCGTGGTAAGTCCGATTTCCCTGAGGGCCAGCTCCAGCGATTCGCCGTTGTTGGTGAAGACGTGGACCGTGCCGTCGTCATCGATGTCTATCTGCGCCCCGGTCAGGTCGGTGATCCTGCGAATGTTTTTGCCGCCCGGGCCGATCAGGCCGCCGATCTTGTCGGGATTGATTTTTACCTCGTGCACGCGGGGCGCGTATGGCGAGAGGTCGGCGCGGGGCTTTGCGATGACCCCTTCCATATAATCGAGAATCTTGTTCCGGGCCGCGCGCGCCATTTCCAGCGCCTCTTCGACCAGGCGCCATTCGAGGCCGCGTATTTTAAGGTCCACCTGGAAGCCGGTTATGCCCTGGCGTGTGCCGGCCACCTTGAAATCCATGTCCCCGCAGTGATCCTCGGCGCCGATGATGTCGGTTACCAGCACCGCCTTGCCCGGCGCGGTGAAAAGGCCGATCGAGATGCCGGCCGCGGCCTTCTTGACCGGCACGCCCGCGTCCATGAGCGCCAGGGAACCGGCGCACACGGTGGCCATGGATGTTGAGCCGTTCGAGCTCATGATGTCCGAGACCAGCCTGACGGTATAGCCGTAATCCGCCGGCATGACCTGCTCCAGCGACCGTTCCGCCAGGGCTCCGTGGCCGATTTCGCGCCGGCCGGTGAAACCGAGCCTTCCCACTTCGCCCACGCTGTAGGGGGGGAAGTTGTAATGCACCATGAATTTTTTCTCGGGCAGCCCGCCGGTGATCACGTCCAGCTCCTGGCTGTCCTGCTGGCTGCCGAGCGTCACGGTTGCGAGCGACTGGGTTTCGCCGCGGCTGAAAAGCGCCGACCCGTGGGCGCGCGGCAGCAGGCCGACCATGCCCGCCAGGGGCCTGACTTCGTCGAAGGCGCGGCCGTCAATGCGGCGCTTCTTTTCGAGCACCAGCGCCCGCACGGTCTCAATGGTCAGCTCGTCCAGCATTGCCCGGAACTGCTCGTCCGTCATTTCAGGGAAAGAAACAAGGAGCTTGGTTTTCAGGTCCTCGCCGAACTTTTTGAGCCCGGAGGCGCGTTTGGCTTTTTCGACGACGCAAAGGGCCTCGGCGAGGCTGTCGCCCGCAGCCGCGCGCGCGGCTGCGATCAATTTGCGATCGCCCGGATTATCGGCGATGACCTTGTCGGGCAATTCCAGCTTGCGCCGCAGCTCGAGCTGGATGGCGATTGTTTTTTTCACCTCGGCGTGCGCCGCCTTCATGGCCTCCAGGAATTCCTTTTCGCCGATTTCGTGCGCGTCGCCCTCGATCATGACCGGCATTTCAGAAAGGCCGGTGTAAATAAGGTCGAGATCGCTTTTCAGGCGCTCGGCGTTCGTCGGGTTGAAAACCAGCTTGCCGTCGACGCGCCCCACGCGCACCGCCCCGATCGGCCCGTGAAAGGGCAGGTCGGAAATGACCAGCGCGGCGCTGGATGCCACGATGCTCAGCACGTCCGGGTCGTTCTCGCCGTCGGCCGAAAGGAGCATGTTGTTTATCTGGACTTCGTTTTTAAATCCCTCCTGGAACAGGGGCCGGATGGGGCGGTCGGTGAAGCGCGCCGTCAGAATTTCCTTTTCCGATGGGCGGGCCTCGCGCTTGAAAAAACCGCCGGGAAATTTGCCGGCGGCGTAGTATTTTTCGCGGTATTCAACCTGGAGCGGGAAATAATCTATACCTTCCCTGGGCGAGGCGGCGGCGGTAACCGCGGAAAAGAGGATGGTGTCGCCGAACTGGACTGTGACCGCCCCGGCCGCCTGGCCGGCCAGGAGCCCGGTTTCTATGCGCAGCGTCTTGCCGCCGATTTCTGTTTCAACAAAAGTGGTGTTTTTCATGATGGTTGCCTTTGGTCCTTGATGTTGGTTGAGGAGCCGGCCCGGCAGCGGTTCTGGAAGAACCTCACGGCAGGACCCGGATTTGCTTTGGTTCTGATTAACGGCGCAGTTTCAGGCGTTGGATGATATCCTGGTAACGCGTCTGATCGGATCTTGCCAGATAATCAAGAAGCTTTCGCCGCATGCTGACCATCTTGATCAGCCCATAGCGGGAATTGTGGTCATGCTTGTTGGCTTTCAGGTGATCGGTCAGCCTGTCGATGCGATAGGAGAGCAAGGCCACCTGCACCCCGGCCGATCCACTGTCTTTTTCATGACACTGGAAGGTCTTCTTTATTTCCGCTTTTGATTTTGTTTCCATTTCCTTCTGTTTATTTGTTTTTTGTTAAGGGGCATTATAGTTGCGGGACTTGTTTTGTAAAGCAGGTTTTTTGAGTTATTTTCTCCACGTCTTCCGGTGCCGGCCGCGCGCGATAATCCGCCTGGCCAGGGCAATGTCCTCGAGCATGCGCGCGCGCAGGGCCGCGAGAGACCCGAAGCGTTTTTCGGCGCGTATCTTTTTAATGAAGAAAACCTCGACCATCCTCCCGCGCATGCCGGCGTGCGTGCCGAACAGGTGCACCTCGAGGGTTGTGCGCGCGCGGCTGCGGCCGGGCAGGCAGGCGCGGATGGTCGGGCAGCGGCCGATGTTGGCCACGCCGCCGTAAACGCGGCCGCCGAACGCGGTGCGGACC
>JBAYWJ010000430.1:0-3054 GCA_041674125.1 Kiritimatiellia bacterium
CTAGATTGGCCTCCATGAACCGCGGTGAAGCAGCAAAAAGAATCGCCAGGCTGTGCGAAGAAATCGAGCGCCACAACCGCCTTTACTACGTTTTAAACGCCCCCGCGATAAGCGACCGCGAGTACGACCGGCTCTATGCCGAGCTGGATAACCTGGAAAAACAATTCCCCGATCTGGCTGCGCCGGATTCGCCCACGCGCCGCGTCGGCGGGGAGCCCCTCAAGGAATTCCGGAGCGTGCGCCACCGCGTGCCGATGATGAGCCTGGCCAACACCTACAGCCGCGGGGAGATTTCCGATTTCCACGCGCGCATACTCAAACTGGCTCCGGGCAGGCAAATGAGCTACATCGTCGAACCCAAAATCGACGGCCTCGCCATCGCGCTACGCTACGAAAGCGGGCGCCTGGCGCTCGGGTGCACCCGCGGGGACGGCACCACCGGCGATGACATCACCGCCAACCTGCGCACGATCAGGTCCATCCCGCTCCGCCTCGCAGGCGCGGCGCCCGCCGTGCTCGAAGCAAGGGGCGAGGTTTTCATGCCGCGCAAAGGCTTTTTGGCCCTCAACCGCGAGCGCGAGAAAAACGGTCTGGAGCCTTTTGCAAACCCGCGCAACGCCGCCTCCGGCTCCCTCAAGCTGCTCGATCCGCGCGAAGTGAACCGCCGGCCGCTGGGCGCAGTCTTTTACGGCGCCGGCGAAACTTCCGGGATCGAATTCAAAACCCACGGCGAAATGCTTGACCGCTTCCGCGCCCTGGGCCTGCCGACCCCTCCGCGCCGCTGGAAATGCCGTTCGCTCGAGGACCTCTTCCGCGCCCTCGAGGAGCTCAAGGAAATGCGCCCCGCCCTGCCCTTCGACATAGACGGCGGGGTAATCAAGGTTGACGAGCGCGACCTCTACGACCTGCTGGGCGCCACCGCCAAAAGCCCGCGCTGGGCCATCGCCTTCAAATACGAGCCCGAAAGGGCCGAAACAATCCTGAAGTCCATTTCAGTTCAGGTCGGCCGCACCGGTGTCCTGACGCCCGTGGCCGAGCTCGAGCCGGTTTTCCTCTCCGGCTCCACCATCAACCGCGCCACCCTGCACAACGCCGAGGAAATACAGCGCAAGGATATCCGCGTCGGTGACCGCGTGTACCTCGAAAAAGCCGGGGAAGTCATCCCGGAAATAACCGGGGTGAACGTTTCCGCCCGCACGGGCAAAGAGCGCGTCTTTGCCATGCCGGAAAAGTGCCCGGTCTGCGGGGGCGACATAACGCGCGCCGAGGGGGAAATCGCATTCCGCTGCGAAAACCTCCAGTGCCCCGCTCAGCTGAAAAGATGGCTGCGCCATTTCGCCGCTCGCGGCGCGATGGACATCGAAGGCCTTGGCGAAGCCATCATTGACCAGCTCGTTGATATGAAACTGGTGGCCGATCCCGCCGACCTCTACACCCTCACCGCCGCCCAAATCGCGGGGCTGGAGCGCCTGGCCGAAAAATCAGCCGCGAACATTATCGGCGCCATCGCCGCCAGCAAAAAGCGCGACCTCTGGCGGCTCATTTTCGCCCTGGGCATAAGGCAGGTCGGGAATAAAATGGCCCAGACCCTTGAAATGCATTTTGACGACATGGATGCGCTTGCTTCCGCGGGGAACGAACGCCTTGAAAAAATCCATGACCTCGGCCCCGTGGCCGCGGCAAGCATCATTGATTTCTTCAAGGCCGAACGCAACCGCCGCCTTATTGACCGGCTCAAAAAAGCCGGGCTTAACTGCAAGTCCACCCCCGCCCTGCGGTCGGCCGCGGCCAGCCTGGCCGGTAAAATTTACGTGCTCACCGGCACCCTCGCGGGCTTTTCAAGGGAAGAGGCCGAGGAACAGATCCGCCGGCGCGGAGGCAGGACCTCCGGCAGCGTTTCCGCTAAAACCACCGCCCTGATTGCCGGCGCCGATCCCGGCTCAAAGCTGGACCGCGCAAGGGCGCTCGGCGTCCCGGTGATCGGCGAAGAAGAATTGATTAAAATACTGGGCGAATGATCTGTATTTCAACGGATGCGATTATGGAATTGAACATACTTATCGAGGCAAGCATCTATTTTCTGGCCCTGATTAATCCGGCCAGCAAAGTCCTCCTTCTCTCCTCAATGGATCCGCCCCTTTCGCGCAAGGTTGTGTGGTCAATTTCGTTCAAGGCCACCCTGGCCGCCTTCGGCATCCTCGTCTTGCTGGCATCGTTCGGGCACGTCATCCTGACCGACCTCTTCCGCATCGAGGTTTATTCTCTGCGCATATCCGGCGGCATAATCCTTTTCCTGTTCGGCTTGAAAGCCGTGCAGCAGGGCAAATTTTACGAGCTCGACCCGGGCAAGCCGCACCCGGATTCGCTCTCCATCGTCCCGCTGGGCGCACCGCTTATCGCCGGCCCGGGGACCATCACCGCTTCAATAGCCTATGCTTCCGAACATGGCATTTTGCCAACCTTGACGGCGCTTTTGCTGGCGCTCGTCATAAACATGATCCTTATGATGTTTTCAAACCAAATCGGGAAAATTCTTGAAAAAATCAACGCTACCGGCCCCTTGATCCGCATTACAGGGCTCATCGTCTCGGCCGTAGCCGTCCAGATGATTTGCCTCGGCCTCAATGAATGGCTGGCCCAAAGCCATCATTGACTATTTTCTTCCAGGCAACAAAATGTCACACTAATCCTTCAGAATGCGACATATAGTCACATCTTTTTCATCAATACCAAACGCAATAAATATTTATTACATTGTAATTCAATGAATTATATAATTAATGATTTTCTTGGCACATAGAATGCTTATTAAATAGGGCAAGGAGAATAACTATGGCAAAAGTTTTAGGAATTGATTTAGGCACGACGAATTCATGTATGGCAATCATGGAAGGCGGGCAGCCTGTTGTGATTCCAAATTCAGACGGCGCGCGCACGACTCCTTCCGTGGTGGCATTTACAAAAAGCGGCGAGCGCCTTGTCGGCCAGGCCGCCAAGCGACAGGCCATTACCAACCCCAAGAACACGATTTATTCGATCAAGCGTTTCATGGGC
>JBAYWJ010000431.1:0-3049 GCA_041674125.1 Kiritimatiellia bacterium
ATGCGCGCCATGCGCTTGCCATCGCTGTTCTGGGAATAAGGATAGCCACGGCTGTAATACCTGTTAAACCAGTTCTTCTCGTAGTTCTTCCAGCCCTGCTCGAAGCGCTTAACAAGCACTTCACGCTCGAAAGGCAGTTCCCGGCCGGCCGGCAGTTTGCGCTCCATCCAGGGGCGGAGATAAAGGAGGGCGCTGTCCACGATGAATCGTTCGCGCATGACGTGCGCGGCATAAAGGCTGCCGGGCTTGGTTGCCGCTTCCGCCTCTTCGAAAATCTTTTGGGATG
This sequence comes from Kiritimatiellia bacterium, assembly GCA_041674125.1. Classification (GTDB taxonomy): domain Bacteria; phylum Verrucomicrobiota; class Kiritimatiellia; order JAAZAB01; family JAAZAB01; genus JAQUQV01. The sequence continues at coordinate 287 of JBAYWJ010000431.1, forward strand.
TCATGAAGAAATCCTGGTCAAGGTAAGCAAGCAGGTGAGGCGACTGACGCATCATCATGAATTGGGCGTCCCTGTCGATGCGTTCCGCGAGGTAATCGTAATATTTCCTCATGGCCGGCGCCGCCGGGCCGTAATAGCCATTCATGAAAATCTCGATCAACGGCTCCACCGGCTGATAAGGATCAACCAGCAGCTGATAGGCCAGCCAGTATTCCAGGTCAATGAAATTTTTCCCGGGATCCAGGTAATAATAGGTTTCTGCATAGTAAGTCCGGCATCCGCAATCTGCATAGTGACGGATGTCCGGCCCGAGGCACGGCGCCATGGTCCAGGGCAGAGGAAACTGCTCGTAATAACCGAGGGTTGTCCAGTAATCGTCGCCTATTCCCAGGCGGGGGGCAATCTCCCCCCAGGCCTTAATCTCTTCGTAATGATTTTTGTTCCAGGGATGGCTCAAGGGTCGCATCCCGTCGCACCGGGTGTACACGTCGCACCAGCCGATCTCGACGTTTTTCCCGGGTCGGATTGTTTTCGGCGGAGGCTGGGTCAGGTTGTAGGCATAGGTCTTGAGAATTACATCCGGGTATTCCTTTTCAATTTCTTCACCAATGCAATTGAGGAAATCCAGCAGCGGCCCGCTTTCGCTGCCCTCTCTTTTGGCAATGGCCTGGCAGTTCGTGCACTTGCAGTGGGTGTCGTACTTATCGTTCTGCCCGATCAGGTAAACGCGCGGCGGCGGTACGGCGTTCGACAGGGTCTGGTACCTGGATATGTATCCTTCCGCGGCCCGCTTGCGGTCAAAGGCGATATATTCACGCAGTTTTTCCAGGGTGATCCGGCGCACGTCCGGGTGCGTCAGGCAGAGCTGCCCCGGTCCGGAACCGTCATGGGCCGGCAGGCGTTTTCCCGAGGCATCCAGCGAAAAATACTCGGGGTGCGACTCGAACCAGCTGGAGGCGTTGACGAAATATGAAAACGAGTGCCCCTGGCGCGGAGAGCCCACGATCGGATAAAACGCGCCGGCCGGGTAAAAATTAGTGCTGCCCAAAAAATCGTAGCGGTAGCTTTTGTTGCGGACAAAATAGAGCCACCGCCTGTCCGAGACGCCAAGGCCGCAGCCCAAATCGCGTATCCAGAACCAGGGCTTCCAGCGAACATTAATTTTACCGAGCTTCAGGTCAGGTTTGGACGGGATCACTTCCGTGTCTTCGGCCAGCCAGTGGCACCCGACTTGTTTTTCCAGAAATTCGTAGACTGCATACATTGTGCCCCGCGGCCGGCCGCCGGCCAGGATCAGATTTTTTCCTACGGTGCGGATAACCCATTCCTCCTCCCCAAGTTTTTCCGCCTCAATACCGTTTTGAGCAGCAAATTTGGTCCAGCCCACGTATATCCCGTGCGTCTTGCCTGCCAACGCCGACTCAAGCACAACCGGGAATGTTGCCCCCGTCACCCGGGCGAGGAAATTTGTAAGTTCCTGTGCTGCGAATTTTTCAGGCTCGGCAGCATTGTCGGCCTGGACCACGGCGTATGTTGTCTTGCCGCTGTCGGCAAGTTTGATTTTGTTCCACGGCCATATGAATGCCATTACACTAAAAGCCAACCCGGCCAGAATTGTATTTTTCACAAGAAAGAAGCCTGCGGCACATTCGCGGTTGAACATTACTGATCCTCCCCATGAAACGGTTGGATTGTTACTTCCCGAATATTTAACGAATTCCATACAATGTTCCGTCGAAAACGTGCTCGTAGCATCCCATGTCTACCGTGCCGTAACGGATGCGCGGACGGTTATCGAGGTCAACTGCGTTTGTATTCCAGGACTGGTTCGCACCAATGTTTATGCAGGGCGAGCCGGCCTGGAGGCGATAGTTGCCGGGAACAAGATTAGTTCCATAACCAATTCCGTCGGTGATAAACATCGGGTTATTGGTAGTATTGCCCAGCAAAACGTTTGTGTAATTGTTCTGGTCGCCGGGAAGGCCGCATGAATTTGTTGCCATCGTCCTTACATCGGCATAACGGTTCGACCATGATATGCAATTGATCATGGGGATGTAATTGGGCGAGTCGGTGTAGATATGCCTGCAGCCTGAAATCGTACAGTTCCTGAAGTAAGTGCCATTATTACCGTATAGCAGGGTCTGGCTTCCGACGATAAGGCAATTATAATATATTCCGTAAAGCGTTCCGTTACCAATGAGCACGCAATTGGAAAGTGTGCATGAGTTCGCGCCAACCGCGAAATCGGGCGCGGTATTACTGATTACGGCGCAGTTGAACAACGTGCTGACACTCACGCCGCCCCCACTGACGAAGGCCTTGTTGAAAATCACCGTGCTGTTTGAGAGAATGCAGCTATTGTAAGTACCGCCGCCCCTCGATGCTGAATTGGTTATAATCGTGCAATCGTATGCCTTGCAGGGCAAGGCGGCGCTCCAGCCTGCGATTCCGCCCCCGTAACCGCTGGCCGCATTGGCCGTGTTGTTGGACACCAGACAGCCGTAAAGAATGCAGCGGTGCGCGCCGCCCCCGGTGCCGTTGACTTCCGGCGCAGAATTGCCGGCAATGACGCAGTTGGAGAGGATGGCATCGTGCGCCCCGCCGCCAATGCATCGGCCGGGCCCTATCCTGTTGCCGGTTATGGTGCAATTAAAATATACGCCGCCGCAGACCCCACCGCCCCCCACACCGTTAGGTCCGTCGCCATAGGCCACATTACCGGCAATGACGCAGTTGGATATGATCGAACTGGAATAAGCA
>JBAYWJ010000432.1:0-3048 GCA_041674125.1 Kiritimatiellia bacterium
CCTCATCTCAGTTTCCCAGCAGAGCCAGCGCTACGTGGATGAAAAATCCTTCGAGTTCGTCACCCCGCCCTCGGTGCCGGAGGAGCGGCGCGATGAGTTCCGGCAGGACATGGAAACCATCCGCGCCATGTACGCCAAGTGGCAGGCGCAGGGACTCAGGAAGGAAGACGCCCGCTTTGTCCTGCCGAACGCCTGCACGAGCGAAATCGTCATCAGCGCGAACTTCAGGGAGTTCCGCCACATCTTCGCGGTGCGCTGCGACCGCCGCGCCCAGTGGGAAATACGCGAGGCCTGCGCCGCCATGCTGCGCGAGCTCTGCGCGCGCGCCCCGGGCGTGTTCCGGGACCAGATGGGCCTGCTGGAGAAAAAGTAAGGAAAGAATATCTCTCGCAGAGTCCACAGAGATAGATCATTCCGTGAAAACATATTAAGGTTTTGCGAAGATCTTTTTGAGCGCTCTCGTTTCAGCCAATAATGACGGCTGTAAATGATCGTTTTGAAAAAAGACTTTTGTTCGGGCAAAAGCAAATCAAGAACGCGAGAAGTAAATAAAAACATTTTGTTGCGGCTATACGCCGCCTTGGAAAGGATGCGTGTTAAATATGCCGGCCAAGCCGAAAATCGTCATCGTCGGGTCGCTCGCCTACGACAACGTCGCCACCCCCTACGCCGCGCGCAAGAACGCCCTCGGCGGCTCCGTCAGCTACGCCTGCGCCGCCGCTTCCTTTTTCAGCCCCTGCGGCATGGTGGCCGTGGCCGGGACCGACTTTGCCGCCGGCTCTATCCGCAAGCTGAGGAAATTCGGGATTGACCTGCGCGGGCTCCAGACCGCGAAGGGCAAAACCTTCCGCTGGTCCGGGGTCTACGAAAAGGATTTCAACAGCCGCCGCACGCTCTGGACGAAGCTGAACGTCTTCCAGTCCTTCCTGCCCGAGCTGCCGCGCGACTACCGCCGCGCGCCCTTCCTTTTCCTGGCCAACATCGCCCCGGCCCTCCAGGCGCACGTCCTGGAGCAGGTCAGCAGGCCGGAATTTGTCATGGCCGACACGATGGACCTCTGGATCAACACCGCCCGAGCCGATTTGCTCAAGCTCATCCGGAAAGTTGACCTGCTCCTCCTCAACGATTCCGAGGCCATGCTGCTCTCGGGCGAGCGCCACCTCGTCGCCGCCGCGCGCCGGATCATGAAGCTCGGCCCGCGCCACCTCGTCATCAAGAAGGGCGAGCACGGCAGCATGCTCTTTTCAGGGAAGGAGATGTTCATCCTCCCGGCCTTCCCGCTCCAAAGCGTGATAGACCCCACCGGCGCGGGCGACTCGTTCGCCGGCGGGCTCATCGGCCACCTCGCGGCCCAGGGAAAAACAAGCCCCGCCGCCCTGCGCCGGGCGATGGTTCACGGCACCGTCACGGCCTCTTTTGCCTGCGAGGATTTCAGCATCGACCGGCTCTCCTCCATCCGGCGCGCCAGCATCAAAAAGCGCGTCGGCGAGTTCCTTAAAATAGTCAAAACCTGACCCGGGCCCGCGTTTATCCACGACCATGGAAGCCGAATCGAAACAGCTTTTGAGCGGCAACGAGGCCGTAGGCCTGGCCGCCCTGCGCTGCGGCGTGGCGCTCGGCGCCGGCTACCCGGGCACGCCTTCCACCGAGATCCTGGAGACCTTCTCCCGGCTGGGCGGAAAGGCCGAGTGGTCCCCGAACGAAAAGGTGGCCGCCGAAGTCGCCCTCGGGGCGGCCTTCTCAAATGCGCGCGCGCTGGTGACGATGAAGCACGTCGGGCTCAACGTGGCCTCGGACGTGCTCTTCACGGCCGCCTATTCCGGTGTATCCGGCGGACTGGTCTTCGCCGTCGCGGACGACCCCGGCATGGCCTCGAGCCAGAACGAGCAGGACACCCGGCGCTACGCGGTGGCCGCCGCGGTGCCGATGCTCGAGCCCTCCGATTCGCAGGAGGCCTATGACTTTACGTTCACCGCCTTCGAAATCTCGGGGCGCTGGGGCATCCCGGTGATCCTGCGGCTCTCCACGCGCGTCAGCCACTCCTGCGCGATTGCCGCCTGCGGGCGCAAAGCTCTCCCGCCGCTCGAGCCGGCTTTCAGGCGCGCGCCCGCCGAGCGGGTCATGATTCCCGCCCACGCCCGCCCCGCCCACGCAAGGCTCCGCGCCAAACTTGACGAAATCCGGGACTGGAACGAGAAGGAAGGCCCCAACCAAACCTTCGCAGGCCGTGGCAGGCCGGCCCTGATAACCTCGGGCGTCTGCTTCGCCCACTGCCGCGAGGCTGCGCCCGACGCGCCCCTCCTCAAGCTCGGGCTGACCCATCCCCTGCCCGTGAAAACCATAGCGGGCTTTGTCAAAAAGCACGGCGACTGCCTGGTCATCGAGGAAAACGATCCCTTTCTCGCAACCGAAATCCGCGGCGAGGGCATAGCGGTCCGCGGCAAGGAAAGCCGCTTCAGGATCGGCGAGCTGGACGTGGACCGCGTGAAAAAAATCATCGCCGGGGACAACACCCCCGACCCGGCGCCGCCCAGGGGCGCGCCCCCTTCTCTCTGCCCGGGCTGCCCGCACCGGGCCGTCTTTGCCGTCCTCAAGGAAATGGACTGCCTGGTTTCAGGCGACATCGGCTGCTACACGCTCGCGGTCCTGCCCCCGCTCAGCGCCATGGACACCATGATAGACATGGGCGCCGGCATCACGGTCGGGCTGGGCATGCGGCATGTTCTCCCCGAAAAAGAGGCCCGGCGGGTGGTGAGCGTGATCGGCGACAGCACCTTCATCCACAGCGGCATAACCGGCATCGTGGAGATGGTCTACAACCCGCCCGCAACCGGGCACGTGGTCGTCATCCTCGACAACGGCACCACCGCCATGACCGGCCTCCAGGAGCACCCCGGCACCGGGAGAAAGCTTGACCACCGCAAAACCAACCGGGTTGCGATCGAAGACCCCCGCCGGGGCGCGGGCGTCAGGGAGGTCCGGGTACTCGACCTGCCCGGCGCGGCCGGCCCGTTCAGGGATGCGCTCAAAAAGGCCCTGGCCTCGAAC
>JBAYWJ010000433.1:0-3028 GCA_041674125.1 Kiritimatiellia bacterium
GAGCCGCTCCTGCGCAAGCTGATCGCAAAAAATGATCCTCAGACCCGCAACGCCATTTTCATTTTGGCCGTCATGCTGGAGCGCAGGCGCATGCTCTCCGAGAAGGAAGTCCAGCAAAAAGAAGGCATGGAGGTCGTCCGGATTTACGAGCACCGCAAGTCCGGAGATATTTTCATCGTCTCCGACCCGATGCTGAGCCTTGACCAGCTCGGGCACGTCCAGGCGGAGGTTGCGGCGCTGCTTTCGGGCTCTGAAACCGGCGACTTGCCACCCCAGGAAGCTCCGCCCGCCGCCCCGCCCGCGTCCGCCAAAGCACTTTAGTACCTGATGGATCAGGTGCTATGACGGTTTTTTTTTATTGCACCCATAACATAATCCGGCGCAGACGGGAACGGCACATTTCCATTTTATTTTGGAAGAGGCAACAGAGAAAGTCGAAACTCGGGCGTAGCGCAGAGCGAAGCCCGATTTGTCCGCCATAGCTCGAAGAGCGACGGCGGATGCAAGCGTGGGGCGAATTTGGTTTCCGTCGGATGACGGATTCGCAAAAGCAAGGCCAGCTTGGGCCGAATGCCGGCGCGCCGCGCAAAGCATCAGACTCGTGTCTATGCGAGCGCGGCAAGCCGGCAGGCGGCCTAAGATCGCCGCCGCCTTTTGTGAACCAAATTCGCCACACTATGGAAAGGAAGCATTAATAAACTTGGGTTGCGGGCATAAGCCCGCGTTGGTATGCGTTTCGCTTAACCACAGTGCGACGGCAGATCAGCCGGGGCGTTCTGATGATGTTTTAAATTACCTCACATATAACAGGGAAGGCAGCTCAATATGCTGGACGTTCTCATAAAGGGCGCGGAAGTATTTGACGGGGAAGGACGCGCACCCGTCCGGGCCGATATCGGCGTTAATGAAGGCCGCATTGCCGCCGTGGGCGATCTCTCCGGCCGGCCGGCCCACGCGGTGGTGGATGCCGCCGGCTGCTGCGCCTGCCCGGGCTTTATCGACGCCCACTCGCACTCCGACTCTTTTCTCCTCGTTGAGCCGAACTCACCGAGCAAGGTCCGGCAGGGCATCACCACCGAGGTCGTCGGCAACTGCGGCGCCTCGGCCGCGCCCATCCGGGACATAAGTGACCTGCCTTTTGACTGGCAGTTCCTTAAATATCCCTGCAAATGGCGCAGCATGCGCGAATATTTGAAGCTGCTTGCGGAGTGCCGGCCGGCCGTCAATGTCGTGCCGATCGTCGGCCACAACCGCCTCCGGATAATTGCCATGGGCTACGAGGACCGCCCGGCTTCCGCCGATGAAATGCGCGCGATGAAACGCATGCTCGAGGAAAGCATGGACCAGGGTGCCCGGGGGCTCAGCACGGGGCTCATCTACCGCCCCGGGAAGTATGCCGCCGCGGAGGAAATTGCGGAGCTGGCCGCAATCGTCGCGCGCCGCCGGGGCATTTACACCACCCACATGCGCAGCGAGGGGGCCATGCTCCGCGAGTCCGTCGCCGAAACGCTCAACCTTGGGTGCAAAGCCGGCGTCAGGATCCAGATTTCGCACCTGAAGACCGCCGGCGCAAAGAACTGGCATTACGTGGACGAGGTGCTCGCCATGATCGAGAAGGCCCGCGCCGAAGGCCTGGCGGTGGCCGCGGACCGTTACCCCTATGTTTTTTCCTGCACCGACCTCGACATCCTTCTGCCGGACTGGCTGGCCGCCAGCGACCGCGCCGCGATTCTGAGAGGGCTGGGGGAGCCGAAAACACGCGACAGGCTGCGCGGGGAGCTCGCGGAGGGGCGCGCTCCATCTTACTGGGAAGGAGTGATCGTGGCCACTTCCACCAGGGCGGAGTGGCGCGGCAAAACCATGGCCAATATCGCCGCCGCCCTTTCCATGGAGCCGGCCGAGGCGGTCATCCATATCCTGGCCGAGGATAAACTTCTCACCCAGGCATTTTACGCGGGCATGTCCGAGGATAACATGTGGAAAATATATTCCAGGCCTTTTGTCATGGTAGGGACCGATGCCTCGCTGCGCGCGCCCGGCGGTTTTATCCCGAACGACCATCCCCATCCGCGGGCCTACGGCAGCTTCACCAGATTCCTGCGGGCGGCCCTGGACCGCAAAACGGTTCCGGCGGGCGAGGCGGTCCGCAAAATGACCTCGCTGCCGGCCGACCACTTCGGCCTGCGGGACCGCGGGCGCCTGCGGCCGGGCTGCTACGCGGACATAGTCATTTTCGAACCTAAAGCCGTCGCGGATCTTGCCACCTACGCCGAGCCCCACCAATTCTCGCGCGGGATCAGGGACGTGATGGTCAACGGCCAATGGGTGCTTTCCGGGTCGCAGCCGACGGGGAAGCGCCCCGGAAGGATTTTGACGGCCTGATTTTTTTTGTTGTCTTTCCGGACGCATTGCATTAGTTTTAAGCAATAAAGAAAGGATAAACCGATGAAAAAAATTAAATTTACCTTATTGACGGCCTGTTTTGTCTCGATCGGTGTGTTGGGCGCAGCGGCGGATGAGAAGGGCGGAAAAGATGCCGCGCCGGCCCCGGCCCAGCCGCCAGGCGTGTTTTTTTCCACCAACGTCCCTTCGGGACAGGCGCAGAAAGCCTCGCCCTTTTCCGCTGAAATCAGCGCGGATTTTGTGAAGAAGGTCATGGAAACCAGCGCCCGCATCGAGGAGTGCAAGAAGCAGATTTCCGAGCGGCAGGCTTACCTCTACGAAAACAATCCCAAGGTCAAGGCCTTGCGCCAGCAGATGATAGATATGCAGCTCAAGATCAACAAGATCATCGAGGCTGACAAGGATCTGGCCGATATGCGCCTGAGCCGCGACATGATCTGGACCACCATGCCGGTCCTGCCCAGGATGCGCGAACACCAGCCCGGCATGGGATTGCGCCTGCCCGGCAATAAATAACGGCATCCTTCTTCCCGGCCGGCGCTTTTTTTATTCTGATTGATCCCGGCCGGTTGACGCTTTGCGCACGGCCCGTACCGTTGTTATGAGCAAAGACAGGACCAACGAC
>JBAYWJ010000434.1:0-3016 GCA_041674125.1 Kiritimatiellia bacterium
AACTTTGAGCGCGAGAAAGACCGCGTATGAATGTCGTAGATTCTTCCGGCTGGCTGGAGCTTTTCGCTGAAAATGTTCGATCATAACCAGGGAGTTTCCTGCGCATGAAAACAAGCAAGATTTCAACTCGTTTCGGCATGACCGCGTTGCTGGCCGGATGCATGCTGGGCCAGCCCGTTTTTGGGGCAAGTTATATTGTCAAGGACGGCCAGCCGCAGGCCGAGATTGTTATTTCCGCGCAGCCTCCCCGCATGGTGAAGCTGGCGGCCGAGGAACTGCAGGCCGGCATCGAAAAAATCAGCGGCGCCCGGCTGGCAGTCACAAACGCCGCCTCGGGCACCGTGCCGGTTTGCGTATACATCGGGCAAAGCCGCCACACCGACTCCCTGAAAATATCCGCCGACGGACTGGAAAACGGCGCCTTCAAAATTATACCCGGAGCCGGCAGCCTCACGCTGCTCGGCCGGGACGATGACTTCGTCCCGCCCGAACCCTACGCCCACGACCGGGCCGACATACCCCGCAAACTTAAAAAGTGGGATGAGCTGACCGGCGAGAAGTGGGGCAATCCCATCGACCAGTATTTCAACCTGTTCAAGCAGTACAACCGCGCCGTGGACCTCTGGCAGCTGGACGGATGCGGGTCGCTCAACGCGGTCCACGAATTCCTGCGCGACCTTGGCGTGCGCTGGTACATGCCCGGGGAACTGGGCGAATACGTCCCGAAAATGAAGGACATACCCCTCCCGGAAACCGCCAGGACGGTCCATCCGGATTTCGCGGTGCGCGACCTGCACCAGGGCATAAGACAATTCTGGGTGGCGGACCGGGACGAAGTGATGTGGCAGCTGCGCCTTGGCCTGAACATGGGATTCGACCTGATCGGGCCCAAGGGGCACGGGCACGGCATGGTGCCCGTCCACTCGCGCGAGGAAGTAAAGGCCGCCCACCCGGAATATTACGCCATCTGGGGCGGGAAGCGCATGACCGCCAGCGAGGGCAAGCCCTGCCTTTCCTCCACGGGGCTTTTCGGGCAGCACGTAAAATACGCGCGCGCGGTCTTTGACATTTACAACCTGCGCATGGTCAGCATCTCGCCGGCCGACGGCTACGCCACCCTCTGCCAGTGCGAGCTCTGCCGGGACAAGGGATCGCCCGGGCGGCTTTACTCCGGGCAGATGTCGGATTACGTCTGGGGCTACATGGACCAAGTGGCGCGCGCGGTGAACAAAACCCACCCGGACCACAGGGTCAGCGGCCTGGTATACAGCACCTACCGGCTGCCGCCGGAAAAAACAGGCCAGATGAGCCCCAACCTGGCCATATATTTTTGCCAGTGCCGCGCCAACAGCTTTGACGAGCCCGAAGCGCGCCGGAAGGAGCTTGAGCTGCGCAAGGCCTGGCTTAAAAAACTGCCATCCAAGGAAGTTTATGTATACGATTACTACCTGCACGCCACCCCGGGCCGGCCCACGGAGGGCGTGCCGGCCTACTTCCCGCGCATCATTGCCGAGGACCTGCGCTCACTCAAGGGGGTAAGCCGGGGCGAATTTGTGGAGGTTCACCGCAGCCTTGATGAGTCCGGCTACCACACCCTCGCCGCCAACCACCTTAACCTTTACGTCACTTCCAGGCTTTACTGGAATGCAGACCAGGACCTGGAGGGCATCCTGGAAGAATACTATGATAAATTTTACGGCCCGGCCGCAAAGGAAATGAAGGCCTTCGTGGAATACGCCGAGGCAAACTGGAAGAAGGCCAGCCGGGATGTTGCCGTGATAGACCGTCTCATGGCGCTGCTGGACGCGGCCCGGAAGGCGGCGGGCGACACGGTTTACGGCAAGCGCATTGAAATCCTGCATAACTTTACCCGCCCCATGCGCGAGCGCCGCGCGCAGCTGGAGCTCGGTCGCAAGGACATGCCAAGGTTCCGGGCGAACGTATGTTCGAAAGCCGATTTCAAACTGGACGGCAGGCTGGATGAACCGATCTGGGATAAACATAAAATAATAATTCCTTTGCGCGAGCTGAAGACGGGCAGCAAACCGCAAAACGAAACATATTTCAGGGCGCTCTGGGCGGACGACAGCCTTTACTTCGGGCTACTTTGCCTGGACGACGATGCTCAGAACCTGAACATCGCCACCACCCGCAGCGAAGACGCCAACATCTGGCGGGGCGATTTTGTGGAAATCATGCTCGAAACCCACTCCCATTCGTTTTACCAGTTCACCGCCAATCCCGCCGGGGCGCTCACGGACACGGACAGGAAGAACGGCGCGGTCAACACCAGCTGGAACTCTGGCGCCGAATGCGCGGCCTTTGCCGGTTCAAACTTCTGGAGCCTGGAGGCGCGCGTGCCCATCGCGGGCGAAGGACAGGAGGAGCTCGACGCCATGAACGGCGTCTCCGGCCGCAGGCCGAGCGAAACCTACCCGTGGTTCTTCAATCTCTGCCGCCAGCGCACGAGGACGAACGCGACGGAGCGCTCGGCCTTTTCGCCCACCGGGACGGATTCCTTCCAGGACGTGCTTAAATTCGGCGAGCTTACCGTAAAATGAACTATGCGCGCTCAAGAAGTAACGCGGGCCAGGCCCGTAAACCAAAACATTGACCACTGATTACACTGATTTCACGGATATGCCCAGACCGTTGACGGTCGACAGGCGACTGTCGGCATCAGCGCCATCCGTGGCGGTATTCTTGTTGTTCATAGCGGTTTCTCATGTATCAGGCACTATTTGACAATTAATGAAAGGATAGAAACTGATGAACAAATTAATGATTTTGGCCGCATTGCTTGCCGCCCTTGGCCAGGAGGCCGGCGCCGATTATATCTCCGGGCGCAAGGCGGCCGCCGCCTTGGCCCAGTCCGGCAAGCACCAGGAAGCATTGATTGCGTATTCCAACCTGTTTGCCGAAGCTATTACCCCGGCAATTAAAGTTATGACATTCAAGCGACTTTTGCATAGGCGACTTTGGGATGATCAAAGAAACGCTTAATCTTGGAGGGCAG
>JBAYWJ010000435.1:0-2995 GCA_041674125.1 Kiritimatiellia bacterium
CAGGGTTCCGCAAAGATCCAGCCTTCGCAGCCAGAGGCTTTGCTACGGCGGAGTAGGCTGCCCCGTCCCGACCTCTTCGAGTCGGGACCGCGGGGTGCTTCACATTTGTGCTTCTTGTGCATTTTTGTGGCAAATTCCCTGCGTTAAGTAAGCATGAAAATTACATTATCGTCACCCTGCGCGCAAGCGAATTGCCGGGATCTTTCCTTGGAATTGTTATGGTGAGCAGGCTGTCCTTGAACTGCGCCTGCGCCTCCTCGCCGCGGACATCTTCCGGAAGCATGAGGCGGGTTTTATATGCCCCGGACCGGAAGCTTCCGGAATCCCGGGGCGTCTCCCGGCTCTTCGAGACGGCTTCCACGGTCAGGACCCGGCCGTCCAGGTTGATGCTGATATCGGCCCGGTCGAATCCGGGCAGGGATAAGGTCACGACGTAGTTCGTGCCGCGTTCCTCGATGTTCATGGCGGATATCCGGTCGACGTCGCCCCAGTCGCGCTCAAGGAGTTCCAGGGCGCCGCGGTGCCGGCTCTCGTGGGCCCTCCGGAATATGCGGTCAATTTCGGCCTGCATGCGCTCGAAATTGTAAAACGCATTAAAAGAGCTGCGCCCGAACATGTCCGGCCGTCCGAAATTCTGCCGCGCAAACTGCATTTCCCTTGTCATCTCGCTGAAAAGGCGGTTGATCTGGGTCTGCATATTTTCGAGGTCTTCGGCCGTTTCCCGGATTACCAGGTCCTCCTGCGGCTCGATCGCTTTTTCAGCCGGCTCCGGCGCGGATTGTGAGCCGGTTAAAAATTTGGACGCCCCTTCGAGGGCCGGGGCAAACCGGCCGGCCAGGCCGGAGTGGCGCAGGAGTAAATATCCTTCCACTATGGCCACGGCGGCCAGCAAGATGATGCACACAACGAGAATATATTTCTGGCGGTATGACATTTTTTAACATTGATATCAGCAATCTCCGTGCCAAGGCAGGAACAACACGCATTAATATGCGCGGGGCAGGGGATTATTGCCGGGTCAGTCTGCAATAAAGCGCAGGCGTTAAGGTTAAAAAAATATGATTGATATTTTTTTGCGCCGGCCGGATGCGACTCTATGTCAGGCGGCCGGACAAATTGTCCGGGTCAAAACGGCAGGTTGTAATCCCTGATCTTGCGCTGGATGGTGCGGGTGGAGATGTCCAGCTCCTTTGCGGCGAGTGTGCGGCTGCCGTTGTGGCGGCGGAGGGCCTCCAGGATTGCACTGCGCTCGATTTCGGCGAGGGTTTGATTAGATTGATTTATAGGCAGGGCCGGACTGGCAGTCCGGCCGTTTGTTTGCGGCGGGACAAGGCTGTCCCGCCCTACCTGCATCGATGGCGTGAGTTTGATGTTAGTCGCCGCCAATCTTGGCGTTTGCGCCAGGACCACCGCCGACTCGATCGCGTTGCGCAGCTCGCGCACGTTGCCGGGCCAGGCGTGCTTTTCAAGCGCGGCGTAGAAATCCGGCTCAACCGCTTCGATCTGCCGGCCGTGGTCCTTGCAGGCGCGCGCGATAAAAAACTCCGCCAGGGGGCGGATGTCTTCCGGCCTCGCGCGCAGGGGCGGGATATGGATGGTGATGACCTTGAGCCGGTACAGCAAATCCTGCCGGAAGAGCTTTTCGGCCGCCAGGTCGTCCAGGTCGCGGTTGGAAGCCGAGAGGATCCTGGCCGCGACCGCAATGGGCTTTGAACCCCCCACGCGCATGATTTCCTTTTCCTCCAGCACGCGCAGGAGACGGGATTGAACGCGGGGTGAGGCCAGGCCGATTTCATCCAGAAAGATCGTGCCTTCGCCGGCGCGCTCGAAGGCGCCCGCATGCGCCCGGTCGGCGCCTGTAAAGGAGCCCTTTTCGTGGCCGAAAAGCTCGGACTCCAGCAGCGTTTCGGCAAAGGCGCCGCAGTTGACGGCCACGAAGCTTTTTTCGGGATTTTTGCCCAGCGCGTGCAGGGCGCGCGCAACGAGCTCTTTGCCGGTGCCGCTTTCGCCGAGGATGAGCACGGTGGCCCCGGTGGGGGCGGCCGCCCTGACCTGGTCCAGGACAGACAGCATGGCTGCCGATTTGGCTATGATGGGCCGCGCGAAAAGCTCCTGCTTCAGCTCGGAAACCTGGCGGCGCAGGCTTTGGGTTTCAATCGCGTGCGCGATCTTGGCCTGGAGCTCGGCCAGGTCCAGAGGCTTGAGGATATAATCGTATGCCCCGGCCTTAAGCGCCTCCACCGCGGAGGAAACGGTTCCATAGGCCGTCATGAGCAGCACGGGGACGCCCGGCTCCTTTTGCAGGATTTGCCTGAGCACCTCGATGCCGTCAATGTCGGGAAGTTTGATGTCGGACAAAACCGCGTCAAAAGCCCGGGAGCGGAAAATCTCCACGCCTTTACGGCCGCAGTCGGCGGCGACCACTTCGCAGTTGCCGTCGCGCAGGGCGTCGGTTACCGCGGCGCGCCCATCGGGGTCATCCTCGACCAGGAGGATTTTAGGCTTATGTTCCAGTTCGTTTGGCATTAATTTATGGATTTCGTATTGTCATTCCCGGGCCGGACGCTTCGGCCGGAACCGGGAATCCAGTTTTAAATCAAATTTTCATATAAATCATTCCATCCTGAATTATCCTTTTCAATTAATTCAAGTTTCCATTTTCGGTTCCATTTCTTCAACCGTTTCTCGTGCTGAATAGCAGCTTTGATATCATCAAAACCCTCAAAATAAACAAGCCGATTAACATTTTATTTATTTCATGATAATCTGGATTCCCGCTTTTGCGGGAATGACAGCTTAAGAACTAATGCAAAGCACTTTCGGGACGCTACACTCGTATTCATTGTTTATCAAAACATCAGGCAGAATATCTTGTGGCTCTTGACCTTCGTAGCCCCTTGGGCGAAGTAGGTTGCCACAGGGATGAATGCCAAGGTAGGGCAAGGGCGTCCCGCCCTGCCGCGGCGCGGTCCAGCCTTCGTAGCCAAGGGCTTTA
>JBAYWJ010000436.1:0-2992 GCA_041674125.1 Kiritimatiellia bacterium
CAGGGCCGGAATAAGGTAGGTAACCACGCCCACCTTGCCCTTCCAGTCGCGGCCGGCGCTGTCAACGGTCTCCAGGCAATTAACGTTCGCAACCTTGCGCCACGCTTCGATTTCGTCGGTGAAAAGCCGCTCGGCCGGGGTCCTGGTGCCGACCAGGACCGTAACTTTGCCGTAATTATTGCGATTGTTCAGAACGTGCAGTATCGCCGAACGCACCGGAACCAGCCCGATTCCACCGCAAACAAAAAGCAAATCGCGCCCCAGCATCGGGCCGTCAACCGGGAACGAAGTACCAAACGGACCGCGGATGCCGGCCTTTGCGCCCACCTGGAGGCCGTGCATGGCATCTGTCACGCTGCCGATGCGCCGCACAACCATTTCGAAAGTGTCCCTTACGCCGGGAGCCGACGAAACCGAAATGGGCGCACCGCCAATGCCGGCCAGCGATACTTCGACAAACTGCCCAGGTTTGTGGCCCAGCGGCCGGCCGGAATCCAGCTTGAATTCGAAAAAAGTTTCCTGCGCGGTCAGGGATTGCCTGGCCACCAGCGTGGCCGGGACCGGCAAATATATGTCCGGGCGGATTTTCGGCGCGTTCAGGGCGCTCATTTGTCCTCCAAGAGCCGGTTGTAAACATACACCGGGTTTGCAATCTTTGCCACACAGGCGCCAATGCACCGCCCGCAACCAATGCAGGCAATTTCCCCGATCTTGCCGGGCACATATTTGCCTTTACGGTAGTAACGATGGCGGAAACGCTCGGCGAGTTTCTTCCGGAAATTATGTCCCCCGGCCACCATCGCAAATTCTCTGAGCATGCAGCCGTCCCAGACGCGGCTGCGTGTTCCGCCGCGCAAATCCCAGCGCAACTCGTCACGCACGTCGAAACAATAGCAGGTGGGACACACAAGATTGCATGATCCGCAGGAAAAACATTTTTTAGACTGTTCCTCCCACACCGGATGATCGTAGGATTTTTCCAGCAGTTCCGGAAGATAGTCCGGAGTCATCCGCAATTTATGCCGGCGCAAATTTTTCCGGTTTTTTTCCCTTATCTTTTCGCGCGCTTCCAATTCGGCCGGAGTAGCTTTTTTTATTCCGGGCGCGGCCTCCAGGAGCGATGCGCCCCTTGCGGTAAATGCCTCGGCCAGGTATTTTCCATCCAGGTGCGTCAGCAGGATGTCATAGCCGCGCGTCCAGACCGCCGTATTCATGCAAGCCGCAAAAACATTGGGCGATGCCCTCGCCACGTCGCAACCGATGATCAATGCTTTTTGCCGGCGCGCCATGTAATGCACATCGTAATTGCCGGAAGAAAATACTTTGTCCATCTGGCTGATGGCGGCCATGTCGTAGGGATGCACACCCAGCAGGATGAAAGCCCCGCCCGTTCCCGCCAGGCTTTTGAAATCCGCCGGGCCGGAAAATTCCAGGAGCTGCTCGCAGGGCGGCTGTAAAAAATATTTCGGCGGGAGAACGGTCACGTCGTAGTCCAGGCGCAAGTCGGCGGGACTTTCCAACTCGCCGAATTTAAATTTATCCCCCTGGGCGCGGACCCCGATGACCTTGTGCCCGCCAATCAACGCCCCCACCCAGGCGTCAAAATCAGCCATACTTATTACAACAGGCTCCATAGTTCCCGCCAGACGCAGTCATCGTAATTGCCGCAGACAATTTTTAAAAATTGTAATTCATGATCATTTAAAAGTCAAATGCATATTTTCGGGCAATTATGCCGACGATGCAAGGCCTCTCTTTAAACGCGCGGCCCGGAATCACATGGCCGCCCAGCTCAGCAGCGAGGCATCCTCGTGAGGCTTTGACCAGTCGAGCACGCACTTTTTAGTCGCGCAAGGTATTTCAACTTTCGTCTTGAGGTCAAAATCGTTTTTGCCCCTGCTGGCCAGCGACGCCAGCCAGTCTCCGGCAAGCCTTATTGTTGTGGTTTTGCGGTCGGTGACCGGCTCCAGGGCGTGGCCGCCGCCCTTGACGTATTTGGACCGCACGGTCTTGCCGCTTTCACGTAAGGCCTTTTCCAGCATGCGCGTGTGGATATCGGGAACGGTCCTGTCGGCCGTGCCGTGCATGAGCGCCACGGGGCATTTTACCAGGCCGGCCATGCGGACCACGTCGCGCACGGCCAGTTCATCCGCCGAAAAATCCCGCCCGGTCCAGGCGCTTATGCTTTCATCAATGCGTGTGAGGGAGCAGGCCGCGACGATGCACGCGAAAGTGTTCGGGGCGAAAATCCCCATCAACATGGCGATGTGCCCGCCCTGGCTGCCGCCGAAAGAAATCAGCCTGCGCCTGTTCAGGGCCGGGTAAATTGAGAGTGTTTTTCTCACCGCATTGAGGCAGTCCAGCACCTGGTAGTGGCTGGCGTCGTAAGGCAGGTCGGCGCCGGTGCCGGTCACGGGATCAAAATAGAATCCGCTCTGGCGGAACTCGGTGGAGATGCAGACGAGGTTATAGCGATCGGAGAAATCACGCTGCATTTCGCGGTACTGGTAGCGGTTCCCGCCCCAGCCATGGGCGAAATGCATGAGGCCGGTCCTTCTTGTCATTTTCGAAGGCTGGACAACGTAAACAAATATTTTCTTGCTGTAACTCTTCGTGTTTGCCGATTGAAAAGCCAATTCAAGCTCGTTCATTGAGCACCCTCTTCCTTTCTTTTATACATTGCCGTCACCCACTCTCCCATGGGTTTCCTCTTCTCCTCTCGCAGGCCGCAGGCGGCGAAAACGCGTTTTACGGATGCATACTGCCTTTTGAGGATTCCGGACACCAGCAGGCGGCTGTACTGGCCCGGCTCAATCAGATCCGCAAGCCGGCCGGCCGAGCGCACGAGCAGATTTGCGAAAAGATTGGCGGCCACCAGCGCGTACCTTTTTACAGGGCGGAAATTTTCGATATCCGCCTCCCGGCATGAAACGCGGCGCGCCACCTTGTTCACGTAAATATTTTTACGCGCCGCCTTTACGGCCAGGGGGTC
>JBAYWJ010000437.1:0-2989 GCA_041674125.1 Kiritimatiellia bacterium
ATATTTTGGTGGGGTAACTCCGGACATGGTTGGCAATGGGCAGAAAAGTCACCAGTCCGAACCTGGCCATGTTCAGCAGCTCGGCCACCTGCCCCCGCGATTGCCAGCCCAGCAGGCGCATGCGCTTCCAGCCCGGAAGCTTTTTGACTTCCTCCGCCAGCTCGGGCGGATCAATCAGCCCGGCAACGTGCACCTCCAAGGCGACCTCATCCGGCAGATAGCCAAGCGCGCGGACGATTTCCACTAATCCGCGCTCGCGGCTCATACCGCCCACGTAGGCGCAAACCGGGGGACGCGCGGTAAACGGCACACTCCCCGGGCGCGCCAACTCGCCCAGCATAGGAAAATTATTTACCAGGCAAGTCTTGCGACCGGGGAAGCGGCCCATGAGTGCCGGCCGGGAGGCGATGATACCGTCAAAAAAAACAGCCGCCACCCGCTCGGCACAGAAAGCCCCGGCAGCGAGCAGCGGGCGCAAGGCCCGCGGCACCCATTCCTTGTCAAGGATGTCGTGCGAAAGCTCCTCATGGACATCATATATCACCCGCTTGCCACGCAGCTTGAGGCGCAGCCCGACCGGGATCAGCTCGGCGTCGTGGAAGTGGTAAAGATCCGCATCCAGCGCAAGGGCGGCGCGGTAGATGGCACCAGCCGTCCTGGTCATGCGCTCGCGGCGCCCGACGGGGGCCGGCACGGAGACAAAATTTACGCCATTGCGGGAGGCATCGCAAGGCGCGGCCACGATCAGGGTCACCGCATATCCGGCCCGGACGAGCGTGCCGCACTCCTTGTGGAAAATGCGCACGTCATAGGGCGGATGAACCGAAGACATATGGACAATTTTGGCCATGAGTTTTACCGTCGTGTATATCAAGCCCTGTCGCGGCTGACAAGTCGATAATTCGGCACAAAGATCAGCAGCAACAGGAAAGGGAGCATGCCGCCGGTCAGCATCATCGTCTGGACGCCCTGGTTGATGAGCGACATGCTTACCATGCAGTAGGCGGTCAGAACCAGGCGCGGCGGAATTTTAAGGCAGAGACTGTCAGCCAACCACAATGCCAGAGCGGCAAAAAAAGAAGAGGCCACCACGCCGCCGTAACCGAACGCGGCAAAGCCGTCGGCCCAGAGATGGGCAGTGGCATTTGTAAAGACACCGTCGCTCTGCTCGATAAAATAAGCCCTGCCGATCACCTGCCCGATCGGCAAGTCATAGGGCCCGGGAAAAAGCCAGCGCAGGAACGGCAGCGACGAATGTTGCATATATGCCGGCGGATGGTAAGAGAAAAATTCGAGGTAATAGCCCGAAAGCTGGCCGGCATTGAAAATCCATCGGTCCAGCAGCAGGAGGGGCGAGATCGCCTGGCGGTCGTAAAGGTTCCAGCCCACGGCGACAAACACACTTGCAATGAGCGCGTAGAGAAAGAGCGGGCCGCGCAGGCGCCTGAAGAGCAACAAAAAAATCCCGAAGGCGGCCTGAAACACCATGGCACAGAGGAAAGTGCGCAAGCTGGTCATCGAATAAAGCATGACCTGCAGGAGGCAACCAGCGCCCACAACAAGCCATCGCCGCCTGATAAACCCTATGGCGGAAATGAGCGGATTAACAACCATGCCCTGCCACCATATAAGATACGACAAAAATGCCGGCAGGTTGGACCCTCGCAGTTCAGTCCGAAGCTCATAAACCTGCTCCAGCGGCAGCAACATTGCTGGAAGTCCACGGTAAAACGCCAGCCAGGCATATGTGAGCACGGTGATGGCACCTAGCAGGACCGTATAGGCCCAAGACTGGATAATAAAGTGTGGAAGGCTGATCGGACGCAAGAATGATACGGTGCACATGATCGCGAAACAAGCGATTATAAAGATCAGGAACAAATGTATATTTTCCGGCGCCAGGCCCGTCACATGGTAAGGCAGGATACAGGAAGGAACAATCACGGTAACGTAAAGCACCCACCATTGAAACTGGGAAGGCTTGTTGATTTCGGCCGGCAGCCAGAGCGACGGCAGACAGGCCAGGACATACTGGATGGCCACGGTTGTTGCGGTGAGATCCGCATATGTCATGCCGGCGTAGCCGAACGAAGGAACCAGCACAAACGGATAGGCCCATTGCAGGGTGGCGGTATAGACCACCGCGCCGATTATAATAAAAATGCGTTTCCAGCTCATGGCACCCTGATTTTTTCAACCAACCAGCGCCAACGTGCCGGCACCATCCCGACCAGCCACTCGGGAGAATAGCGCGCAAGTACCGTCAAATAGACAAAAGCCACCGCCAACCCGGCCGCAGCGCGCCAGGGGGGTGTAAGCCAGGGATATCCGGCCAGCAGCACCGCCACACCCGCGCACCAGACCCACGCCAGCTTCAGCATGCATTGCTCGGAAATCCGCACTACATAAAAGCGGCGGGCGGCCAAAAGACACACTACGGAGGCTACGGCAATACCACCCACCAAGCCGCAGGCGGCAGCAAGGTCGAGGCGGCAATCCAGCCATGAATAAACAAGGCTGAAAACAAGCACCGTGGCCAATGCACCACTGCCGTAGGTAAGAGCGTTCCAAGGAACGGCCGAAACGGCGTCGAGCGGATTGCGCATGATTTCAAGCACGAGGAAGCCGGGTATCGCCAAGGCGCAGGCAATTAGCAAGGGGCTATAACGGGCAATTTCAGCGCCCAGCCAAAGGGTGATCACATAATGCAAACCTGCCAAGGCCCCCAGGGATCCGGCTCCACCCGCCATAAGGGCAAAGGCCAGGATGCGGCTCAAGTGGCGGCCGGCATCCTCGCGCGCCCCCATCGCAATCAGACGGCTAAGGTGGGGCAGCATGACCATCCCGATCGGGGCCACCAGCAAGGTGGCGGCCGAGACTATGCCAAGCAGGCTGTTCACGGCCACGAGGACATGAGCATCGCCCTGCCGGTTGACAAGCCACGGCAAAGAAAGTCCCTGGACGCAGATGCATGCCATCGTAACGAGGC
>JBAYWJ010000438.1:0-2986 GCA_041674125.1 Kiritimatiellia bacterium
AGATCCCCGACAACATCCTCTGGTTCAAGCGCCTGAAAGCCGGCAACTACGCCCCGATCATCTTCAACCACACCACGATCGCCATCTACGCCTCCAAGGAGCAGCACGAGCTGCACCCGGAGTACCTGGCCTGCGACGCGGAAGGCAAGCCCTTCAGGCGCGCCTACGGCGGGATGCCGCCGGAGGCGGGCGGCGTGCCGCGCTACACCAACCCCGATTTCCGCCGCGCGAGCGTGGTGCTGCTGAACAAGCTCTTCGAGGCTTCGCCCGACCTCCACGCGGTCGCGCTCGGGCCCCCGGATGGCGGCGTGGACGTTGACCCGCGCGATCTCAAGCTCTACGGCAAAGAGGGCGATACCCCAGAGCAGAAGGCCTCGGACTACGTTTGGGACTACCACGTCTTCCTGGCGCGGGCGCTCAAAAAATCGCACCCGGACAAGTTCCTGATTTACATGTCCGGCGGCGGCGCCAAGGAAGTGCCCGCCAACATTAAGCCGGACGACCCGGACAACATCATCTTCGGCTGGTCGCAGACCTACAGCGGCTACCGCGTGCTTAAATTCGCGGATCAGCAGGTCATATCGGACCGCCAGACGTGGCTGGCGGCCTACAAGCCGCGCGGCAAGGTGCCGGTCTGGGACTATTACCTTTATTACCGCTGGACCACTAACCCGCGTTTCCCGATTTTCTTCACCGGGCACCTGCAGCAGGAAATGCAGGAGATGCTGCCATACTCCGACGGCAAGTTCATCGAGATCAACCTGGCCTCGCAGTCCAGCGGCGCCAAGGGCAAGGAAGGCGCGCGCATCGGCGAGCCGGCCCTGACGCACCTGATGTATTACTGGCAGAGCAAGCTCTTCTGGGATCCCAACCTGGACCGCCAAGCCCTGCTGGATGAGTATTACCGGCTCTATTTCGGCCCGGCCGAAAAGGAAATGAAGGAGTTCCACGAGTTTGCCGAGGCCGTCTGGTGCCGCCAGGATTCCCGCAGCGTCACGCAGACCACCGGTTTCCTCAAGCAGCCGGATATTGATAAATATTTTGAAATTCTCGGCCGCGCGCGCGCCAAGGCCGGCTCCGGCACCGTCTATGACCAGCGCATCGCCGCCATGGAAAAGGGCTATGAGCCGCTTAAGAATCTATTTGAAAGCCTTAGGCGCAAGGGCCCCTGGATCCAAATCCAGGCCGTGCCGGACGACCTCATTCTCGACGGCGACCTCTCCAAGTACAAGGAGGCCTGGACCAACATGTACCGCAGCGGCACGGGCGAGGCGGTTGCCGCCAACGCCACGAAGGTTTGCATCTCGCTTTCCAAGGACCGGAGCAAGCTCTACGTGGCGGCTGTCTGCTACGAGGATAACATGGCCAAGGTCAAGGCCGATGCCCTCATCAAGGACGTACCCGCCATATTCGACGACGACGTCATCGAGTTTTACGTCAACACGCCCGAGCGCAGCTTCTTCAAGGTCGTGGTCAACCCCAACGGGACACTCTGGGATGAGTCGCAGGATGTGACAATCATTGACCGCGACACACTTCCGTTGCTCTGGAACCCGGGCACGAAGGCGGTGGTGAAGAAATATGCCGACCGCTGGGAGGTTGAAATGATGATCCCCACCGCCGACCTGGGCAAGACCGGCCCGACAAAGAAGGATCCGTGGGGCGTCCAGGTCGGGCGGACCCGCTTTACCGCCAGCGGCAGCGAATCTTTCCGGCTGGCGCCGGGCTCAGGCCGGTACGACACCCAGAACCAGTGGGGCAACCTCTGGATGGAATAATCTTCCTGTAGCGCGTCACGACCATGTGACGCGGGGTTTGCATGTAGCGCACCACGTCTTTATACATGGCGCGGTGGGCTTGGATCACCGATCGTCGCCGAACAGGGTCGTTCGGCGCTACATTGTAGCGCGCCACGATCACGTGACGCGGGCTTTGGTGTAGCGCGTCACGACCATGTGACGTGGGATTTGGTGTAGCGCGCCACGTCTTTAAACGTGGCGCGGAATCCTGGTGTCGGGATGATTCCGGCATTTTATGGAATACATATCACAATCTTTCAAGAAACGCCCGCCGCGCCTGAAAATCATCTTTAATCGCAATCCGCTATATTTTGTCACGTGTTGCACATACAATCGCCGGCCCTTACTGGCTTATGAAATTGTACATGATGTTTTTCGCCGGGCGGCTGGACAAGCCAGCATGGCAGGGAATGCGGTAGGACGTTATGTGATCATGCCTGATCAAATCCACATGTTCCTGCGGATAGGAATGAACAACAAGTTAGGAGCGGCTGTAAAATGTATTCGAGAGGCAATTACACGTTTACTGCATCAGGATGACCGGAACTTGCATGTCTGGCAGGCTGGATTTTTCGATCATATGATGCGGTCAAGTGAAAGCTATGCGGAAAAGTGGCTTTATGTGAGTAATAATCCGGTGCGAGTAGGTCTATGTGATAGCGCGGATAAATGGCCTTATCAGGGAGAAATAGTCATAATTCGTTGGTGAGTCATCGCCGAACAGGATTGTTCGGCGCTACACATCCCGATTGAGAATGTAGCGCGTCACGATTGTGTGGCGCGGAATGGCCTGGATCACCAATCGTCGCCGAACAGGGTCGTTCGGCGCTACATCATTATCGCGCCATGTTCTCGTGGCGCAATTATTGTTTCAACAGGAAATTGATTTTTTCCCGCTCATCCCGCGGTTTGAAAATAATTTCAACCGTTTTCGGAGCCTTGACGTCGAGCTCTACTTCCTTGCCGCGCCGGCGCCAGGCTATCTGCACGCCGCCGGCCAGGGTTGGAATCACGCCTTTCGCAAACGCAAGGTTGCCGAACCACGGCGCTATGGTCACGCGCCGGCCCTCGACCCGGCCGCCGAGGATCATCTGCTGGAGCAAAACGCCCGCCAGGGAAGCGTAGGAATGGCAGACCGAGGTGCCCGGGGTCCAGCGATTCGGGCTGCGCGGGTCGAAATATTCCGG
>JBAYWJ010000439.1:0-2983 GCA_041674125.1 Kiritimatiellia bacterium
GCGGTGCGCGGGTTTCACCCGAAGAGCGGGGAGGAAATTTTGCGTGAAACCGGGGACTTCAACCCGCTGGCGGCGCTGGCCTTCAAGGTCATGCACAGCCAGTACATGGGCAAAATGATTTTCGTGCGCGTCTACAGCGGCATGCTCAAGAAGGGGCAGGCCGTCTACAACCCGCGCACCAGGAAGCGCGAAAAAATTTCACGCCTGCTGCGGATGCACGCCGACGAGCACCAGGACGTCGAAGTTCTCTTCTCCGGCGAGATAGGCGTGGTAGTGGGCCTGAAGGACACCACCACCGGCGACACGCTTTCGGCGGAGCACAAGCCCGTTATGCTCGAGCGCATCCGCTTCCCGGAGCCGGTTGTTTCCATGGCGATCGAGCCCAAAACCAGCGCCGGGCGCGATGACCTGATGGCCGCGCTCGCAGCCCTTTCGGACGAGGATCCGACCCTGCTGGTTACCGCCAACCCCGATACCGGCCAGACGCTCGTGAGCGGCATGGGAGAGCTTCACCTGGAAATAATCAAGGACCGCATCTGGCGCGAATACAAGGTGCAGGCCAACGCCGGTCAGCCGATCGTGGCCTACCGCGAAACAATCCGCGCCGAGTCGCGGGGCACATATGTTTTTGATCGTGAAATAGGCGGCAAGCGCCAGTTCGCCGGCCTGACCCTGAAGGTGGCGCCGCGCGGCCGCCGCCTGGGCAACGAGGTCGTGTTCAGCGTCGGGCACGAGCAGCTCCCGGAAAGTTTTCGCGAGGCGGTAGGGGGCGGCATAGAAGATGCAGCGATCACGGGAATCCTCGGGCATTACCCGATGGTAGATATGCTGGTCGAGGTGGTTGCTGCCAAGTCCGACAACTGCGACTCCACCGACGTTGCTTTCCGGACCGCGGCGGTGATGGCTTTCCGCGACGCGGTGGCGCGCGCCCAGCCGGTCCTGCTCGAGCCGATAATGGCGCTTGAAATTATTACGCCGGACGAGTATGTTGGCGATGTTCTCGGTGATATAAACTCGCGTCGGGGAAAAATTGCGGGCGTTGTCTGCAAGCCGTCCATCCAGCTGATCCGGGCCGATGTGCCGCTGGTTGAGCTTTTTGGATACACCACCACGCTGCGTTCGTTGACCCGCGGCAGGGGCAGTTACACCATGGAGCCGGTCACGTTTGCGGTCGTTCCCGACAACATACAAAAGAAGGTTTTAAACCGGTAACAGCATATGGAAGACCAAAGAATACGCATAAAGTTAACGTCCTACGATTTCCGCGCCCTCGACCAGTCGGCCGGTGAAATCATAGAAACCGCCAAGCGGACGGGCGCGCGCGTCGCCGGCCCGATGCCGATGCCGACCAAGATCGAGCGGTACTGCGTCAACCGCAGCCCGCACGCCGACAAGAAGTCCATGGAACAGTTTGAGGTAAGAACCCACAAGCGCCTGCTGGACATAATCAATCCCACCGCGAAAACGGTGGATGAGCTCAAAAAACTCAACCTGCCGGCAGGCGTGGACATATCCATTAAGATTTGAGAGAAAACTATGCGCGGATTAATCGGAAAAAAACTCGGAATGACCAGCGTCTTCGACAGCGAGGGGCGCCAGGTTCCGGTGACCATCGTCGAGTGCGGGCCGTGCGTCGTGATGCGGTGCAAGGCGCGCGAGCATGATGGTTACGAGGCCGTCCAACTCGGTTACGGCGATGTCAAGGAAAGCCGCATGACCAAGCCCGAGGCGGGCTGCTGCCGCAAGGCAAACCTGCCCCTCAAGAAGCACCGCCAGGAGTTCGAACTGGAGGAGGGCGACAGCTTCAAGGTCGGCGACGTCATCACGGTGAAGGTCTTCGACGGGACCGGCTACGTGGATGTAAGCGGCGTGACCAAGGGCAAGGGCTTCCAGGGCGTGATGCGCCGGCACAACATGAAAGGCGGCGTGATGACCCACGGCGGCCATTCAAAGCGCCGCGTCGGCTCAGTCGGTTGCCGCGAACTGCCGGGCAGGATACACAAGAATAAGCGCATGCCCGGCCACATGGGGCACGTCAATGTCACCCAGCAGAACCTGAAGGTCATACAGGTGCGCCCGGATGACAACCTGATCCTGGTGCGCGGCGCGGTGCCCGGGGCTGAGGGCTCGATTTTAACCGTAAGAAAAGCATTGAAGAAAGCCGATATAAAATGAGCAAGCTGCCAGTATTTGATCTTAAAGGTTCGAGCGCAGGCGAGTATGAAGTCGCCGACGAACTGCTCGAGCTGAAGCGCGGCAAGCAGGCGGTGCAGGATGTGGTCGTCGCTTACCGGGCCGGACTCAGGGCCGGAACTGCTTCGACCCTCAGCAAGGGCATGGTTTCGGGCAGCAACAGGAAGCCCTGGCAGCAGAAGGGCCTCGGCCGGGCGCGCGCCGGCTACCGCCAGTCTCCGGTCTGGCGCGGCGGCGCGGTGGTCTTCGGGCCGCATCCGCGCTCTTACGCCAAGAAGGTCATCAAGGGCGTGGCTTCGCTGGCCTACGCCCGGGTCATCAGCGAAAAATTTGCCGGCGGCGCCGTGCGGGTTTTGAACGAGCTTAGCCTCAGCGATGGAAAAACCCGCGAGCTTGCCCTTGTGCTGAAGAATTTAAAGGTCAAGGGGGCCATGCTGCTGGTGGTGGAAAAGCAGGACGAAAAATTGAAGCGCGCGGCGCGCAACATGCAATCGCTGGAAGTGTGTCTGGCGCGCGATGTGAACGTTTACCAGTTAATGCGCTATCCTGAGCTGATTGCCACCCGGGAGGCGATGGCCGTCCTGGTGGACCGTCTCAGGAAAGCAGTCGGGGCAGAAAAATGAAGTCGCCTTATCAAATAATACAAACGCTGAGCATATCCGAGAAGAGTTCCCGGGAAACGGAAAAGCACAACTGTTACGCCTTCCGGGTCGATCCGGCGGCGAACAAGCATGAAATCAAGAAGGCCGTCGAAACGATTTTCAAGGTCCGCGTGGCCAAGGTCAACACC
>JBAYWJ010000440.1:0-2974 GCA_041674125.1 Kiritimatiellia bacterium
CAAAGCGGCAGAAGTTCTTCAAAGGGCACGCAGGGCAGCGCGGATTAAGCGGGCGGCAGACGGTCTGGCCAAGGGCAACCAGGAGGTGGTTGATCTCACGCCAGTGTTTTTTCGGCAACACAAGCTTCAAGGCGTCTTCTGTCGCCGCCGGCGTTCCGGTCCGCACCAGGCCCAGGCGGTTGCTGATGCGGTGCACATGAATATCCACGCAGATCTCGTCCCGGCTGAATGCCTGCGCCGCGACGAGGTTGGCCGTCTTGCGCCCGACGCCCGGCAGGCGCATCAAATCCGCCGCCTGGTCCGGAATCTTCCCGCCGAAGAGCCGGTCAAGGGCCCCGGGCAGCTTTTTCAAATGCAAGGCCTTCACCCGGTAAAAACCGACCGGGTATATTAGTTTTTGCAGCCGCGCTAGTGAAACGCTCTTGAGATCCTCGCTGCTGCGCACCTCCTTGAAAAGCCTGCGGCACGCGGCCATCGTGGTCTGGTCGAGGGTTCGCGAGCTTAAAATCGTCGCGACCAGAATCCTGAAAGGCCCGCTGCCACGGCTGCGGGCGAGCTCCGCCACCGGCGCGCGGCACTCTCCGTAATGCCGCCGCAGCAATGAAATGATTTTCCCAATGTCCCTTTTCATCGGCATGCAACCGGGAGGTTGAAAAAAGGCGGCTGCAGCCGCGCCAGCCGCCAGCCTTTGACATTTTTACCTTGCGCGCGCCCCCATCTTGCTTAATATGGCCCCGTTAATCAATCCCATTTTGCCGCAATAAATGAAAGGAGAAGAATGAAAGTCATCAAGACGGCCATCATCGGGCAGGGACGCAGCGGGCGCGACATCCACGGCAGGTTCATATTGACCGTACCCGAACAGTTCAAGGTCGTGGCAGTTGCGGAGCTGCTGCCGGAGCGGCGCGAGCGGGCGGCCAGGGAATACAATTGCCCTGTTTTCAAGGATTACCGCGAGCTTTTCAAGCTGCGCGACATCGACCTTATCATCAACTCCACCTTCAGCCACTTGCACGCGCCGATTACGCTGGATATCCTGAAGGCCGGCTTCAACGTCCTGTGTGAAAAACCCCTGGCATCCAGCGTTAAGGACGTGGACCGCCTCATCGCGGCCGCGAAAAAGTCCAGGAAGGTTTTCGCGGTTTTCCAGCAGGCCCGCTGCGCCCACTACTTTAACAAGGTTTGCGATGTGATCAATTCGGGGGCGCTGGGCAGGATTGTCCAGATTTCCATCGCGTTCAACGGCTATGGCCGCCGCTGGGACTGGCAAACCCTCCAGAGTTACAATGGCGGATCCCTCCTCAACACCGGCCCCCACCCGCTGGACCAGGCCCTGGTGCTCTTCGGTAAAGGCATGCCCGAGGTGCGCTGCTTCATGGACCGCGCGAACACCTACGGCGACGCCGAGGACCACGTCAAGCTGATTTTGAGCGGCAAGGGCCATCCCCTGATCGACCTGGAAATTTCTTCCTGCTGCGCCTACCCGCGCGAGACCTATCACATTTACGGCACCCGCGGCGGCATGAAGGCCACGACCGGCGGCACCGCCGAGTGGAAATATTTCAAGCTGGAGGAAGCTCCCCCGCGGAAATTGATCCGGGAGCCGCTATCCAAGCCCGACGGCACCCCGGCTTATTGCGGCGAAAAACTTACCTGGCACGAGGAAAAGTGGCCGCCCGAGGTTGACCCCGCGGCGGCCGGCAAAGCCGGCTACTCGCCGGCCACGGCGGCAACTTCGGACATGGGCATTATGTTTTATAATGCGCTCTACGAGTCCATCATGAACGGCGCGCCCCTCAAGGTCAAGCCGGAGGAAATCCGGAGGCAGGTGGCGGTGATTGAGGAATGCCGGCGCCAGAACCCGCAGATTTACCGCAGGGGCGGGCGGAGGCAAAGCAAAGCCTGAAGCGCGCCGGAGCATCTAGCGCAAAGCATGGCCGCACTCCTGGTTTTCCCTTGCCCGGGACCGCGGCCCCCGCTCCTCCCGGCGCAATATCGGGCTTTCATCTTTCAGGTTTTGTGTTAGTATGGGCCGGGGTATCATGCCAGGAACAGAATGTTTGGGGCTTTGAACCATGCGTTGTTTAAAATGCGGCCATTTGCGCGACAAGGTAATTGACAGCCGCTCGGCCAAGGAAGGCAACATAATCCGGCGCAGGCGGGTCTGCCTCCAATGCGGATACCGTTTCACCACCTACGAGGAGATCGTCAAGGCCGCGCTGAAGGTCATCAAGCATGACGGACGCCACGAGGATCTTGACCGCAACAAGCTGGTGAACGGCATCATGCGCGCCTGCCAGAAGCGACCCATCAGCACCGAGCAGATAGAAAACCTGGCCGATTCAATACTGCACGAGATAGACAATGAATATGACCGCGAAGTATCCAGCAAGGTCATCGGAGAAAAAGTCATGGAGAGGCTTGAGAAGCTCGACGAGGTGGCCTACGTGCGCTTTGCCTCGGTCTATCGCCGTTTCAAGGACATCAACCAGTTTTTAACGGAAGTTAAAGGCATCATAGACCACGAATGATCTGGAACGAATACCATAATTCACCCCGCCCGGACCTGGAAGCGCTGGCCGGCCACATATCCTCCGAGATTGGCCCGTCACCCGTCGCTTCGCCCGCGGAAGACGCCGAAGTCGCCCTCTCTATTGCCGAGTTCATGCTTGGCTCCCGCGCCCTTGCCCCGGCCGGGCGCAAAGGCGCAAAAAGAAAATCAGCCGCCGGCGGCACCCTGATCCCATCCGATTTTCTGCTGGTAATGACCTGCCGGGCGCTCTGGTCAATCGGCCAGGAAGCTTTTGCCCGGCAGCTGTTGCAGGAAAAAGTCACCGGCGACATATCGGCCTCGTGCATGCACACGGTGTTCAGCAAGGGCCTTTTCCCGCGCCTGGCGGTGCATGCGGCCCTCGCCCGGGCGCTGAAGCCTTCCCCGGCCTGCTGGAGCATGAGCGGCCAGTGCTGGATACTG
>JBAYWJ010000441.1:0-2954 GCA_041674125.1 Kiritimatiellia bacterium
ATCAACTCCGTTGGTCATCCAGGCCTGATTAAATCCGCCGTTGACCAGGGGGGAATTATTAGCCGGCAGGAAATTTTGTGCCGCAAAATTCGCAAAGGAAGGCGGCAGGCTGGTGATGTTGCCCGTGCCGAGCAGCGGGGTGTTGTTTGTTATTTTAACGCAGCAGTTCGTAAAGAATGAATTGGTATAACTTTCAAAAATCAAATCGTGGCTGTTGGAATAGATAACGCAATTATACGCCCGGAATCCAGCTCCCTGGCTTGTCCGGGTCAGCCAGATCCCGGCGCCGCCATCCACGGTCTGCCTGTTGCTGACAATTGTGCAATTATAAAATTCCAGGGGAGGAGCATTGTTCAAATGGACTCCGCCGCCGCCCCGGGCCACGTTGTTGTAGATCAGGCAATTCCGCACCCAGGAAGGCCCGCCGCCCCCGGTTCCGATCTGGGACAGCAGCAGGCCGCCACCATCTTCACCGTTATATACAGAACTGCCGGACCGGTTCTCCCTGATGATACACCGGTCCATCCGTGTTGCCGGCCAGGCAATATACGCGCCGCCCCCGGACACCGCCGTATTGCTTTCGATCAGGCAATCAGAAATATCGAATTGCGCGAAACCTGCGAACCAGATACCGCCGCCCTGGCTGTAGGCGGATGCCGTTGTTACGGCGCTGGTAGCCGTATTGCCGCGAATCAAACAGTTTGTAATAATAAGGCCGAAATCGTGTAAATTCCAGTCATAGCCCGCGATGCCGCCGCCCCGCGCCCCGACGGTGTCCCTGAAAGAGCCGCCATTTGTGCCCCATGCGACGGTGTTGTAGCTGATGACGCAGTTCTGCACCACCCCGGTCCAGCGCGCCAGGTTATCGGCGTTAAAAAGAATTCCGCCGCCCATGTTGGTCGCATAACAATTGGAAACCGTTAAGCCATCAATGATAACCCGGTTGGTTGTGTAGGTTTTATGAAACACGGCAATGCCGCGGCTGTAGCCGCCGCCGTCAATGACCGTAGTTGCCGGTATGCCGTTGGAACTGCGCAGCGTCATCGGCCGGTTAATGAACACTACGTTTGTTCCGACATAATTTGTCGCGTTCGGCGGCACGGTGTAGCGCCCGGCTCCCACCCATACCGTGTCGTTCGTTGCGGCGGCGTTCACCGCGTCCTGGATATGGAACGCCGCCGATTCCCATGTCGTGTATGGATGCGAGGGCGTCTGGCCGTTCCTGGCCGCGTAGTGGTCGTCACCGAGCGCGCCGGCCGGGCATGAGGCGATGGCAAACGCAATCCAGCCGGCAGCGTGTATAAGATATCGCATTTGACTGGTCATGTTACCTTGTGCTGATAATAGATCAATAGCCGAACCAGAACGAGAATAAATCGGCATCGCGCAGCATGAAAAAAACGCGGACTTCGCGTCCCTTGAGTTCAGACAGGTCTTTCCCGCTTTTCCATTGCACTTCCAGGTTAGTGTTGTTTTCGCGTAAGGGAACGGTGTCATCCGCTTCCGGGTCGTCCTCGAACCGGGCGCCGGGGCCGATCCTCAGCGCGCCGCGCTTGCTGTTCCCGGACCACAGCACGCGGCTGCCCATGTAGTCGCCCATGGAGAAGCCCGGTATGCCGCGGCCGGTGATGGCGTCGCGGATTTCAACTTTTATTTCGCCGCGCGCGGCGTCGGCATTAATGCGCAGTTTCGAGCCGGTAACCTTGAAGGGCTTGGTGAGCAAGACCCCGGGCTCCTTCCCCGCGCTCAGTGACGCAAACCCGTCCAGGCGCAGGCGCGCCAGGAAAACGGCATGCCGGGGTTCCTTTGGGCTTGAAGCGAGGCCGGCCTGTTCGAGCATATCCGGTCCAATGTGGGTGAAGCGGTAGCCGGTGTAGTAAAACCACAGCTCGCTGCTGTTTTTTACCGGCGGGGCGGCAAATGTCATGCCGCAGTCAAAAAGTTCTCCGTCGGAAAGCGGAGAAAGCCGTATGAAAGGCTCCCTGTCCAGGTTCTCCCAGCTGTGCAGGTCGCGGCTGGCGGCCAGGACGGGGTAGAGGATGCCGTCCTGGTTGGAATGCCCCGCGGCCGAGAAGTAACGCCCGGACTGGTTGAAGAGCACGGGCAGGGCCAGGTAAAGATCCTCGTAAACGAAAACCGGCATGCAGTAGATATCCGTGAAAAACTGTTCCGGCTTGACGGTCAGCGGCGCGCGGCGGTTCCTGTCTCGCACCGCTTCCTCGACTCTCGCCGCTCCCATTGCGCGGTCGGTTTCGTCGCCCCAGAAGATAAGCTCGGGCTCGGTCCAGCGGGAAAAATCATCGCTCAACGAAAGATAAACGATCCGGCCCAGCTCGGCCGCTCCGTATTTTTTCACGCCGCAGCCGTGCAGCTCCTTTACGGTGGCCACAAACCGGTTTTGAAGGGCGTCATAAGCCAGCTCCTTCGTGTCTTCGCACGGGATGCGGCCGGCTCCAGCCAGGGGGTTCCAGTCCATGCCGTTTGGAGATGTGAAGGGCACCAGGAATGAGCCCTTCGATTTGCCGGCCGGGTCTTTTTGGCGGATCCACGCCAGGCCTTTGAAGCGCCGGGCCGGGTCAGCCTCAGCGTTGTCGCGCACGAAGAGTGAGTGCGGGATGGGGGTATCATCTTCCTGTGACTTTGCCAGCCGCTCGTTGACTATGTTGTTCTTAAGGGACCCATTCCATTTAACCCGTCCGAGGGATGGCTTTTCCCAGTTCAAGCCGTCTTGCGACTCGGCGAAGAGCGGCAGGAGGGTGGCGCCGCCGGAGTACCACATTTGCCAGCATTTCTTTTCAGCGTTCCATAGCGGCGGGGCATCCACCCTGACCTGGTTATCCTCCCATGGAAAGTCCGGCTTCAACACGGGGCAGGGGTGCTTTGCCGGCCGGTGGAAAACATGCCGGATGCCATCTATCATCTGGATATGTTTCCGGTCAATGAAAAGGTATTTC
>JBAYWJ010000442.1:0-2942 GCA_041674125.1 Kiritimatiellia bacterium
GGCGGCTTTTTACATCCATGGCATGGGCGAGTTTGCGGATATTCACCCGGAGGGTCAGATGCGCTACTTCGTGGATGCGCTCAACCCGCCCCCGGCCGCGCCGGCCAGGATTTTCGAGTTCAGCCCCGAGTCCGCGCGCTGGTTTGTCCTGCTGTGGGGCAACGTGAAATACCGCGTTTTCCGTGTCATAACCTCCGCGGACGAGCAGGCCGCCGCGGAAAGGGTTGCGGCGGCACAGTTCAAGATCGCCCGGGGCTACCTGCGCCAGGCTGAAAATGACGCCCGCCTGGCGCTGCTCTACGACCCGGGCAGCGAGGCGGCCCGGGAAGCCATCGTGCGGATTGCCGCGCTTGAGAAAAAGAAATGAAAAAGATCTGCATAACCGGCGGAATAGCCTGCGGCAAGAGCCTGGTGGGCGCATACCTGCGCGAGGCCGGGATGAGCGTCATAGATGCCGATGATGTTTGCCACGAGTTGATGCGCGGCGGCCCGCTGGCGGAAAAGATTGCCGCGGCCTTCGGCCGCAAAGTCCTGGACAGCTCAGGCGGAATTGACCGCCGGGAGCTGGGGCGGCTGGTCTTTGCCGAAGAGCCCATGCGCCGGCGGCTGAACGCCATCGTGCATCCGGAAGCGCGCGCGGCAATCGGCCTGTGGCTGAAGGCGCTGGAATCCGCCTGCGGCCGGCGCGGGGCGGCGCCGAAGGTTGCCGCGGCCCTCGTGCCGCTTGTGTTCGAAGCGGGGTGGGAAGGCGACTGGGACGCCATTGTTTGCGTCGCCGCGCCGCATTCAATCCAGATCGAGCGGCTCAAGCGCAAGGGGCTTTCAAGAAAGGATGCCGCCGCGCGGGTCGCAGCCCAGATGCCGCTTTCTGAAAAGATGAGCAGGTCTGATTACGTTATATTTAACGCCGGCCCCATCGCCGGCCTGAAAAGTCAGGCCGCGCTGGTGTTCCGGAGCGTCAAACAGGATGCCTTGCGCGATTGAGCGCGGCATCCGCCCGGGTGCAGGAATTTAACCGCGCCGTGCGCGGTCCCGGGCAATACGGAGAGAAGAGAAATGGAAGACAAAAACAACAGGGATGAAGCAGCGGCCAGGCGCCGCGGGCGCAGCCAGCGTTATGGCAAAAGCCGGCCGTTCATGTCCAAGATTTACGTTGATTCAGACCCGATCCCGCCGCGCAACAACGGCAGCGGAGGGGAAGCTTCCGCAAGCGCCGTGAAGGACGAAACGCCCGCCCAGTACAACGCGCACGCCCCGGCCGCCGCCGCGCCGGAGGCCGAGGCCCGGCCGCCGGCCGAGGAGTCGCCGCGCGACAGCAAGAACGCCATGCACCTCTCCGATCTGCAGATGAAGAAGATTCCGGAGCTTAACGGGCTGGCGGTTTCGCTCGGGCTCACCGACCTCGGCGCCATGCGCAAGCACGAGCTCATTTTCGAAATCATGAAGGCCAACGCCCGCCGCAACGGCGCGCTCTTCGGCAAGGGCGTGCTGGAAATCCTGCCGGACGGCTTCGGCTTCCTGCGCTCGCCCTACTACAACTACCTGCCGTGCCCGGAGGATATCTACGTTTCGCCCTCCCAGATACGGCGCTTCGCCCTGCGCACCGGCGACGCGGTCGAGGGCGAGATCAGGTCGCCCAAGGACAAGGAGCGGTTTTTTGCCCTCCTGCGGGTGGACGAGGTCAACGGCGCCAACCCGGACAAGTCCGCCGGCAAGGTTCCTTTCGAGAACCTCACGCCGCTTTTTCCCAACCGGCGCATAATGCTCGAGCGCGAGCACGACGAGGTTTCCATGCGCGTCATGGACATCTTCACTCCCATCGGCATGGGCCAGCGCGGGGTGATCGTGGCGCCGCCGCGCACCGGCAAGACCGTGCTGCTGCAGAAAATCGCCAACAGCATCTCGAAAAACCATCCCAAGATATACCTGATCGTCCTGCTGATTGACGAGCGGCCGGAGGAAGTAACGGACATGGAGCGCAGCACCAACGCCCACGTGCTGAGCTCAACCTTCGATGAGCCGCCGGAGCGGCATATCCAGGTGGCGGAAATGGTGATCGAAATGTCGAAGCGCATGGTTGAATGCGGGCGCGACGTGGTCATCCTGCTGGACAGCATCACCCGCCTGGCGCGCGCCTATAACACCATGGAGCCGCACAGCGGCAAGATACTTTCCGGCGGCGTGGATTCGAACGCCCTGCACAAGCCGAAGAGGTTCTTCGGCGCCGCGCGCAACATCGAGGACGGCGGCAGCCTGACCATCATCGCCACGGCCCTGGTAGACACCGGCAGCCGCATGGACGAGGTCATCTTCGAGGAATTCAAGGGCACCGGCAACATGGAGCTGTGCCTCGACCGGCACCTGGTCGACAAGCGCATATTCCCGGCGATAAACGTCGAGAAATCCGGGACGCGCAAGGAAGAATTGTTGCTTCACCCCGATGAATTGAATAGGATATGGATTTTGCGCAAGGCCCTTAGCGGCGTGCCGGCGGTCGAGGCCATGGAGCTGGTGGTGAACAAGCTCAAAAAGACCAAGAGCAACGCCGAGTTCCTGATTACAATGCACGAATGACAAAACCATGAACTGTTAATCCTGGATACAAACATGAAAGTTAAGGTCGAAAAGGGCGGCCCGTGCCGTAAAACCATGATCGTGGAGTTGCCGGCGGAAGAGGTGCTGGCCGAGCGCCGCAAGGTGCTGGAGGAATTCATGCGCTTTGCGCAGGTGCCCGGGTTCCGCCAGGGCCGGGCTCCGGCGCCCCTCGTGGAGAGCCGCTACGCTAAAAAAATCGGCGATGAAACCAGGGACCGCCTCGTCGGCCGCTCGTACCCGGAGGCGATCAAGCAGTCCAAGCTCAGCCCGGTCACGATCATCGACCTGCAGCCGGAAGACAAGCCCGGCCAGCCGTTTATCTACCGGGTGGTGCTGGATATACCCCC
>JBAYWJ010000443.1:0-2938 GCA_041674125.1 Kiritimatiellia bacterium
ATGTATTTTTCCTTTTCATTGCAGGGCCAGGGAACGTCCTTCTGGCCTTTTGCCAGGGGCGAGCCGACCGAGTGCAGACAGTGGACAAAAGGCCCGTCGCCTAGGGCGTCGAGCACCTTTTTGCCCATGCGGGTCATGATGCGCATGTTGGCGACCACGTAGGGTGAATCGGTGATTTCTATGCCGATGTGGGATATGGGCGATCCGATCGGCCCCATGCTGAAGGGGATGATATACATCGTGCGCCCCTTCATGCAGTTGCGAAATAAGCCGGTAAGCATGGTTTTCATTTCGGCCGGATCGCGCCAGTTGTTGGTCGGTCCGGCTTCGTCCCTGGTTTTGGAGCAGATGAAAGTGCGGTCCTCGGTGCGCGCCACATCGGCGGGGTTCGAGCGGCAAATGAAACTGTTCGGGCGGAGTTTATCATTGAGCCTGGTGAAAGTGCCAGCCTTGATCATTTCGGCGGCCAGGCGGTCGTATTCCTCCTGGGTGCCGTCGCAGACGTGGACGGCGTCCGGCGCGCAAAGGGTTTTGATCTCGTTGATCCAGGCATTCAGTTTTTTGTTTTTTGTCATGATAGCTGTAAGCTCCGTGAAGGGGTGGATTTGAGCGGGGATTGAACAGGTAATTGAGGGTGCTGTCAAGCGTTTATGTGTCACAGATTCCCAATTATGCGGGATGATTATGATTTCCCACCAGTAGCCATGGCCACGGCGAAAGTCTATGAATAAAGTCCGTCATTCCCGGTCCGCCCGTCGCGGTTGGAACCGGGAATCCAGGATCATTGCCAATCACGATGGAGAGCATCTGGATTCCCGTTTACACGGGAATGACACAATCAGGCATTTGGATTCCCGACTGTGCGGATTTCTGAAAATGATTGACAACCTGCCAGGATTTGTTTATTAAATCCTGATTCACGAACTCAACGGAAGGACAACTCCAATGAAACCCATTGATGTCTGCATCATCGGCGGCGGGATGATCACCCACGACCTGCTTTTGCCTTCGATCTATCAGCTGCAGCGCACGGGCACGGTCGGCGGCATAAGCATTTGCGCCCTCAACAGCCCGCCCCTGAAATTCCTGGCGGAGTCGCCGGATATCTGCAACGCCTTTCCCGGCCAGCGCTTCACGCCCTACCCGGACCTGAAAGAAAATCCAACCAGCCAGTTCCCGGACCTTTTCAAGGAAGTCCTTGCCAAAATGCCTCCGCGGCAGGCGGTGGTGGTGGCCATGCCCGACCAGCTGCACTATCCCGTGGTCAAGGAGGCCTTGCGCCACAACCAGAACGTGCTTTGCGTCAAGCCCCTGGTGCTCAAATACGAGCAGGCGGCCGAGATTGAAAAGCTCGCGATCGAGAAGGGGCTCTTTGTGGGTGTGGAGTATCACAAGCGCTTCGACCGCCGCTCACTGATCGCGCGGCGGCATTACGGGCTGGGGCATTTCGGCGCCTTCGTGATGGGCGAGGCCAAGCTGATCGAGCCGTATTATTACCGCCATTCCAACTTCCAGAACTGGTTTACGGTCGACAAGACCGATCCTTTTGTCTACGTGGGCTGCCATTACGTCGACCTGGTTTACTTCATTACCGGCCTCAAGCCGGTGGAGGTGTCCGTCGCCGGCGTGAAGGGCAAATTCCCGAACGGCAACGAGGGCTACCTCTGGGCCAACGGCCGGGTGCGCTTTGAAAACGGCGCCCTGCTTTCGGTCACGGATGGACTCGGCTATCCCGACGAGGGCGCCGGCAGCAACGAGCAGTGCCTGAACATGTATTGCGAGGGCAAGGGCAAGTGCGGCCTGATCGCCCACGACGACCAGTTCCGCGGCGTGATTCACAGCTACCTCGAAGGCATCGGCTGCGCCGGTTCGGTCTACAACTACGTCAACCCCGATTTTTACCGCCTCGTGCCCTGGGAGGGCGCGGGCTTCAAGCCGGTCGGCTACGGGTTCGAATCGGTTGAGGCCATCATCAAGAGCATCGCGCGCATGGAAAACGAGGCGGCCGCGCTGGATGAAGAAGCCGCCCTGCTTAAGCGGCGCGAGTTCATCCGGGCGGTGGACCACAAGGGGCTGATTGCCACCCCGGCCAACAGCTACATCAACGAGCTGGTGGTCGAGGCGGCGCGCCTCTCGATCCTGAACGACGGCTCCCCGGTCCAGATCAGTTACGGCGACCGCCCGCAGGTGAAGCTGAGGGGGAAATGATTGAAACCGGTAGTCAGTAGACAGAAGTCAGTAGTCAGGAGTCAGAATGAATTTTGCGGAAATTCTATTTTGATTTGAAATATTTTGTATTATTCTGACTACTGTCTGCTGAATTCTGACTTCTAATGCTGAACGAAGTCAATCCAAGATTTAACCAGATATTAATAAAGAGAGGGGATTAATTATGGCCAGTTACAGTCTCACGCCCGTCAAGGTTAAAAAAGTAAGCACAAAATACCGCACGATCAAGACCAGTATACCCGTGCCCCAGTCCCTGCCGATCTTCCGCGCCCTGGAGAAGTCCGAGCCGCGCTCCATGATGGGGCAGCCGCCGATCGTCTGGGACAAGGCCGAGAATTTCACCGTCAGCGACCGCTGGGGCAACCGCTGGATCGACTGGTCTTCCGGGGTCTTGATCACCAATGCTGGCCACGGCCGCAAGGAAATCCGCAAAGCGCTCAAGGACGTCATCGACCGCGGCCTGCTGGCGTCGTATGTCTTCGTGCACGAGCAGCGCGCGGTTTTGACAAGGATGCTCCAGTCCCTCGCGCCGGATCCGAAAAACTACACGGTTTTCCTGCTCTCCACCGGGGCCGAGGCCACCGAAAACTGCGTCAAGCTTTCCAAGACCTACGCGCTTGAAAAGCACGGGCCGCACAAGAAGTATTTCGTCACCTTCCAGAAC
This sequence comes from Kiritimatiellia bacterium, assembly GCA_041674125.1. GTDB lineage: Bacteria > Verrucomicrobiota > Kiritimatiellia > JAAZAB01 > JAAZAB01 > JAQUQV01. Next base: position 2,894 of record JBAYWJ010000443.1, read on the forward strand.
GCCTTCCACGGCCGCACCATGGGCGCACAGCTCGCCGGCGGCATG
>JBAYWJ010000444.1:0-2929 GCA_041674125.1 Kiritimatiellia bacterium
CGCCGGGCAATGGAAGGATGAAATCGTGACCTACGACCAGCGCAACCAGCTGGCCACCTTGCGCGAGGGCAGCGAGGTGATCATACGCTCGTTTTTCGAGCGTACCCTGCTGGCGCGCGGACGGGAGTTGCTCTACGCGGATTACCGTGTCAAGTATGCGTTGGATGACGGCACAGTGCCGGCCAAGGCCGCTACCCACCTGATGGTTTCCGCCGACAACGGCCGGACGTTCCAGCGCCGGACCACGATTGCCGCCGATCCATCCGGCACGGATCAATACGGCGAGCCGCACCTGGCGCCGACCGCGGACGGCCGGCTGGTCTGCGTGATGCGCAAGACCGACCAGCAGCAGAAGCCCATGGCCATCAGCTGGTCGGCCGACGGGGGAAAAAACTGGACCCCGGCGCGCGAGCTTTTCGAGTTCGGGGTGTGGCCGTGCCTGCTGCTGCTTCGGTCCGGCACGCTCGTGCTCAGCTACGGCCGGCCGGGGGTGCACCTGCGCTTTGACCGCGGCGGCACGGGCGAAAAATGGTCCGGGCCCGTCGCGCTGGTCAAGGGCGACGCGGCAAACATCCAGGCGCACACCTGCGGCTATACCTCGCTGCTGCCGCTGGATGACCGGTCCTTTTTGATCGCGTATTCCGATTTCAAACACCGGGACTCGGAGCGCGTCCAGCGCAAGGCCATCCTGGTGCGGCGGGTGACGGTGAAGTGATGCAAGGGTATTAATAATTATGCGCGATAGCTGCAGGACAACAAAAAGAGTGATGCCCCTTCAAACGCCCGACGGCCACGGTCTTACATGCCGAAGCGTTCATATTCCGGAATGGCAAACCCTTGACAGGGATTGTCGCGGCCCCGGAGTGGCCGCACATTGTTACGCCAGCGGCGCTGGTATTGCGGCATTATTTAGAACCATGCCGGAAAAGACAGCATCTTCAGGGCCGTACTTAAAAATCAACGCATAAGTGTTGACAAGCCATGGCACAAGCATGATTATAAATGCCAACGATGGCATTATGCCTTATCCCGGCCTGGCGGCAGACGAAGACAATGACGAATAAAACCAAAAGCACTCACGCAGACACTGGCATCCGCGGCCAGATTGCCTTCCCGCAAACTTGGACAGTGTTCGGGCCTGTGGAGGGCGTTGATGTTCGGATTTCACCGGAAGCCTTTACATCGCTGCCCTGCCAGTTAACGGCCGGCGGCCAGATGCTGGCGGCCCGGCCAATCGCTCCGACCCGCAACCAGTACGATTTCAAGCCGCTCTATGGGGAACCGCCGTATAAAAAACCGCGCAGCACGTTCATCTTCGTGCCCTTGCGTTCCGATTCAGAACAGGAGGTAACCCTGGGAGTCGGCGCGGACTGGTTTTACCGGGTCCGGGTGAACGGGGAGCTGGTGCTGGATTTGATGGACGAGGGCAACGGAACAGGATGCCCGGCAATCAACAATCACAGGATTGATACGCGGCTGCACCGGGGCGACAACCTGCTGGTCGTGCACCTGGTCAACGGCAGGGGAGTGCCCCTGCTTGCGCTGGGCGGGCCGGAGGAACTGCGCAAAGGTGATTTTACATCCATCCTTCCGCCGCTCGACAACGAACTGAACGCACACCAATTGATGGGACGTTATCCGGCCGATCCTGCGGCGCCCGTCCGCTGGGTGGTCCCGGAAGGCTTCGATCCCCGGGAAGCGGGACTCGGCCTGCGGCCCTTGGCCGGGGCCGAACATGTCGAACTGCTCCATTGCCTCCGCAGCAAGTCTCCCGCGGACGAAGGCGGTTCTGGTGTCTACGAAAGCCGGCGGCATGGCACGTGGAATCACAATAACAGCGTGTTTGTCTATCAAGACCGCCTGATTGCGATCTGGCACAATCACGCCCAGGATGAAAACGGGCCCGGCAGCCGCGTCCTGGCGCGGGCCGGCAAGGTGCTGAACGACCGGGGTGAAGTGGACTGGGGCGGGGAGGAAACCCTTGTGGAGCTGGCGCCGGCCGCCGTGCCGGTGCGGCGGCGTTTGCCGCGGAGCGACGCGGACGCCGTCCGTGACGCCCAGGCCGTGGGCAGCTTCATCGTGGCGGACGGCCGCCTGCTCTTCCGTGGCAGCTTGCAGGCCTTGCATGGCGTCAGCACCCGGATGCGCAATATTCCTAAAGGTGCAGTGCTGGCGCCGGAAGAATATGACCACGGCCACAGCGCGAACATGCCGGGCGCCGGGTTTGCTGTATGGGATCTGGATTTTCCGTTCTATCAGGAATGGGGCGTAAAGGATGATCGCTTCCAACCGCTCTCCCCGTTATACAAGGAGCATGACCTGGCTGAAGCGCTTAAAATGACTACGGCCCTGACGCTGCCCCTCGAGCCCCTTGTACCGCCCTACAGTAACGCGCCGCTGCTGGCGGAGGCTCCCCGGGAGTTCCAGGAACTTGTCCGGAAAGCCAACGCCGCCAAGCTATCCGCCACTGATCATCAATATGCGCCCGGGACCGCCCATCTGACCAGGGATGGCACGAATGGCCTGGTGCACGGCGCGTATTTCAAGCGCCCGGACGGTTCCCGGGTTGCCATCCGCGAAAACCAGCGCCCTTCGGTCCAGCCTTTTTACTACGCGGCTGAAAAACCTGATGACGCATCCTTTTACCCGCCGGCGGTGCGGTCAAACCTCTATGGAGCGGCCAACCCGGCCGCGGGCGGGCTGCCCGACGGGCGCTTGTACATCGTGGGCAATTCACCCCAGCGGCAGAACATGTACATTACCGTTTCGCGGGATGGACGCCTGTTCGACAGGAGCTGGCTGCTGCTGCACCGCCGCCTGAGCGATTACACCCCGGGCGCGATGAAAACCCAGGGCGGACCCGGCTCCGGCCCGCAGTATTTCAAGCCGGCCGTGGCGGGACAGAGCCTGTGGCTGGTCTACAGCATCA
>JBAYWJ010000445.1:0-2905 GCA_041674125.1 Kiritimatiellia bacterium
CAGTAATATTTTTTTGCGTTTGTTTTTCGAGGCGTTTTATCGGTTGTTCCCGGTTCCGCGTTTCGGCATTCAGACGTCTTTATTACCTGTTCGTGCTTAAAACAAGGGTTTTTCAGGATCGACGAATCTAGACAATCAGAAAGACTGGATTCCCTGGCCGACGCTCGGGCAGGCGCGCAGGCCCGGTTCCGGCCGGGGCGGCCGGTCCGGGAATGACGTTCATCCCATCAATTCGTTCGGCAAGAAGACAGAGTGAAATTTCTTGACTATCGGGCGGGTCTGATGATGATTTGGCGCAATTCTCATAAATAAAGGGCGGTTTTTTGCAATGGACTTCAAATCATTCATGGACCAGATGACGGGGCGGCAGGCTTCGCTTCCGGTCCAGTTCTTGAAATATTCGCTTTCGGGGTGCGTGGCGGTCGCGGTGCATGCCCTGGCTTTTTACCTTTTCTCGTGGCTCCTTGTGCCGGCCTTGAATGAAGACGACATCGTTGTCAGAATTTTTAACCTTTCAGTGATCGCGGTCAACGACGTTGTCCGCGCGCGCAACGCGTTCATCAACAACTGGCTGGCGTTCATCTTTTCCAACCTGGCGGCTTATATCCTGAACATCCTGTGGGTGTTTCAGTCCGGGCGGCACAGCCGCTTCGTGGAAATCGTGATGTTTTATGCCGTTTCCGCCATCAGTATTGCCGCGGGCAGCGCGGTCCTGTGGCTGCTGGTGCGGTTTATCGGGGCGAGCACCACCATGGCATTCGCGGCCGATATAGTGGCGGCGGCAATGGTGAACTTTGTCGTCCGGAAGTACGTAATCTTCAAGGGTTGATAAGAACGGCATTGCGGTTCTGTCGAGCCGCCGCTGCATTTATGCAGTGGTTTTTCTCCATCATGACCTCAAAAAACCGGCAGCGCGAAGCGCTTCATTCAATCCAGTCAATTCCGTGATCTTTCCTTGTCAAACGCCGTGCTTCGCGATAGTTTCTGGATCGCAATGGCAATTTCCCGCCCTGTGATTTCCGTTTCAAGGTGATGCCGCAGCAGGTTTCCCAGTATTGCGCCGATTTCTCCGGCCTGGCGTTCGCTGCACACCACGTTGAGGGCCGCGGCGGCGTTTTGGGAAGCTTGCCAGAACCTGAGCAGGGCCAGGCTGTCCGGCGCTATCCTGCCCGCGGCGGCTTTGTCCTGACCGGAGCATCGGGAGCATATCACCCCGCCGCGCGCGGTGGAAAACGAAACCGGGCGCGAGATTGCCTCCGGCGCAAGCGGCTGGTGGCACTGCAGGCAGGCATCCAGGCGCGGGGCAAGGCCCAGCGCGCCGAGAAGCTTGAGCTCAAACCAGAACAGGCCGGCTTCGAGGGCCGACCTTTCCCGACCGGGCCTGCCAGGCGGGCGGCGGGCCGACGAAAAAAAATCAAGCGCTGCCTCCAGGAGTTTGTAAAGGTTGGGCTGGGGCGCGTACATGGGCGTGATTTTCGCGGCCAGCCCGCAGAAATAGGAGGCGCATGCCGTGCCCGGCCAGTAAGTTCGGAAGGCGCCGCGGTGTTTGAGAGGGAAGCATTCCTTTACGATGTGGAGTCCCTGGAACTGGCGGAGGTAGAACACCAGCTCGCAGGTGTAAAAGAGGTCGTACTGGCCCAGGAATATGTTGCGCGGGCGCTGCGCGCCCTTGACGATGGTGGCGATCCGGCCGTGTTCGGGGGTGAGCCAGCCGACTATCTGAGAGGATTCGGAATAGGGCCGGATGTTAAGGACGATGGCTTCAGTTTTTATGATCATGCAACCCGTTCAGCGTAAGAGTCGTTCGTTAGAAAGACGTTTCTTTGCAGTTCTGCCGAACTGCCGCTACATTCGGACATAAATCATGCGGTTCTTCCGAACCGCCTCTACATCAAGCAACAATTACGCGAATCTTCCGAGCCGCCGTCATTATTTTTTGTCAGGGGCGGCCGCGTTTTGCGGGGGCTTGGCATCCGGCTGGTCGGCGCTTTCCCCGCGCTTGAGCCAGACCTCGATGTAGTCCAGCAGGGTCTGCTGGGGCAGGCCGTCATTTTTCCACGGGCTGGCGGCCCCTGCGGAGATCAGCATTTTCATGGCGCCCGCCACGCTTATGTTGAGGTATATCAGCCCGGATTTCGGCAGCATCAGGAAAAAACCTGTGGTCGGGTTGGGGGTGGTGGGTACAAATACGCTGATCCATTCCTCGCCGGAGCCGGAGGAGACCTTTAGTTTACAGGCGATCAGATCCGGCACCTGCGCCGTCACGAACCCGATGGAATAAATTCCGGGCCGCGGGAACTGGACGGCCACCACCTCCTTGAAAAGAGTGCTCTGGGTGTTCACCAGCGATTCGCTGATCTGGCGGATCGAGGTGTAGACGCTGCTTATAACCGGGATGCGGGCCAGGACAAAATCAGCGAGCTGGAAGATTTTTCTGCCGGCAAAATTGCGCGTGAGCAGTCCCACGAAGTAAAGCACGGCGACGGTCATGACCACGGCCGCGATGCGGAACACTGGCGCGTACTTGCTCGCGAGCCAGGCGCCCGGGAGGACGTTGTTGCTCACAAACGTGATCACGAGGTCTAATATCCAGAGCGTGCCCGCCAGCGGCATCAGCAAAAGGAGCCCGATCAGGATGTTGGTCCGAAGTCCCCTTATGAACTTTTTCCAGAAGTGATTCATGTTTTCAGTCCTTGCCCTTCATTATGAGGGGGGCCTGCCGGATACTCAACAATATTTATCGGGACGCCGCCGGCCGCTATACCCGCAGGAGCCCCCGCAGGAGACGCATCCGGGAGGCTTCCCGCAGCCAGCCCAGTTCGCGCCGGCGCATTTTTGCCCTTGCCCCGGCCGTGCGGTCGTCGTGGCCGGCGAGGTGGTCGCAGCCGTGCGCCAGGTAGAGCGC
>JBAYWJ010000446.1:0-2891 GCA_041674125.1 Kiritimatiellia bacterium
ACCTGTGGATCGACCGCGCGTTTCCGGGCGGGCGGGTTGCCTGCCTTGAGCCAAAGGAAGGCCTGTTGATGATCGAGCTCGATCAACCCGGCCGGAAACAGGTCATTATACGAAAACGCGCCGGCGTGGACTGGCAAGGCGCGAGCGCCCTCACGGGCAGCGGCCAAAACAGCCTGCGCGAAGAGCCCCTCGGCAACGTCTTTGAAGAAAAGGACGGATACCTGCATGCCAAAGCCGGGATGCATTCCCGCGTAGGATTGCGCTACAAGCCTTCCAGGACAACCAGCTCTTATCTGAACCCGGGTTATAGAAGCAAGGAAAACGAACAGTATACCGTGCACTGGGCCGGCCACACCGTGATCGGCATGGATCCGGCCGGAGTGCTGGCCCCGCTGTACAAAGGGAGATACAAAGCGCATGCAAACCATACCGCCGATTGAAATCGAAACCGGGTGGATAATTCCCTCCGAGGGCTACTGCGACCAGCCGTACGCCGTAAAGCAGGCCGACGGCACATGGCTCTGCGTGATGACAACCGGGCCGGGCAATGAAGGCTGCCGCGGCCAGCACATCGTCTCCGCCCGCAGCGCCGACAAGGGCCGGACGTGGAGTAATCTCGTGGACATAGAACCGGCGGACGGCCCGGAGGCATCGTGGGCCATGCCGTTTATCACGCCCGGCGGGCGGGTCTATGTATTTTATACCTATAACGAGCAGAACATGCGGGAGGTTGTCGCCGACAATGAATATTCCCGCCACCGCGTTGACACGCTGGGCGAATATGCTTTGAAATACTCGGATGACGGCGGCAAAACATGGTCAAAAGAACGCTGGCATATCCCGGTCAGGGAAACCGATATCGACCGGCGCAATCCGTACAAAGGCAAAGTCCGCTTCTTCTGGGGCGTCGGCAAGCCGGTAAATCACAACGGCACAATGTACCTCGGATTTTCAAAGGTCGGCAGGTTCGGCGAAGGGTTCATGGCCGAAACAGAGTCGTGGTTCCTGAAGAGCGACAACATCCTCACGGAGAAAGATCCGGCCAAAATCCGCTGGCAAACGCTGCCGGAGGGCGACCGCGGCCTGCGCTCGCCCGAAGGACCGATTGCGGAGGAGGTGAACCTGGCATCTCTTTCGGACGGCTCCCTCTTCTGCACCTACCGGACCGTGGCCGGCCACCCCTGCCATGCCTATTCAAGGGATGGCGGCCGGTCATGGACCCGGCCCGAGTTTATGACCTTCCATCCCGGCGGGCCGTTGGTAGACCATCCCAGGGCGGCAAATTTCGTCAGGAAGCTGACGAAGGGCCCTTATTCTGGCAAATTTATTTATTGGTTTCACAACCACCCCGGCCGCGGCTACAAGGGGCGCAACCCGGCCTTCCTGCTAGGCGGCACTGAACATGATTCTCCGGAAGGCAAGGTCATTCACTGGGGGAAGCCCGTGGCCATCCTTAAAGCAAGTGATCCCAAAACCGGCATCAGCTACCCTGATTTCATATGGGATGACGGGCTTTACATAACGGAGACCCAGAAAACTATCGCGCGGATTCATGCCATACCCGATCAGCTCCTGGGCTCTTTGTGGATGCCATGAACTTTTCCCCATACAAATATTGCATACTGCAGCGGCAGTTCGATAGAACTGCACTCTTGCCGTTCTGACGAACTCTACAATTACGTTATAGGCTCGCATGAACCTCTATCTTGCCGTAACGCGCCTTAAAACCACCCCATTTTTAACTTGTTATGAAAACTTCTTCGTATAATCATACCTTTGCTTGCCGCGAAATCTGACCGACCAGAAAAAACGGAGGAAGCTCAACCATCATGAATCAAACCCGGATTATATTACTCGCTTTATTTTCCGTCTCGCTTGGTTTTAACGTACGGGCGGCCGTGACGCTCGTCAAGGACGGCCAGCCTCTCGCCGACATCGTCGCGGACACCAATTCGCTCTCCAGCGTCAAGCTCGCGGCCGAGGACCTTCAGAAGCACATCGAGCTCATATCGGGGGCAAAGCTGGAAATTGCCAGCAAGCCGTCGGACAAGTTCAAGTTTCACGTGTATGTCGGGACAAGCGAATTCACCAGGAAATTAGGAATATCAACTGATGACCTGAAGGTGGAAGGCTTCAAGATTATCGCAAAGGATAATTACCTGGCCCTTATCGGGCGCGACGAGCAGCGCCAGCCCTTTCCCTATAAGCGCGACGCCCAGGGCATTGCCGAATGGCGTAAATTTGCCGGCGAAGACTATGAAATTCCGGGCGTGGATCCGGGCGCTTTCAACGCCAAGCTTGGTTTCTATACAATGGACGCCACCGCCACCCTTTACGCCACCTCCGAATTCCTGGAACTCCTCGGCGTGCGCTGGTACATGCCCTATGAAGACGGCACGGTCATCCCCGAAAAGAAAACGATCGAGGTGCCCGAGCAGAGCCTGAAAAAAGAGCCCGTGTTCCCCTACCGCGAGTTCTGTTTCTACGGCGCCATGCGCGGCGACAACGAAGGCGTGATGTGGTTCAAGCGCCTCAAATACGGCGCCTCCTACGTCTATTACAACAACCACACCACCTGGGAAATCATCGGTTCCAAGGAGCAAAAGGAAAAGCACCCCGAGTATTACGCCATGGCCAACGGCAAGCCCATCAGCGGCATGGGCGCGCGCGGTACGCCAAAGCTTTCCGACCCCAACCTCAGGAAAACTTCCGTCAATTACATGAACAAGGTGCTCGAGGCCTACCCGCCGCTGCTCACGGCGGCGCTGGGCATGCCGGACGGCTTCACCCAGATCGACGAAAAAGACAACGAAAAGTGGGGCCGGGCCAACGCGAGCCGCGAGTCGAAATTCTCGGACTACGTCTGGGATTACTGGCTTTTCGCGGCAAAG
>JBAYWJ010000447.1:0-2889 GCA_041674125.1 Kiritimatiellia bacterium
CCGTGTCGCGGTCAACCTCTCGGTTGAGCACGATGGCGCCGCCGAAGGCCGCGACGCGGTCGGCGATGTTGGCGCGCGCGTAGGCTTCGGCGAGCGTGCCGGCCCGGGCCACGCCGCAGGGGTTGTTGTGCTTGACGATGACGGCGCACGGCTTTTCCATGAGATAGCGCATGATGTTGAGCGCGTTGTCGACGTCGGTTATGTTGGTTTTGCCGGGATGCTTGCCCGACTGCAGCAGCTCCACATCCGAGGCCAGGCAGCGCCCGGGCAGGATGCTCTTGACCTCGCCCAGCGCGAGGTTGCCGTTCACGAGCTTGTAGAGCGCGGCTTCCTGGCCGGGGTTCTCGCCGTAGCGCAGGCCCTTGTTGACGCCCTCTATGAGCCAGCTCTGCTTTTCGTAGAAAAGGGTCTGGCGGTTTTTGCCGTCAACGAAGCTGATTTCCATCGCCGGCGGGAAGTGGTCGTCCATGATGGTCTTGTAGGCAGCCTTGAAGTCCTGGATTGGCATGTGCGTCTCCTGTATTATCGAGCGTTAGCGCAGAAACTTTCAACACTCAACTTTCAACTTTGAACATTGAAAGGAGGAAGCGGCCCATCAGGGGAGATTCCGTGTTTTCAAAGTTGAATGTTGGAAGTTGAATGTTCAACGTTTTCAAAGGGCACTATTTCACCTCGTAACACGACTTCACCGCTTCAAAGCTGGTCTTCGCCCAGTAGGCGCTGATGGCGGTGTCGTACGCGGCCGTGTGCGCGAAGGCCTTCCGGGCCAGCTCAAACCTGGTGCGCAGCGACATTATCCCGCCGGTCTTGCGCAGCTCCGCCAGAATTGAGGCGTAGTCGGCCGGGTCGGTCACGGAGGCCACCCGCAGGAAGTTCTTGGCTGCGGCGCGCACCATGCAGGGGCCGCCGATGTCGATGTTGGCCCGGGCGGCCTCGGGCGGGGCGCCGGAGGAAACGGTCCTGACGAAGGGGTAGAGGTTGACCACGACCATGTCGAAAAAAACGCCCTTGGCGCGCTGCAGGTCGGAGGCGTGGGCCGGGTTGTAGGTTTCACTCAGCAGCCCCATGTATATTTTGAAGTCGAGCGTCTTCACGAGCCCGCCCTGCATTTCCGGCTGGCCGGTGAAATCCGATACCTGGAACAGGTTTCTCTCGGCCAGTTCCGCCCCGAGCGCCTCCTTCAAGGCCTGGTATGTCCCGCCGGTGGAATAGAGCTTGATGGAGCCGTCGGTTTTGAGCAGTTCGGGTATGAAGTGGTTCAGGCCGCCTTTGTCGGAAACGCTCACGAGCAGGTTCCTTATTTTCACGCCGTCGTCTATTTGTTCAACAATGTTTATCGCCATGTTGCGCCTCCGTTAGTGCGAATAGTCTTTATTGTAACCAAAATATTTGCTAGGCCTTGGCAGTCTTTCATTGACCGCCCGGCAAATCTAACAAAAGCGCCCGGAATAGTGCAGAAAAAAATATAAAAATGGAAAGGACCGGCAAATGAGCATGATTCACCTTCCCGATTACGAAGACCGCGCCGGGCTCTGGGCCGGCGAGCTGCAGCCCTGGATGCCAGGCAGGATTTTCGACGCCCACGTCCACCTCGGGCCCCCGGAGGCTGTGCCGCCCCTGGCGCCAGAAAGGGATATCCTCCTCACGCTCTGGACCGCGCTGGAGTGGCAGGAGGCCCTCGCCGGGTACGGCCGGCTCTTCGGCGGCAAGGCCATGGCCGGCGTCATCGCGTTCCCTTTCCCGATCCGCGAGGCGGATATCCAGGCTTCCAACCGCTACATTGCCCGCCTCATGGCGGAGGACAAGAGGGTTAAAGGCTTCATGCTCGTGCACCCGGCGCGCATGGAAGAAGCCCGCCGGGAGTTTTACGCCCACGCCGAAAAGGGCGTGCGGTTTTTGGGCCTCAAGCCCTATTATGACCTGCTCGGCAAAAGCGCCGCCGAGACCTCCATGAGCGAGCTGGTGCCGGAATCCATGCTGGAGTTCATGCGCCGCGAAAACCTGATGCTCATGATCCACCCCTGCGGCATCGGGGTGGGCGATCCGGCCGTGGGCGGCCACGTCCGCCTCATGGCCGAAAAATACCCGGAGGTCAAGGTCATCCTGGCCCACTTCGGGCGGCACACGCACCCCGACCAGTTCCTCCGGTTCATGGATACAGGCCTCATGGATTATCCTTCGCTCTACCTGGAGATGTCCGCGGTCACGAGCCCGGCGGCGCACAAGCGCGCCATCGCGGAGCGCGCGCTCTGGCCGCGGATAATGTTCGGGTCCGACATGCCCTGGGCCATGCTGGAGGGGCGCGAGCTTTACTGCGAGCGCGGTTCGGGCTGCGTGCTCCTCACGCGGCATGAATACCGCTGGTCCGATAAAGACATGCTCGCGCGGCACGCGGCCGCGCGCGAAAGCCTGACGTACAAGATTTATTACGTGCTGAAAAGCTTGAAGGACGCCATCGAGGGCCCGGCGGTGAAGCCGGCGGAGCGGCAGAAGCTCAAGGAGGATATCCTGTGCAATAACGCCTTCAGGCTTTTCGGCGAATAGGCGCGCTATGGGCGGCGCCTCAGTGCTTGGTCATAAGCTGGGCGCGGGTGACCGTGTCATTTTCAAGCACGATCAAGGCCGGGCACTCTTCCACGCCTCCCTTTTCCACGTCGAGGATAAGCGCGTTGTAAGTCCAATGCTTGGCGCCGTCTTTTTCCTCCGTTTTGTCGGGCTTGTCTATCATTGCCAGCACTTCCGTAAGGGTCTTGCCCGTCAGCTTCCTGGAAAAATTCTGGCGTGTGGGCCGGGCATGCAGGTCGGGCGAGGATGAAACCAGGTTCATTAATCCGCCATCCTGCTGCGGGGGCGGCGCCGGGGAGTCCGCCGGCGCGGCCGCCGCGGCCG
>JBAYWJ010000448.1:0-2855 GCA_041674125.1 Kiritimatiellia bacterium
AAGATGGACAAGCTCCGCGCCCTGGCCGACAAGCACAAGCTTGTCCTGATCGAGGACGTGGCCCAGGCCACCGGGGGCAGCTACAAGGGCAGGATGCTGGGCAACTGGGGACACATCGGCTGCTTCAGCTTTGACGCCTACAAGGTCATGGGAACCGGCGAGGGCGGCATGGTTACAACGAGCGACGAGTGGTTCTACACCCGCGCCCAGAGCTACCACGACACCGCCGCCTGCTGGCGCCCGAACCGGTTCGCGCGCGAGCGCAAGGCCGGCGAGCTCTTCTGCGGCGAAAATTACCGGCTTTCGGAAATGGCCGGCGCGATCGGCCTGGCGCAGCTGCGCAAGCTTGACCGGGTGAACGAGGCCACCCGGCGCGCCTACCTGCAGCTGCGCAAGGATACCGTGCTTCCGAAAGGCGTAAAGTGGATTGAGCCCAACGATCCCAAGGGGCTGTGCGGGTACGTGGCGCCGCTCCTCTTTGACTCGTTCGAGCTGGCCCAGAAGGCCATCACAGCCAAGATCGGGATAGGCGGTCCCGCCGGCGGCGGCACGCAGGGCGCGCGCGACTGGCACCTCTACTGGTACTGGGAGCACATCATCGAGCAGAAGACGGCCACCGCCGAAGGGTGCCCCTTCAAATGCCCGCACGTCAAAACTGTTCCTAAATATTCGGCCGACATGTGCCCCAGGACCAAGAATATCATGATGAGGGCGGGCATGATTCACCTTGCCCCGAACCTGACATCCGCCGATATCCGCAAAAAAGCGAAGGATTTGAGCGCCAATCTGGCGAAAGTTCTGGCGTAACTAATATAACCTGAAGGTTTTCTCGCAAAGGCGCAAAGACCGCCAAAAGGAGGAATAGTTAACATGAAATTAGCCCCGAACCTTGAGACCTTTTTCACCGATCTTCCTTACCCGGAGCGCATCGCCCGCATCGCCGACTTGGGCTTTAAGGGCGCCGACGTCTTCGGGCCCGACAACAAAAACGCAAAGGAAGTGGGCCGGGCCTGCGAAAAATACGGGGTGACCATCACGATGCTGGTGGGCAGCGACCTGCAGAAAGGCTACAACGATCCCGCCCTGCACGGCGAGCTGGCCAAACGAATGGAAAAGACTGCCGCCGCTGCGAACGAGATGCACGCCTGCAACGTCGTTGTCCTGACCGGCAACACGCGCCCGAAGGTGCCGGCCTCGGCCCAGAACCGGGCCATAATTGAAGGCCTGAAGAAAGTGGCGCCAATCGCCGAAAAATTCAACATCACCATCATCCTTGAAATGCTCAACAGCCTTTACGATCATCCCGGCTATTACCTGGATGATACCGAGCTCATGGTAAGCCTGATCCGTGCCGTGGACCACCCGCGCGTAAAGGGGCTTTACGACATGTACCACGCCGGGATCATGCGCGGCAACATCATCGAGGATATACGCTCCGGGATGGACGCCATCGGTCACTTTCACATGGCCGGCATCCCCGGGCGGCATGAGCCGAAGGCCGGCGAGCAGAATTATCCGTTCATCTGCCGCACCATTGACCAGCTGGGATACCAGGGCTTCATTGGCCTGGAATACTGGCCGCTCAAGCCGCCGGCGGAGTCCTTGAAGGAAACCCTCGAATGGCTGGGCGCCTGAGCAATCTTGCCATCAGGGCAGAAAGGTGTTGTGACAATGAAATCTGGCGTTGATTCCACTGGAGTTTCCGCCGGGTGGGTCTTCGATGTGCGCCGGTTCGGCGCGGCGGGTAACGGGCGCGCCCTGGACACAAAACCTTTTCAATCCGCCATTGACAGCTGCCACGCGGCTGGCGGGGGAATGGTTTTCTGTCCACCGGGCAATTATCTTATCGGATCAATCGAGCTCAAGAGCAACGTCGAGCTGCACGTTGCTTCCTGCGCCCGGCTGAAAGCAAGCACGAAACAATCCGATTATCGCGCGTTTGATTTCGGGCGCCGTAAAACGGCGCACCTTATCTTTTCCAGGAACTCATCGAATATTGCCATAACGGGGCAGGGGGTCATTGACGGCTCCGGCAGCTCTTTTTTTGAAAAAGTACCCGGCAAGCAGCGCATGCGCGTAAGGGACTGGCGGCCCTTGCACATGCTGGCTTTTCTCAGGTGCAGCAACATTATCATACGGGATATCCGCCTGGACGACGCGCCCTGTTATTCGATCTGGCCGCTGGGATGCGATTGTGTCCGGATCCAGGGGGTTAAGATAGCCAGCAATCGCTGGGGGCCGAACACCGACGGGATAGACCCGGACTGCTGCCGCAACGTTTTCATCAGCGATTGCTCGATTGACTGCGGCGATGATTGTATCGCCCTGAAGAGCGACACCTGGAACCTCGGCCGCCCGGCGGCCTGCGAAAACGTGACGGTTACAAATTGCGTCTTGCGCACCACCTGCTGCGGGATACGGATCGGATATGAGGGCGACGGCCCGATCCGGAACTGCGCCTTCAGCAATATTGTCATGCCCGACACCCGCACGGGGGTGAACATGCTCGTGCCCGGAAAGGTCAAAGTGGGGGCTTTTCAAATACTTCACGGGCCTGCCATTGAAAATATTAATTTTTCAAACCTGATCCTTGACACAAAAATCGCCTTTTATTTCTGGATTGGAGATGAATCCGAAAAGCCGGGTGGCATAAGCAACGTTTCAATCGCGGACGTGACCGCCCAGACAGAGGATGGCTGTTACGTGGGAGGCGCGGTCAAAAACCGGATTGACGGCCTGCGGATGAGGAACATCAACCTTGCTGTTAAGGGACAATTGAGGCCTTCCTTCGGGACGGACGTGCCTTATCCCGTGTCGGTTTGGGGGAGCTGGCCCGCGCGCGGGATACCTTACGC
>JBAYWJ010000449.1:0-2841 GCA_041674125.1 Kiritimatiellia bacterium
AAAAATAAGAAGAGGTAAATCATGGCAGGCATATTCAAGGCATACGACATCCGCGGCATTTACGGCCGGGACCTGAACGAACAAACCGCGCTTGAGATCGGGCGGGCGTTTGTAGATTTTCTCGGGTGCCGCAAGGTGGTCGTCGGGCGCGACATGCGCCCCCACTCCCGGCCGGTGTTCGACGCGCTCGTGCGCGGGCTCACCATGCAAGGTGCGGACGTGATCTCGGTCGGGCTCTGCTCCACGCCCATGTCTTATTTCGCCAACGGGTTCCTCGGCGCCGACGCCAGCATCATGATCACGGCCTCGCACAACCCGGCTGAATGGAACGGATTCAAGCTCTGCCGCGCCCAGGCCGTGCCTTTGAGCGGCCTGACCGGAATCGCCGATATCGAGAAAATCGTCCGCAGCGGGCAGTTCAATCCGCCCGCCCCGGCGCCGGGCAAGGTCAGCGAAACGGACATCCTCCCGGAATACGCCCGCCACATCAAGGCGCTCATTCCAGGCGGCAAGCTGGATAGGCCGGTAAAAATCGCGGCCGATTTCGCCAACTCCGTCGGCGCGATCGAGGCCAAGACCCTCGCGGGCATCATCGCGATCGACCCGCTCTTTGAAGAGCTGGACGGATCCTTCCCGAACCACGAGGCCAACCCGCTCAAGGCCGAGACCCTCTCCGCGCTCCAGCGCAAAATAAGGTCCGGCAAGTATGACTTCGGCGCCGCCTTTGACGGCGACGCGGACCGGGCCGGCTTCGTGGACGAGAAAGGCGATATCATCCCCATGGACATGATCACGGCCCTGGTGGCCCGGAGCATCCTTAAAAAGGAAAAGGGCTATATTCTCTACGACTTGCGCAGCAGCTGGACCGTCAAGGAGGTGATCGAGGAAAACGGCGGCACGCCGCAGATGTGCCGGGTAGGGCACGCCTTCATCAAGCAGGACATGCGCAAGGTCAAGGCCATTTTCGCCGGCGAGGTCTCGGGCCATTATTATTTCCGCGACAACTACTACGCCGAAAGCTCCTCCATGGCCGTGCTCTTCGTCGCCAGCCTCGTCAGCCGGAGCCGCCAACCCCTTTCCGAGCTGCTGGCGCCGCTCCGGCGTTATTGCAAGAGCCCGGAGATCAACTCGGAGGTCAAGGACGCCGCCGCCGTCTTCAAGCGCCTGAAAGAGACTTACCGGGAAGAGAAAATGTTCGAGCTCGATGGACTCAGCATCGAGTTCCCCGACTGGTGGTTTAACGTGCGCGCCTCCAACACCGAGCCGCTCGTGCGGCTGAACCTGGAGGCCCGCAGTCAAAAGATGCTGGATGAGCGCCAGCAGGAAGTATTGAATCTAATCCGGGGTTGAGCATTTATCATGGAATATCCGGAAACTTCTAACGTTCAACATTGAACTTCCAACCTCGAATCGATATCGAATATTCTGAAAGTTCATAAATTGAAAGTTGGATGTTGGACGTTTTTTAATCAAATACGACATGAATCCTGCGCTGATAAAACGCGTTGTTGCCGGCCACAGTGAAAAATTCGGCGGCGCGCCCGCGGCGGCGGCCTACGCGCCCGGCCGCATTGAGGTGCTGGGCAACCACACCGACTACAACGAGGGTTTCGTGCTTTCCGCCGCCATCAGCAGCGGACTCTGCGCCGCGGCCGGGCTCCGGGGTGGTAAAAAATGTTTCCTGGCGGCCCTGGACCTCGGCGAAACAGCCGAGTTCGAGCTGCCGGTTAGCGGCCCGCTGGAAAAGCCGCACTGGGCCAATTACCTCGTCGGGGTGGCCGGGCTGCTCGCGAAGGAAGGCCGGCTTGAAGAAGGCTTCAGCCTGGCATTCGCCGGCGATGTCCCCCGGGGCGCGGGGCTCTCGAGCTCGGCCGCCCTGGAAGTGGCCGCCGCGATGGCCCTGGGCAAACTCTACAGCATCCGGCTTTCAAAAATACAGATGGCGCGCCTCTGCCAGAAGGCCGAGAACGAGTTCACCGGCGCCAAGTGCGGGCTCCTCGACCAGATTTCCAGCATTTACGGAAAGGAAGATCACCTGGTATTCACCGACTTCAGGACGCTGGCGGTGGAAAATGACCCGGTCGGCAAGGAGGTATGCTTCCTCATGGCCAACACGCGGGTCAAGCACAGCCTGGTGGAATCGGATTACAACGAGCGGCGCGCGGCCTGCGAGAAAGCGGCGGCGTATTTCGCCTCGGTCCTGGCGCACCCGGTCAAGGCCCTGCGCGACGTTTCATCGGACGAGCTGAACAATAAATCATCGGGACTCGACCCGGTCATTTTAAGAAGGGCCAAACATATCATCGGAGAAAACGAGCGGGTCCTCAAGGCGCGCGGTCTGCTCCAGGCCGGCCGGATGAAGGAGTTCGGCAAGCTCATGTTCGCCTCCCACGAAAGCTCGCGGGTGAACTTTGAAAATTCCTGCCCCGAGTTGGACTTCATCGTCGAGACCGCCGCCGGCATGAAGGAGGTCCTGGGCGCGCGGCTTTCCGGGGGCGGCTTCGGCGGAAGCGCGGTATTACTGGTTAACCCCAAGGACATCTCCGCGGTCAAAACAAAAATAATATCCGCCTATGCCGGCCGGTTCGGATCAAGCTGTTCAATCGAAATTGCCCGTTCCTCCGCCGGGGCCGCCCTCCTGCCCTGAATCGTATCTCCATTGATTCAAGCGTCTTCCGCCGGCATTTATCCTATCCCGTTTTTTGCAATTAACCCGGATTTTGCATTTGGCAAGAATCCGTAAAATGTAAGGCGCCGGCAGTGAAGCTGTATAAGCATACTGCGAACTGCCGGCAAAGCAACAGCTTGCGGATTATCGCCAATCCCTTGTGGTTTGAGAAA
>JBAYWJ010000450.1:0-2840 GCA_041674125.1 Kiritimatiellia bacterium
AACGACACGGTCTGGGTCGGCGCCGGGCGTTATACCGTGTCAACCAATTCTGTAGATTATGCCGGTACCAACGTGGTTTATATCAACAAACCCTTGACACTCAGCAGCTCGAATGAAACGCCGGCAAATACCATAATTGACGGAGAGGGCGCCTGTCGAGGCATTGCGATCAATTCTTCCGCCAACAGCAGTTACAAACTGGTGCTGGATGGAATAACAGTCTCTAATGGATATGCTACTGACATTGGCGGGGGAATATTGTTCACCAACGGTGCTTTGCTTTGTTCACTGAAAAATTGTCTCATCACTGACAATACTGTCACCGGGTCTGCCGGCACAGTTGCCGGCGGATTATACGCCTTTGCAAAAGATTATATAATATCGAACTGTACTTTTCGCAACAATCGGGTTTTATCCGGCTCAGGCGCTGGAATATATGGCTCGGGCGGGGGCGCTTTCTTGCGATACGACAATACCGGAGGTGGAGGGAAGATGATTTCCACCGTTATAGAAAATAATTTGGCGGGCGAGAATGGCGGAGGTCTGTATCTCGGATTCTGCAATGCGACCTGTAAACACAGCCTCGAAAATTGCGTGATCAGAAACAACACTACCCAAAGATACAAGGATTCCGGCACAGGCGGCGGTGGCATCTATGTGTTTGGACCTCCTGTTATTATGCGCAATTGCCTGCTTTACAACAATATCAGTTATGCCGGAGGCGGCGCTATCGGGTGTTATTCCCAGGGATCAGGAATGGGCAAGCGCCTGGAACTTATTAATTGCTCTATTGTCAGCAACCGGGCGGTAGGCGGAGCGGACGGCTCATTTGGAAGTGCAGTTTATGTAAGGCGCTGGGGCGCGGCCCAAGGTTATAATCCCACGCTGGCACTGAGCAATTCGATCGTGCATTCGAATTACAACATCGAATTCCAAATGACGCCTCCGCCTAATGTTACAAATGTGGCGGTCTGCTCTTGTTTCGTTTCAAACAGCATATGGGGACCGAATTCCACCAATCTGTGCGGCCCCGGCAACATTACCAACAATCCCCTGTTTGCGGATTTTACCGCGCAAAACTTCCGCCTGACACCTGCATCGCCCTGCGCAAACGCAGGCTTAAACCAGGGCTGGATGATTCAATCTTTTGATTTGGAAAATCGTTCGAGAATCGACAGGTTTTCCGGCAGAGTGGACATGGGCGCGTATGAATATCTGCCGCGCGGCATCATGTTTAAAGTGCGCTGATGCCTGACAGATTCCCGGACATTGTACTTATCAGGCGAAAAGGAGGTACACTTATTAAAGCCTATACTTATACAATATTGCTGGTTGGTTTATTGACCGGCTTATCCGGTTACGCCGGCGAATTAATCATCGCCGCAAGCAACCAATGTACTTACCAGATTGTCCTGCCGGATTCCTCCCCACACCCGATCATCGGACAGACCATTTCCAACGCCGCCGGCGTCATGCGCGAAATGTTCAAGGCCAACGGCTTCACTATTCACGTGGTCAATGAATCCATGGCAGAGAGGGGGAAGCCGGGCATTTATCTCGGGGATACCGCCGCGGCGCGCGCGGCGGGAATCGGGAGTTCCAGGCTGCCTGTATGGACTTACGTCTGGAAAACGGATGGCTGTAACGTAATCATTGCCGGCCGCGATTGGGCGGCGGCAAAAATAAAAGAGATTGAGTTCGTCAAGGACCAGACCCCCTGCTCGCACGGCACCGTCAAGGGCCTGACCGATTTTATGCGCCAGTTCTGCGGTACGCGCTTCCTGGCGCCCGGCGGTTTGCCGGGGATTGAGTTCCTGCCCACGCCAACAATTGCCGTGCCGGACAACCTCGATGTGCGCAAGGAACCCATGCTTTCATGCAACTCATCGGACCGGGCGACAACAGACATTGCCAAAATCGCCTTGAATTTTTTCGACAATGTCACGATGGAATATTTCACGCACACCCATCAGCTTGCAGTCCCGGCCGAAAAATATGCCGCCACCCATCCCGAATATTTCGCCCTGGTCAACGGCCAGCGCATCCGGGAGAGACCCCATGCGTTTAAAGCGGTGATGGTCAAGGAACCGCACCTGTGCTACTCCAACAAGGATGTCCAGGAGCTGATTTACCGGGAATTCCTGCGCTCGTTCGACGCCGGCTATCCGGAATATCTTTCGGTCCAGGCCGACGGCTTCCGGCCCTGTGAATGCGACGAGTGCAGGAAAATGTTCGGCACTGCCGACTGGGGCGAAAAACTATGGCGCCTGAACAAGCGCTGGGCCGAACGGCTCATAACAGACCGGCCGGGAAAGTTCTTGGTAGCCGAGGCTTACACAGTGACCTTCAAGCCGCCGGCCTCGTTTAAAATATTCCCGCCCAACATGCGTGTGTCAGTGGGCAGTTACCCGAAGGCGTTTGAAATCTGGGATGGATACACGATTCCCGGCGGTTTCTCAGCCTATCTGCACGCCTGGGGCTGGTATCATCTCTGCGGTTATCTGCCGGTCCGCACGCCGCTCTATGCCGAAAAAGTCGTCAGGCTTTATGAAAAATACAACGTTAAACACGTGGGGCTGGATTCTCCGCCGGCCACGATGTGGTGCCTGGAAGGCCCAACCGTTTATGTCTACTCCCGGATGCTTGACGATGTTAAAAACAGCAGCGCACTTAAACTGGTGGAAGAATACATCCAGGCCGCCTATGGAAAAGCGGCGATGCCGATGGGCAGATTTTTTGACGAGCTGCACCACACCCTGGAAATCTATGCCGAGGTTTTCGGCGTGGACAACGGTACATTTCAAGGATATACCCGCGCCGATGGTCGCGGGGTGCGGTAT
>JBAYWJ010000451.1:0-2827 GCA_041674125.1 Kiritimatiellia bacterium
CCGGGAAACCTCCGGCCGCCTGGCCGACACCGCCGCCATGCTCCAGCTCGTGCTCGACACGATCCCATCAAGGATTTTCTGGAAGGATACCAGCCTGAAATATCTGGGCTGCAACCTTTCCTTAGCCCGTGACGCCGGGCGCGAGAAGCCGGAAGACCTCATTGGCGACACGGATGAGCACATGGCCTGGGCGGAGCAGGCCGAGCTCTACACCGCCGACGACCGCGCCGTCATCAGCAGCGGTCAGGCGCGCATCGGCTACGAGGAGCCCCAAACCACCCCCGCCGGCAATAAAATCTGGCTCAGAACAACCAAGGTGCCCCTGCGCGACTCCAGGGGGAATATCATCGGGGTCATGGGAACTTACGAGGACATCACCGCGCGC
This sequence comes from Kiritimatiellia bacterium, assembly GCA_041674125.1. Lineage (GTDB taxonomy): Bacteria > Verrucomicrobiota > Kiritimatiellia > JAAZAB01 > JAAZAB01 > JAQUQV01. The sequence continues at coordinate 386 of JBAYWJ010000451.1, forward strand.
AAGCAGCAGGAATTAAACCTCGCGCGTATCGAGGCCGAACTCAGGGCAATGCTTTACGGAATCGGCGAGGCCGTCATCAGCACCGATGCCGACGGCCGCATCATGATCATGAACCGCGTGGCGGAACATCTGACCGGATGGCTCGAATCCGAGGCCGCCGGCCAGCCACTGCACAACGTGTTCAACATCATCGATGAACAGACCCGCCAGCCGGCGAAAAGCCGGATATTGCGCGTCCTGGCAGAAGGCCGCGGCGATGGCCCTGACAGCCACACCATACTCATTTCACGCGACGGCACCGCGCGCCCGGTCGGCAACAGCATTTCGCCCTTTTTCGACAAAAGCGGCAAGCTTGCCGGAGTAATCCTGATTTTCCGGGACCTTACCGAAGAAATAAAAATCTCCCGGCAACTGCTGCGGAACGAGCAGATTTTCCGCATGGCCGCGCTTTCTGCGAGCAACGTCATCTGGGAATGGGACATACCTTCGGGCACCCTGAACTGGTTCGGAGACATAGACGCCATGCTGGGCTTAGCCCCGAACGAATTCCCGCGCACCATCAAGGCCTGGGAAGGCATAATTCACCCCGAAGATTCCTCCCGGGTCATTAATGCCCTGGCAAAACACCTGGAAACCTCCCGGTTTTACAGCGAGGAATACCGCATCCTGCGCAAGGATGGCCAGGTCAGGTTCTGGCGCGACCGCGGCCAAATCATCAACGACGCCTCAGCCAAGCCCCTGAAAATGATCGGCGCAGTGGAGGACATCACCGCGCGCAAAATCGCAGAAAATGAACGCATGCGGATGATCAGGCAGCTGCGCGAGACTAATTCTGACCTGGAAACTTTCGCCTCGACCGCCTCGCACGACCTGCACGAGCCGCTGCGAATGGTGGCGGGCTTCGCGGCCTTGTTCAGAAAAAAATACCAGGGCGCGCTCGACGCCGAAGCAGACCGCTACATCGCTTACATCGTCGACGGCGTCACCCGGATGCACAAGCTGATCGCGGACATTCTAAAGCTCGCCCGCGCCGGCATCAACCGCCGCAAGCCTTTCCTGATCCACGCCGGCGACGCGCTCGACGATGCCTTGCACAACCTTGAGGTGCAGATAGCCTCCAGGGACGCCCTCCTGAGCATGGATGAGATGCCCGACGTGTGGTTTGAACACGTGGAACTCTGCCAGGTCTTCCAGAACCTGATCGCCAACGCCCTCAAATTCGCCCGCAGGCACCGGAAGCTTTTCATCCACATCGGCGCCAGGAACCTGGACAAGGAATGGGAGTTTTCCGTAAGCGACAACGGCATCGGCATGAAGCCCGAAGACACGGCGAAAATTTTCATGCCATTTGAGAGGCTGCACGAAAGCGATGAATACCCCGGGAGCGGAATCGGGCTCTCGATCTGCAAAAAAATAGTCGAGCACTACGGGGGGCAGATCCGGGTTGAATCCAGACCAGGACATGGCTCGACCTTCTTTTTCACCATTCCAAAAATCGTATCCGCCGACACCCATATTTCCGCCCCGTGAAGCGTTTAATTATCTTGACTAAAGGCGATAGATCGCTATTATTTGGATTAAGGAAGGCCGTAAATGAGCTTGAGCAGCCATACTGAAGAGAGCGGGTTGACAACACTCCTGATCGAGGACAACGCCGGGGACAGGGAGCTCATAACAGGAATGCTAGACGGGATAAAGGCCGTCAACCTGGATGAGGCCGATTCTCTCGAAAAAGGTTTCCGCCTGCTCGGCTCCGGGAAGTACAACTCAATTCTGCTTGACCTGAACCTGCCGGACAGCAGCGGCGTAAACACCCTTGTCAAGATACTCATAGCGTTCCCCGACCAGCCCGTTGTGGTCCTGACCGGATACGATGAAAGCGACCTGGGCATTCTGGCCATGCAAAGCGGCGCCCAGGATTTCCTCAACAAGCAGGATATAAGCACGCACCTGCTCCTGCACAGCCTGAGCTACGCCGTCGAGCGGAACAAGCTGATGCTGCGGCTCAAGCAAAGCCTGCGTGAAATCGAACGCCTGCGCGGACTGCTGCCGATCTGCATGAAATGCAAGAAAATCAGGAACGACAGCGGCTACTGGGAGCAGATCGAAAAATACCTCGCAGAACGAAGCAGCGTAAAGTTCACCCACGGTCTCTGCCCGGAGTGCTGCGAAGCTTTCCTGAAAGAATCAATAGAGCAACTCCAAGCCGCCCCCGTCCGACGATGAATATCAGCTCCTCCATGCTCGGGAAGAAATACGAGGAAGTCTACTACAAGATTTTCCGCATCACCGCCAACATGCTGGCCATTTCGAGAATGAAGGACGGGATTTTCATGCAGGTCAACGATGCCTTCATGACCATCCTCGGCTACTCGCGGGATGAACTGATAGGCAAATCATCTTTGGAAATCGGACTGTTTGTCAACGCGCAAGACCGGGTCA
>JBAYWJ010000452.1:0-2817 GCA_041674125.1 Kiritimatiellia bacterium
CAGGGCTCTGACGTCATCCTCAGCCCGGAGATGAGGTCCACCGGGGAAGTCATGGGCATCGACATAAACGTCGGCCTGGCATTTTTAAAAAGCCAGATTGCCGCCGGCAACGCCATACCTCTTTCCGGGGGCGTCTTCGTGAGCGTTCGGGACGAGGACAAGCCCAGGGCGGTGCTGCTTGCCAAGCGTCTGCAGAAGCTCGGGTTCGCCATCTATGCCACCAACGGCACCAGCACGACCCTCAGGAACAATGACATTCCCAGCCAGGCCGCATTCCGCATATCGGCCGGGCGCCCGCACGTGATAGACCTCATGGCGGAAAACAGGGTCAACTGGCTGGTGAACACCCCGACGGCCGGCGAGACCCCCATGCTGGACGAGGTGAAGATGCGCTCCGAGTCCGTCGGCCGCGGCATCCCGATCACCACCACCATCAACGGCATGGAAGCCGCCCTGGACGGGCTGGAATCATTTGTGAAAAGCCAGCGCCTGGAGGTGTGCAGCATTCAGGAATACCACCGCCACGCGCCGCGCCTCAAGATCAAGTAGGCTTACAGGATGACTGAGCCGGTGGCGTAGCTGCGGTAGCTTGAGCCGACGCTCCGGTAGCCCGGCCATTTCACTTTCTTCAGGTTGGCTTCAAGCTCGGGTATGTGTTCCGCCCGGCCGGAAAGATATTCCCCCAGACGGCAATCGAGCTCGCGGCAGCGGGCGATCACGCCGCCCATACGAATCTGGACCACTTCCAGGCCGAAGGGTTTGTTGCGGGCCATCCAGTTTGCGCGCAGTGAATCGGCGCATTGCTCCAGGAGGCGGACGAGGCCGGGAATCTCCAGGCGGACCGCTTTCAGACGCGCGCGGCTGCCGCCAGAGTATGCCTCGAAGAGGCGCCGCGCCAGCCCGATCTTGGCCGCGAGGGTTTCGGCAATCAGGCGCGCGTGGCTGAGGTCGCCGCCGCCGGTCTGGCGGCCGCAGTGCTTAAGTTTTGCGGCAAGTCCTAAGTAATGTTTTTCAAGGCTTTTTAGCTTGGCGCGCCTGCCGGATAGCGTGATTGCCAGCAGGGGATCATCCCACAGGATGAAGGATGCCATCTGGTGGGCGCCCGCGGCGTACTCGAGCCCGGCGGCCTGGTTCTGGGCGGCATAGTCGGCGCCGCAGATCGCCTCAAAGCGCGCCGCGAGGAGCTTTTCTGAAAAATCATCCGCATAGGCTTTTTCAGCGCAGAGAGCCAGCCCGGCCAGGGCGGAATCGAAATCGCAGTAGCCGCCGTCGTCGCCCCACATGGTGAAAAATATCTCCTTCAGGCTTTCCTTGCGGCAGGCCGCGATGCAGGGCAAGGCGGTGTCTTCGGTCCGCTTGCGGTCGTGCCAGAGCTTGCCCCAGGTCCATACGCCGGAGGCCATCAGGGGCTCGTAGCCCATGGCGCGGTGGCGCCGGATCCAGTCGCGGTAAAAGCCCTCGTCGTCGTGGTAATAGTCCCAGTAGACCAGCTCGGCCGCGCGTGGGATTTTGGCGATGACGTCTTTCGGGATTTTGCATTTCGGGTCGTAATAACTATGGTTTGGACTCCCGAGGCGGAAATACATGTCCGACCAGATCATGGGCTTCAAACCGTGTTTCTTGCATATTTGAACGACCTTGTCCAGGTGAGCGTTGAATATGTCGAACCCGCGCCGGAAGCCGTATCGGTCAAGGTAGCGCCCGCGGCCGAGGTCGTGGGTTTCATCCATGCCGATGTGGATCCGGCGGCTTTTGAAAACGCCGCTCCAGTGGCGGACCATTTTTTCGATGAGCGCGTAGGTTTTCGGCTCGCCGACGAGCATGACCGAACTGGTATCCTTTACTTGGCCGTAGGCCGGCCACTGCAGGATCTGGGCCAGGTGCCCGAGGGTCTGGATGCAGGGGATCATTTCAATTCCGAGGGCGGCGGCGTAGCGGTCTATTTCGCGCAGCTCGGAAGCGGTGTAGCGTCCGCGCAAGTGGCCGAAATAGTATTCTCCGGGCAATTCGTAGGTGTCCTCGGTGTAGAGCATGGCCATGTTGTAGCCCAGGAGCGCGAGCTGGCGCAGCCATTTTTTGAAGTGTTCGACCGTCATCACGGCGTTGCGCGAGCAGTCGAGCATGATGCCGAAGGTGGTGAAGGACGAGTTTTCAAACATGGTTTTCCGGCCGCGGGGCTCGCCGGCCATGAGGGCGCCCAGGGCGCGCAGGGCCATGGCCTCGGTGCCGTAGGAGATCGTCGCGGAAGAGCCGGCAACCTCGACCAGGCAGCTCCCGGGCTTACCGGTTTTTTTAAAGACAACTTGCAATCCGCCGGAGCTGCCGTGGCGTATGGGATATGCGGCGGAGAGCGTCGCCAGGGCGGAGTGGAGCTCGGGCGGGGTGGTTTTCCTATTCCAGCATACGGTGCGCATGTGGTTCCCTCTCTTGTTGGTTTTTTTAAGTCAGTGGGCGCACTTTTAGCAGTTGCGCCGCAATTCTCCAAGAACATTCGCGGCCAAAAAAAATGTTTTGGCGCAGTTGCGGGGGTTAACCAATGCAACGGGTCCTTCCCGGGACACCCGTCGCGGGTGGAACCGGGAATCCAGTCTTGCTCCCGATCGTCTCGCCTCACGATTCCACAGACGGATCGTGAAAAAATATTTAAGTTCACAAGCCGCCGGCATAGCCGATGGATTACAAAAAAGCAGGAATCATGGCTTGATCATCCGTGCCGGTTTGGGATATTATTCAATTCTACGCGTATCGTGCCGAGTTGTGCGTGGAAATACCATGAAAGGTTTGCCACATATAGGCCTTGCCGGCTTTTTGGCAGCG
>JBAYWJ010000453.1:0-2812 GCA_041674125.1 Kiritimatiellia bacterium
TCCGGGGTCAACGACCCCGGCTACAATATTGAAATTCATATCTATTTATCAACCCTTCAACAAATCCACCTGTAGCGAATAATTCCCATACTTCAGCGATCGATTTCCCACTGCTTCAATCCCACCGGCACGGCCGCCGGCTTCTTGCAGGTGCTTTTAAGCACCACGTGCCGCCCGGAGGCGGCACTCTCGTGCAGGGTCTGCATGATATCGAGGACATGTAAAGCCATTTCGGCGCCGGCCCTGTGCGGGCGGCGGCCGCGGATGGCGGCGGCCATGTCGGCCACGCCGATGCCGCGCGCGTTGGCGTCATACCCGTGGGTCAGGGGAATTTCCCGCCATTCCTTGTCGGTCCGGCCGCGCACGCGCACCTTGCCGCCGAACCCGTTCGGATCTGGCACGCTCAGCGAGCCCTCGGTGCCGTAAACCTCTATCCGCGGCAGCTCGGAGTGCCAGACGTCAAAGGTGGTGATGATGGTTCCGATCGCGCCGCAGGCAAATTCGAGAATACCGGCTACGTAGGTCGGCACGTTGACCTTTATGATTTTCCCGAAATTCGGCTGGCTGGTGATCTTCCTGGTTGGAAAAGTTATCCGGGTGGAGGCCGTCAGGCGGCGGACGGGCCCCATCAGGTTGACGAGCGCGGTCAGGTAATAGGGCCCCATGTCGAACATCGGGCCGGCGCCGGGCTGGTAGTAATAGTTAGGTTCCGGGTGCCAGCTTTCATGGCCGTGGCATATCATGAACGCCACCGCCCCGACCGGCTTCCCGATCTGGCCGTCATCAATTATCTTGCGGCAGGTCTGGTGCCCGCCCCCGAGGAAGGTGTCCGGGGCCGACCCCGCCCGCTTGCCGGCTTTTTTGGCCGCCTTCAGAACAGCGGCGCCCGCGGCGCGGTCGAGGGCCAGTGGCTTTTCGCCATAGACGTGCTTGCCGGCCCTGAGCGCCGCCAGGGCTATGGCGGCGTGCGCCTTCGGGATGGTGAGGTTGACGACGATCTCTATGCCCGGGTCGGCCAGCAACTCATCCACGGCACAGGCTTTTGAAACTTTGAATTCGGCCGCCTTGGCCCGCGCGCGTTCGGGAACCAGGTCGGCGCAGGCGGCAACTTCCGTGTTATGGAACATGGTCAGGTTTTTCAAATAGGCCGTGGATATGTTTCCGCAGCCGATAATTCCTATCTTCGTTTTAGTTTTGTTTTTCATGTTTTATACGCCTTTTTTTGATGCTGTTTGCCTAGTTTTGTGTCCCGCAAATTCTTTGTATTAATTCTGAAGATGTCATTCCCGCAAAAGCGGGAATCCAGAGCCTACTCCGCCGAAGTAAAGCCGTTGGCTACGAAGGCTGGATTAGAAAGACTGGATTCTGAATCAAGCCCGGAATGACAATCATATGTAAATTATTAATGGGACACGACACTAGATCAACCTTATTCAATAACAAATTTATGAGACCATCACAACTCTTCCGCACCGGGAATGTCCGGGCGCGGCATGACCGCCGCCGCGGCCGGCGGCTGCTGATCAATGACGCGCATGGTCTTCCACCTGCCGTGCCGGAAGCGCCACCAGAAAGCCACGGCCAGCGCGCAGACGTACAGGGTGGCAAAGCTCCAAACGGTGTAAAGCCCGGCCCCGAACACGGCTACCGCCAGGGTCACCGGCACGAGAATCGTCGCTATCGAAATGACGAGAATGGTCCAGCCGATGAAAACTGTGTCGCCCGCTCCCTTGAGCGATCCGGAATAGACCACGTTAAAGCCGTCCACCAGCGAGTAAAACGCCACGAAGCGCAGCAGGGCCGAAGCCATGGACTGCACGGCCGATTCGGAGGCGGCATCGCCCGAGGGCGAGCGGAAAATGCCGCAGAGCGTTTCCGGGAAAACCACGAATATTACGGCCACGATCCACATGTAGAGCATGGTCAGCAGCAGCGAACTCCTGGTGGCCACGACGCCGTCCTCGGGCTTGCCGCGCCCGATGGCCTGCCCTACCAGTGAGCTGGCGGTAATCCCGAACCCGATCATCGGCATGAAGGCCAGGGTATTGATCGCCAGGGCAATGTTCGTGGCCGCCAGTTCCACCCGCCCGATCCGGCCCACGACCATCAGAAAATAGGTGAAGGCGAATATGTCCACAAAAAACTGGATCCCGGAAGGGGCGCCGAATTTCATCAGCCGACCGAAGAGGCTCCGGTCGAACCCGCGCGCGCGCCACATCCCGAATTCCCGCTTGTTGGCAGGGCTGAAGACCAGGGCCGCGAACATGACCAGCATGACTATATGCCCGAGCACCGTCGCCAGGGCCGCGCCCCTGATGCCCATTTCCGGAAAGCCGCAGGCGCCGTTGATCATGACGTAGTCGAGGGGGATGTTGACCAACACCCCGGCCAGGTTGATGTACATGATGGGCCGCGTCATCCCCCGGCCTGAATAGAAGCATGAAAGCGCGTCGTGCAGCAGTGCGAAAACGGAGCCCTGCATCAGGATGCTGAAATAAACCCCCTCCTGCGCGCACACCAAGGGCTCGTGCCCCGCCCAGCGGAAGAATGTTTCCCCGGAAAGCGAAAAGGCTGCGAGGATGATCCCGGCACCCACGGCAAAATAGATCGCCTGCCACAGCGAGCGCGCCACCAGGCCACGGGCCCCGGCCCCCGCCGACTGGGCAATCATGGTGTTGGCGAACCCCACCACCCCCATGAAAAAGCAGGTGAACATGAAAGCCAGCATACCGGCCGGCGTGGCCGCCGCGATGGCGTCCACCGAGTACCGGCTCAGGAAAAGGCGGTCGGTGAAAAGCATCGCCGTGTGCGA
>JBAYWJ010000454.1:0-2806 GCA_041674125.1 Kiritimatiellia bacterium
AGGAGCCGGTAAGCCAGGTAGCTCGTGAACCCGACCTTGCAGTAAAGGAAGATATCTTTGTCCCGCGGGATTTGCCCGTGCTGCAGGCGGAGCTTTTTTAGAGGAATATTCACGGCTCCCGGGATGTGCCAGACAGCGAACATGTCCTCCGGCCGGACATCAATGATTAATCCCCCGGCGGTTTTACGGGGATAGTCTTCGGGATACCAGCAGTCGGCGTCGCCTTTCAAGAGATTGGAGGCCACGTACCCGGCCATGTTGACGGCATCCTTCGCCGAGCCGAAGGGCGGCGCGTAAGCGAGCTCGAGATTTTCAAGGTCGTAAACGGTCAGGCCCGCCCTGGTGGCCGTGGCCAGAACGTCTATGCGCTTGTCGATCCCGTCGAAGCCCACGGCCTGCGCGCCGAGTATTTTTCCGTCCGTGGGCTCAAACAGCAGCTTCAGATGGATCGGGGTGGCGCCCGGGTAATACCCGGCGTGGCTGGCAGGGTGCAGGTAGACTTTTACATACGGGATATTCTGGCGCTTCAATGACTTTTCAGAAGCGCCGGTGCAGCCGCCGGTCATCTGGAAAACTTTCAGGATGGAAGTTCCGAGGACGGAGCTGCAGGCGCATTTCCGCCCGAGAATGTTATCGGCGACAAGCCTGCCCTGGCGGTTGGCGGGCCCGGCCAGGGGCACCTGGGCCGGCCGGCCGGTGACGGCATCAGTGACCTCAACGGCGTCGCCCGCGGCGTAGATATCCGGGTCGGAAGTCTGCATGAACTGGTTGACAATGATGCCTCCCCTTTCATTGAGCTTGAGCCCCGCCGCCGCGGCCAGGCTTGAATCGGGGCGCACGCCTGCGGAAAGGATAACCAGGTCAGCCGCGATAACAGTGGAGTCCTTGAGCTCCGCCTCGACTTTTCCCGCTTTTTCCCTGAAGGCAGCGACGGCGGCGCCGGTATGCACCGCAACCCCGTTGGCGGCCAGGTGATGCTCGAGGTCCCTGGCCATCTCCGGATCAAAAACGGCCAGGATCTGCTCCAGCATTTCGACGACCTGCACCCGCATGCCCCTTGCAGCGAGGTTTTCGGCCACTTCTATCCCGATGTAGCCCCCGCCGACCACGAGGGCTTCTTTCGCCCCGCCGTCCACCGCGGCCTTGATGGCATCCATGTCCTCGATGTTGCGGAGCGTGAATATTTTCGGGTTTTCGATACCCGGCAGTTGAGGCCTGAGCGGCACCGCGCCGGGAGCGAGGACAAGCTTGTCGTATGATTCCTCGTAAAGGCGATTTTTGTTCAAATCCCTTACCGTTATTTTTTTCGCGGCGCGGTCTATGCCGGTGACCTCGTGGCTGACGCGCACGTCGAGGTTGAGCGTTTTCTGGAGCGACTGCGGAGTCTGGAGGAGAAGCGCTTCGCGCTCCTTAATTTGCCCTCCGATGTGGTACGGCAGTCCGCAGTTGGCAAAGGAGACGTGGCGACTGCGCTCGAGCACGATTATTTCGGCGTCCTCGTCCAGGCGCCTGGCCCTGGCCGCGGCCGACATGCCTGCGGCAACGCCCCCTGCCACTAGTATTCTCATGGTTGCTCCCGGATAAAAGTTTGGAACAGGCTGGCAATGCTAAAAACCATGTTGCCGGAGCGGCGCACGGAGCGGGACATTTTACCGCACCGCATTCGGGCGGATGGACAAGGCTGTCCGTCCCTGCCTTAAAAGGCTTCCGATATGAACCGTAACCTCAAATCAACACTCTTGTTATTTTTCCACCAGCTTTTCGCTGATTTTCATGCCGAAGTGGCGGCCGCCGGCCTCGAGGTGCGCCAGGACCTGGTCGCCCTCCTTGAGGCTGGCCACCGAAACGGGCTTGCCGTCGGTCCTGACAAGGTTGATGGTCTCGGCGTTCTGGAGGTAAACCGATATCCTGCGGCCTTCAATCTCGGCCTCGACCAGTATCATGGGGCGGGTTTCGATCTTGCACCGGCCGATCTGCGCCGGCCGGGTGCCGCCCCCGGCTTCAACGACCATGACCGGGGCGCCGATGCGCAAATCGGAGAGGTAGGCGGTCTTGTTTTCCGGCAGCAGGATGTAGGCATGGAGCGCGCTGGCGTTCACCCGGAAAGGGCGCGCGGCCACGTATTCGTTTTCAAGGCTTTCGGAATGCACCAGGAAAAAGGCGTTGCTCGCGTTTCCGATCAGCATGCCCTCGCCGATGGACATGGCCGAGCAGGTGTCAATGCAAACCCGGTCGCCCATGCCGCTCGGGACGATCTTCTTCACGACCGCGGCCTTGAGCTCGACCTTGGGCGAAAGGCCGTGGACCAGCCCGACAATCTTCCTTACCTCGCCCTGGTCGCGGCTGACCACCACCACGCCGTCCACGCCCTTTTCGAGAATGCCGGTCATGGTGCGCGCCTCGTCCTGGGTCTTGACCTCGGCCATGACCCGGTCGCGCTGGGCCAGTATGTTTTCAAGCGGGATGATCGTCCAGTCCGGCAGCCGCAGGAGCACGATGGCCTTCGGGTCGGCCCGGGCGGCCAGGTTCTCGTCCGCCTTGGAACGCACCTCGATGGCGATCACGTCCCGGCCGGAGACGATGTCGCCGTCCTCCGCGACGGTCCTGATGCGGCCGAGCTCCTTTACCCTGGCTGAAAAACCCTTGTCAACAACCACGGCGTCCGCGCCGCTCTCGATGGCGGCGATCGCCAGCTGCTTGTCCCACGGGATGACCTGAACCCAAACCTGTTTCATTTTTTCACGTTTAATAATTTTGCGGCTTCTTTTGCCGGGACTTCACCATGCACTATCGCGGAAATGGCGGC
>JBAYWJ010000455.1:0-2802 GCA_041674125.1 Kiritimatiellia bacterium
GACCAGAACATGGCCAAGGCCGAGGCTTATGCGCGCGCCGGTGCCGACATGATCGCCACGGGCGACGATGTCGCCAACCAGGAGAACCTGATGTTTGCCCCCGACGCCTGGCGCGGCCTGATGCTCAAGCGCTGGAAGAAGGTGTGGGGGAGGATCAAGGAGATCAACCCCGGCTGCAAAATCTGGTATCACAGCGACGGGAATATCAGCGCGATTATCGGCGACCTGATAGAAGCCGGTGTCGACATCCTGAACCCGCTCCAGCCCGAATGCCTGGATTTGGATGCCATTCACAAGCGCTACGGCCTGCGGCTTGTTTTCGACGGCTGCATAGGCACTCAGAGCACAATGCCCTTCGGGAAGCCCGCCGATGTCCGCGCGCGGGTCAAAGAGGTCATAGAAAAGTACGGCCGCGAAGGCGGCCTGATAGTCTCGCCCACCCACTCCCTCGAGCCGGATGTGCCGCTGGAAAATATTGACATGTTCTTCGCGGCGTGCAATGAATATGGCAAGTAGCGCTTTACGGCCTCGGTCTGGGCAGAACGGCAAGGGTAAGCGCCGCTTGGGTTTTTGACAGGTGGTTAATTCATGGAAAATATACCTCTTTATCCTCTGAGGCTGCAGCCGGTCTACAAGGATTACATCTGGGGCGGCAACAAGATTGCTACGCAGTACAAGCGCGGACTGCCCCCGGGCATATACGCCGAATCCTGGGAAATAGCCGACCGGCCCGAGGGTATGAGCGTGGTCGTGAACGGCCCGCTGGCGGGGCGCGACCTGTTCAGCCTGACGAAAGTCTACGGCGAAAGGCTCATGGGATGGCCCTTCACCGAGTTTCCGCTGCTGCTAAAGATCATTGATGCCAAGGATAAGCTGAGCGTCCAGGTCCATCCGGACGAAGCCGGCGCCAAGGACACCGGCGGGGACCCCAAGACCGAAATGTGGTACGTGCTCTCGGCCGAGCCAAGCGCAAAAGTATATCTTGGGTTCAAGACGGGCGTCACTCCCTCGGCTTTCAAGCAGGCCCTCGCGGGGGACAAGGTTGGCGATTTGCTCGAAGAGATCCGCGTTGCGCGCGGAGACGTCATCCTGATCCCGGGCGGCAAAATACACGCGATCGGCCCGGGCTGCCTGCTCCTGGAGGTAATGCAGAACTCAAACACCACCTTCCGCCTCTTTGACTGGAACCGTAAGGGCCGTGACGGCCAGCCGCGGGCGCTGCAGGTGAACAAGGCGCTCAAGGTAATCCACTGGGATGACGCCCGCCCCGCGAAGGTTGACCAAGCGAAGGTTCAGTTTGCGCGTGACCCGGAAAACAACGCGGTGGCCGAACTGCTGCACACCCCTTATTTCAAGTTTGAAAAGTTGATCATGGCCGGCTTGCTCCGATGCGCGCCCGGCGGCAAAACTTTTCACGCGCTTTTTGTGGAGGAGGGCGCGGCATTGTTGAGCTCCGCCTCCGAAACCATGCCGCTTGAAAGCGGCATGACCGTTCTGGTGCCGGCCGACCTGCCCGAATACTCCTTGAAGGCGCAGGGCGGGAAGGCCACGGTGCTGCGCATCAGCCTGCCCTGACCCGGAGCGGTGATGCCGCGCGGATCAAAGGTTGTTTTCCTTCAGGTCATTTCATCCAGCTTCCAGCTGAAGGCCTTTACGCCTGTTTTCCCGAGCGGCTTGCGGAGCTCCCGTATTTGCGCGAGCACCTTGCGCGCGGCCTCCCCGGGGCAGGCGGCGAACAGGATGTTGTTCAGGCCCGGCCAGGTGTCGGTGCCGAGGTGCGTGCCGGATGAGCCGCCGCGGCCGAAGGTCTCCGCTGCCTTGGAATAATTGCGCACGCCGCAACTCTCGATAATTTCCATGACTTCCATGTCCACGGACTCGTTATAAGCGATCATGATCATTTGCATGGTGCACCTCGTTTGCCGGAACTGCCGCGCGCGCCGGCGGGGATTACTTTTTCCGGACCTTTTCTTCCAGCATGGCGTATAGAGTCGGCACGAAAATCATGGTGATGAAAGTCGAGACCGTCAGCCCCGAAATCATCGTGATTCCCATCGGCTGCCACATTTCCGATCCCTGCCCGCGCGACAGCGCCATCGGGATCATGCCGGCCAGGGTGGTGATGGTGGTCATGACCACGGGGCGGAGGCGGTGCCGCCCGCCTTCGGTCACGGCAGCATGCATTGAAAGGCCGCGCGCCCTCAGAATGTTGATGTAACTGATGAGCACTATGGCGTTTTTTACCACTATGCCCAGGAGCATCACCAGGCCGAGGAAGGTGACGACGCTGAGGGTGGTGCCGGTCAGTATGAATCCCAGGATGGCGCCCGTGAAAGCGAACGGGATGGAAAACATGATCGTGAACGGGTCGAGCAGCGACTCGAACTGGGCCGCCATGACCATGTAGACCAGCCCGATGCCCAGCAGGAGCAGGAGGGTAAGGTCGCGGAAGGCCTTGGACTGCTCTTCGATGTCGCCGGCGAAGTTGACCGTCATGTTGGCCGGCAGGGTGATCGCTGCGACCTGCCGCCTGATGTCGGAGGCGACTTCGCCCGTGGAGCGGTTGTGCGCGTTGCATTCCACCCGCACGACCCTTTCGCGGTTCTGGCGCTCGATTTCAAGCGGCGCCATAGTTTCGCGCACCCTGGTGAAGTTGGCCATCCTGATCTGCTTGCCGGTGAAAGGCGAGGTGACCATCAGGTTCTCGATGTCCTCGGGGCGCGCGCGGGAATCCTCCTCCAGGCGGACGAAAATGTCGTAGGTCCGCCCGCTTTCGCGGTATTTTGTGGCGGTGGAACCCTC
>JBAYWJ010000456.1:0-2801 GCA_041674125.1 Kiritimatiellia bacterium
CGGATGCTGGCGGCCCGGTCCAGGGAAAAAACCGTAGCCAGCAGGGTGAAAAAGATGTAGGCCGCGAAAAACCAACAGAAAAACGGCAGGATGGGGAATTTTCCGCCGCGCAGCAAATGCGCCAGGAACAGGACCAGGATGACGCTCGACAGGACATAGCCGGCGGCGATGGAGACATCGATAAGGAAAAGGAAGGCCAGCAGCAGGGCGAACGGCAAGTCAGTGGATGAACTGGCTGACGGCTTCATAGACCCTGTCCGTGCTGATATTCCGCATGCAGGGGATTGTACCATACTTGCAGCTCCGTTGTGAACAGGGACGGCATGCCATCTCCAGCTGGACGATCACCACGGCCTCCCGCCGCCATGGCCCGCTGACCTCGGCCAGGTTTGGACCATACAGGGCCACCAGGGGGGTTGCGGTCAGGGAAGCCAGGTGCAACGGTCCCGAATCGGCGCCGACGTAGACGGCCGCCCCGGTTATAAGGGAGAGAATTTCCTTGACGGACAACCGGCCCGACGCGTCATGAACATAAGGGTGCCCGCCCAGCTTCGCTCCCCGCGCCGCCTCTTCAGGGGTGCCGCCGAACAGAACGGTGTGGACCTTTGCCGCTTCCAGGCGCTGCACCAAGGCGGAGAAATGATCCTCACCCCAGTCCCGGAAACGGTTGCCGGCGCCCAGATGGAGTACGACCCGCGGCTGGAGTTGCAGGAGCGGGGCCAGCCGTGGAGAAACGGGAAAAGCGCGGGAATCAATGAGCGGATACTGGGGGAGCGAACGGGCATCGATGCCCAACACCTCGAGCAGCCGGGCCTGGTTGTGCACGGAGTGGGCCGACCGTGAAGGATCGAAGCGCTCCACCAGCCGGTTGTAGGCCCAATTGCGGTTCGGTGTGCGGTAGCCGATTCGCAGGGGAGCCCCGCTGGCCCAGGTCAGCAGGGCCGAACCGGGTCCGGAATGGAAATCGACGATGGTGCCGATCCCCAGAGAACGGACCTGTTTGCGGAAAGCCAGGATAGCGGCGATACCGCGGCGCCGGGGAAGGACAACGACATGGTCTACGCCGGGGATGAGCTCGGCGATCTCCCTGAACCGCTCCTCGACCACGTAATGCAGGCGCGTGCCGGGAAAGCGTTCCTTGAACAATTGCACCGCGGGTATCGTGAAGACAATGTCGCCAAGCAGGCGCAGGCGGATGAAGAGCGCATCGGCATCAAAAATATCGCTCCTGCCGCTGGTCAATCCGGGGCCTCCCTTTCGTCTGGCATCCGCCTTGGAAATGGATGCATGTATTTTTTACACGAACGGTTTTTTCTACGCTTGATTTTCTCATTTTCCGTCCATCGTGTCAACGGCAGGGACAACTAGGAGCGGCGCGGTTGAACTTCGCGAATCATTGACTGATGGGACATTCAGGTAATATCTTTTATTATAGCCATTCTATGCATATTAAAAGTATGCAATCCGCTGAAATCCATATCCCACAAGATTCTAGGGAGTTCAAATCGGGGATTTCCACAGTCATTGCCAAAATATCCGGATCAGTATTCTCGAAAATTCTTTTGGCAACGGCCAAGAGTTCATTTCAACGAAAAAATGAATCTTTTTTCCTCCCGGTTTCCCGCCAGGTCGGCGACGCGGACAAGGAGCTCGTTGGCACCCTTTTTCAAATAAGGCAGGTCTTCCAGCCGGAGGTGTCTCCAATCGGGATCATAATCACCTGTGATCCCTTTCCGGTTCAGGAAAACCTCCAGGGAGGCGTCATCAATTCCCATGCCCTTGTCGCTCACGCGCACGAACAGCTGTTTCAGCTTCCCTAGATGGCGGGTCTTTAGCCGGGGCAGGGAGACGGCAGGGGGGAAGATATCGCGGAGAAGGGCATAGGTCCCGGCCGTCAAAACCCGGGTGGACAGGTATCCCGGCACGGGGTCGGGTCGTGTGGGCACATAGGTCCATCTCCGGGTCGTTGCCTGGTACTTGAATATCCCAAGTTGCCGGGCAAGCGGCGTACCCGGCGGGATATAAAATTTGAAAAAAACCGCATCCAGGAAGGCGAAATGGCCCGGACTTGAGCGGACCGGGCCGGCCAGCAGCGGGAAATCCGGCTGCAGCGCCACTGGCTCAAGCAGCAGAACAACCGGATCCCGGACCGTCGTTGGACCGAACTCGGCCGTAAAGTCATGGAAGCGAACGGTCTGCGGGTAATTGCTTTCCAGGAGCACTGCCTGCAGCACCATCTGCCTGCCCTCCACCACGATGCCATTCTCGGTCAGCTCGAAGCGCAGCAGCATGCGGAGCTCATGGTTCAGA
Source organism: Kiritimatiellia bacterium (assembly GCA_041674125.1). GTDB lineage: Bacteria > Verrucomicrobiota > Kiritimatiellia > JAAZAB01 > JAAZAB01 > JAQUQV01. Next base: position 2,311 of record JBAYWJ010000456.1, read on the forward strand.
GGCTTGAAGGCGAAATAGACGCCCGAACCATACTCGCGGGCCGGAACCACCTGTTCCTGCCCCCCTTGTGTTACCTTGAGCTTCAGGCGGCCGGCCGGGGCCGGGAAATCAACCGCCTTGATCACGATATCGCCGCGGTTGACGAAGGTGACAAATTCGATTCCCTGCATCAGCCCGTTTCCTTTCCGGATGGCCGTCATGTCCTTTATTTCGTCGGGGCGGCGCCCGACCGGGGCGACCTTGAGCAACGGGAGCACGGCCAGGGCGCGGTTCCCCCTCTGGTCGGAGACGACGACGCGGATCTCGTGCAACCCGGGAGAGAGATGCGCCAGTTCTTCAGCCAATCGCCCGCCGGTTTTTTCCAGGGCGAAATCCTTTTGCGAGCAGAGGTTGAAGAAATAATTGCCGGGGGTCGAGTAGGCCATATCATAGAGCATGCCCAGCTGATTGTTGTCGTCGCGCGTCAGGCGCTCGAAAGAGACCCCGAAGAC
>JBAYWJ010000457.1:0-2789 GCA_041674125.1 Kiritimatiellia bacterium
CTCGCAGAAAATGCGCCCGCCCATATCCGGGCACAGCGCGCATTCCGCCGCGCCGGATTTGAAAAAGAGCGCCTTATCCTTTTTCAGCGCGGCCAGCTGCCTGTATTTATTTTCAATCATGGCAATTTTTTCTCAAGCCAGCAGGCTTTTGAGGTATGCGGCATCCTTGCGCAGGACATCCTTTTTGCCGTTTGCATCCAGCCTGCCGAGGCATTCGTCCTCGATGGTCAGGGGGCCCTTGTAGCCGGCCTCCGCGAGGATGGCGATCACCTGCCTGTGGTCAATGTCGCCCTCGTAGATCGGCGAGACATATTTGCCGTATTCCCACCCGCTGGCGCGTTTTTGCCGGCGGGTTTCCTCGGGATAGCGGATGTTTTTCACGTGGGTGTGCTTGGTGTGCGGGGCCACCCGGCGCAGTATGGCATAGACCTCGTCCAGCGGGAAGCCGTTCCAGTAAAAATTGCCGGTATCCATGTTCACCCCGAGCCGCCGGTCGCCGACCCGCGCGATGACCTGCTCGAGAAAGGCCGGGTCGTTGCCCTGCACGCCGTGGTTTTCAATGCCGAGGCTGACGGCGCTGCCGGCCGTGGCCGCGAGGGCCTGGCGCATCGAGTCCACGAAGCGGGAAACCCTCACGGCGAAAGGCTCTTCCCTTTCCCCCTTCGTTATGGCGTCAATCCGGATGGCGGGAATTTTCAGGGCATCGGCCGTCTTGATGACGTCTACCACCCACTGGATTTCCTTCTGCGGCTCGGCGCAGTTGAAGTTGTTGTGGAGGAGAAAGGCGCAGATCCCTGTTTTGCCGTAGGCCTGTCTGATTTTCTGCGCCGCGTCCGCGGCGGTGAAGGCAACCCGCTTCCAGCCGGTTGTGTCCCAGACGGTGTAATCGCGGAAAAACTCCACCTCAACGCTGTCCAGGTTAAGGTCCTTCAGGCCCTCGGCGATGCTGCCGTAGCCCGCGAGCCTCAAAACGTCGTCGCGCACTGATATAAACATGATTATCCCTCCTGATTGTTTGCCGGTGGTTATATTATTTGCGCCGTTCAATTTCAATGATTTTTTCGCAGAGCATCCTGTTGACCGGCGCCTCAATGCCAAGCTCCGTGGCGGCGCGCACGATGGCGCCGTTGATTTCATCAATTTCAGTCCTGCGCCCGCGCCGCACGTCCTGGAGCATGGAGGAGAGGTTCGGCGCCGTTTTGCGGCAAACCTCCTCCGTCGCCAGGACGGGGTCGGGAAAAGCCAGGCGGACACCCCTGGCGGCGGCGACGGCCGCGCTTTCCTCCGCCGCCCGGCGGAGCAGGTCGCGCCAGTGCCCGGCGCGGATGAGTTCCCCGTTGGGCTGCCCGGCCATGGCCGAGACGGGGCAGATGGCGGCGTTGATGACCAGCTTGCTCCAGAGCATGCCGTCCGTGTCCGCGGTGGCCGCGGACTCTATGCCGGCTCCAGAAAAAATTTTTGCCAGCGCCTCCGCGCCCGGCCGGTCATGGCCGAGCGCGCCGATCACGGTCTGGCCCGCGCCGGCGTGCCGGACATGATTGAGGCCCAAAACGGTGGTGCCATGGGTCGTCACGCCCGCGAAGAGGCAGTCTTTGCCCGGGATCCTCCCGAATACGTCCGGGCGGCCAAGGCCGTTTTGCAGGCAAAGCAGCTTCGCCCCGGGCGCGGCCAGGGCGGAGACGCTCGGAGCCGTGCCAGCGGTTTCGTGCGCCTTTACGCAAAGGATTATCAGCTCCGCCGGTCCGCAGGCGGCGGGAAAGGCGCTGGCGCGCAGGGCCACGGTCCGCTCCTGCCCGTTGCCTTCAATGACAAGCCCCTCCCGCGCTATCAGGGCCGCCCGCTCGGGGCGCCGGTCAACCAGGGTAACTTCGTGCCCCGCCTCGGCCAGCAGTCCCGCAAAGAGGCATCCGATCCCGCCCGGGCCTATGACGGCGATTTTCATGTCGGACAGGCACAAAGGCACAAAGGCAGAAGGGACAAAGTTGGAATTAATAAAAGTATCATATTAAGAAAAATTAATCCTCTAATTTGTGCCTCTGTGCCTTCTGCCTATGTGCCTCTCTTTAATGCTTGAAGCAGCGCTGCCCGGTGAAGACCATGGCCACGCCGGCCTCGTTGCAGGCTGTGATGCTTTCGAAATCTCGCTCCGAGCCTCCCGGCTGGATGACGGCCGTTATGCCCTCCCGGATGCCGACATCCACCCCGTCGCGGAACGGGAAAAAGGCGTCCGAAACCATGCAGGTGCCAGGCAGTCCGCCCTTTTTGGCGGAGACTTCCTCGTCTATTTCCCTGCGCTTAGCCGCCTCCTGCAGGTTGTTGTAGGGCGTCCGGTGCCTTTCCCAGGCGAGGCGGTCGGCCAGCTTGCGGTAGGCTTTGTCGCGCGCAATTTCTGCCACGCCCACCCGGTCCTGCTCGCCCGTGCCGATGCCGACCGTGACGCCGTCCTTGACGAATATGACCGAGTTGCTGGTCACGCCGCATTCCACCAGCCAGCCGAAGATGAGGTCGTCATACTCGCGTTCCGTGGGCAGCCGGTTGATCCTGTATTCCTTGCCCTTGTACGTGGCCTGGGCCGGGACCAGCTTGTCCTTGGAGCGCGTTTCGGGCGTGAACGACCACTGGGCGACGATGCCCCCGTCCACCAGGGCCTTGAAGTCCACGAATTTCTGGACTACATAATCCGCGAGGCGGCCTATGTTGGCGACGCGCATGACGCGCAGGTTTTTCTTTGCGGCGAACATGTCCAGGACCCCGGGGGCGAACTCGGGGGCGGCCACCACCTCGGCGTA
>JBAYWJ010000458.1:0-2787 GCA_041674125.1 Kiritimatiellia bacterium
CGGCCGGCAGGGCCTCGTTGTGGCAATCTATGTTGGCCGTGGGTACGCCCAGCAGCCTCCCTCCGATCCTGCGCCCGGAAACGACTTTGCCGGTGAGGCTGAAGTCGCGTCCGAGCATGGCGGCGGCGTCAGCGAGCCGGTTTCGGGCGAGCGAGCGCCGGATGCGGGTGCTGGATATGGGGCGACCCCGCCACCGGGTAGGGCGCACGACGCTCACTCTAAAGCCATGTTTCTTGCCCAGGGCTTTCAGCACTTGCGGCGTGCCGGCGCCGTGGCGCCCAAAAGTCCAGTTGCTGCCGATGACCAGGCCGCTCAAGTTTCTGAAAGATCCCGCGAGTTTTGCCATGAACTTTTCCGGCAGCATGCGCGCGGTGGCGCGCGTGAAGCGCAGGACAATGCATCCCCGGATGCCTTCCGCTTCCATCAGCCTTATTTTGTGGGGGATTGAAGTCAGCAAGGGCGGGGCGTTGCGGGGCGCCAGCAGCTTGAGGGGATGCATGTCGAAGGTCATGATCCAGGGCGCATCGCCCCGCCGGCGGGCCATGGTAACGACGCGCCGGATGACGGCCCGGTGGCCGCGGTGGACGCCGTCGAAAAAACCGGCGGCCAGCCAGACATTTTTCCTTTCGCGGCGCAGTGCGGCCAGGTCGTGAAAAACTTTCATCGGGCTGGAAAAAAGCCTCCTCAAATGTTCTGCATCGCTATTTGATTTTTGCGGCAACCCTGTTCAAGGGTGTGATTATCTGCGCCAGCCGGCCCCGGTCCATTTTCATGAGCTCCGCCATGGGATAGGCGTCCCCGACGCTGAAATCGCCGCTGGCGAGGCGCTTGAGGCTTTCCAGATGGGCGCCGCAGTTCAAGGCCGTGCCGATGTCGGCGCAAAGGGTGCGAGCGTAGACTCCCTTCGAGCAGCGCAGGTAAAAATCAGCGCGCGGCGGATTGAATGCCTTCAGGCTGAATTCATGGATCCGGACCAGCTTCGGCTGGCGTTCGACGACCTTGCCCTGGCGGGCCAGCTTGTAGAGCGGGACGCCGTCGATTTTGACGGCCGATACCATGGGCGGGACCTGCATGATGTCGCCGGTGAGCTTTTTCATGGCCTCCGCCAGGACTTCCGCGGTGACGTGCGAAGGATCGGCCCTGCTGATGATTTTACCCTTGGCATCCTGGGTGTCGGTGGCTATCCCCAGGCATATTGTCCCCTCGTAGGTTTTATCGCCTGCCATGAGGGTGTTGGCCAGCTTCGTGCCGCGCCCGATCATGATCACCAGCAGGCCCGTAGCCTGGGGGTCCAGCGTTCCGCCGTGCCCCGCCTTGCTCAGGCGGAAGTGGCGCCGGATTTGGTCGACTATGTCATGGGAGGTAGGCCCGGAAGGCTTGTCCACGAGGAGTATGCCGTCCAGCGACGGATCTCCGATTGCGCTGTCAATGTTGTTTTTTTCCGTCTGCGCCATGCGTGCTTCTTTCAGGCCGGGCCTGGGAACATATTGTTTCCAGTCTCAGGCCGGCGAATTGTTTTGTGATCCGGAGGGCGTGCCCGTGCCCGGCGCGGGCTCTGCGTTTTGCTCAAGCTTGGCCAAGATGCCCAGGACGCGGTCGCCTTCCTCCAGGGAAGTGTCCAGCTCAAATGAAAGGCGGGGGGTGTACTTGATCGCCAGGTCTTTGTTTATCATCTGCTGGAGCTCGGGGCGGTGCTTGCGCAGCAGCCCCAGCATGTGTTCCCGCCGGCCCTGGTGGTCGCGGATTGAAACAAGCACCCGCGCCTCGCGCAGGTCGCGGCCGAGAAAGACGCGGGTGATTGTGGCGGCCGCCAAGTCGAAATCCTCGTTCTGCATGACGCTGAAAAGCGCGCCGGCCAGCTCTCGCTTCAGGAGCTCATTCAGCCTGGTAATGCGGTCTATGCCCATGGGTTTGAAGGCAGGCGCAAGAACAGAAGGTAAAAAAATGACTTAAGAAAATCTTTTCTTAACGCTTCTTTCTTCGCGCCCCTGTGCCTTATGCCTTCTCAAAGAGTTTGCGGAATTTTTTCGTAGTCGATAAATTCAATGAGGTCACCCTGCTTGAAGTCCTTGAAGTTGTCCAGCTGAATCCCGCACTCCTGCCCTTCGCGCACCTCGTTCACCTGGTCCTGGAAGCGTTTCAGAGTCTGAACGCTTCCCTCGTAAAGCTTGTCCCCGCCGCGCTTGACGCGCACCTTGCTCTTGGAGCTGACCTTGCCTTCGACCACCAGGCAGCCCGCCGCCTGGGCGTGCTTGGCAATCTGGAACACCTGGCGCACCTCGGCGCGGCCGATGTATTTTTCCCTGGTGACCGGCTGCAGCATGCCGGTCATGGCTTTCTTGATCTGCTCGAGAATGTCATAAATGATGCTGTAAAGCCGTATCTCGACGCCCTCGCTCTTTTCGGCCCGCGACACGTTTTCTTCCTTGCTCACGTTGAAGCCGAAAATGATGGCATCGGAAGCGCTGGCGAGCATGACGTCGTTTTCGGTGACGTTCCCCACTGCGGCCATGATGATCGACATGGAAACCTTTTCGCTCGCGATTTCGCCCAGCATTTTCTGGATGGCCTCAAGGGAGCCCTGGGTATCGCACTTTAGTATCAGGCGCAACTCAAGCCGCTGGTCTTCGGCCATTTGCGCAAAGATGTTATCGAGGGAAATTTTCTTGGGCGAAGTAATTAGATGGCATCTCATTTCCATGCTGCGCTTCTCGGTGTCATCGCGGGGGGTCCCGACGTCGGGAACGCACTTGAACGATTCGCCCGACATTGGGACCACCGAGAGCC
>JBAYWJ010000459.1:0-2767 GCA_041674125.1 Kiritimatiellia bacterium
AAGGGCGAAACGCTCGAGGAATACTGGGACTACCTCGACCGCACCCTGGACTGGGGCAAGGGGCTCGGGCCAACTTCCATTTTGGATGACGGCGGAGACGCAACGCTCTTCATGCACCTTGGCTACCAGGCCGAGGAAAACCCGAGAATTCTCGGGCGCCGGGCCGAAAGCGGCGACGAGGCCGCGCTGCTGCGCCAGCTTAAAAAATCGCTCCGGGGCGACCCGCGCCGCTTTCACCGGATCGCCGCGGACATCAGGGGCGTCTCCGAGGAAACGACCACGGGGGTGCACCGCCTTTACCAGATGCACCGCGAAGGCAAGCTGCTGTTCCCGGCCTTCAACGTGAACGATTCTGTCACCAAGTCCAAGTTCGACAACCTTTACGGCTGCCGACACTCGCTGGTGGACGGCATCATGCGCGCCACCGACGTCATGCTTTCCGGCAAAATCGCGGTCGTGGCCGGCTACGGCGACGTCGGCAAGGGCTGCTGCCAGTCGCTGCGCGGCCAGGGAGCGCGGGTGATCGTGACGGAGATCGATCCCATCTGCGCCCTACAGGCGGCCATGGAGGGCTACGAGGTGATGCGGATGGACGACGCGGTCCCGATGGGGGATATTTTCGTCACCGCCACCGGCTGCTGCAACGTCATCACCGCCGCGCACATGCTCCGCATGAAGCACATGGCGATCGTCTGCAACATCGGCCACTTTGACGCCGAGATCGGCATCGACGGCATCAGGCGCTACAAGTGGGAGCGGATCAAGCCGCAGGTTGACCGGGTCACTTTCCCGAGCGGGCGCAGCATCGTGATCCTGGCGGAAGGCCGGCTGGTCAACCTGGGCTGCGCGACCGGCCACCCGAGCTTCGTGATGTCTAACAGCTTCACCAACCAGGTTCTGGCGCAGATAGCGCTCTACGACCGGAGCGCCAGCCACCCGGTGGGCGTGCACGTGCTGCCCAAGATCCTGGACGAGGAAGTGGCGCGCCTGCACCTTGGCAAGATCGGCGTGCGGCTTGACACTCTTTCGCCCAAGCAGGCCGCCTACCTGGGCGTGAGCGTGAAAGGTCCTTTCAAAACCGACCATTACCGCTACTGACAAAGAAATGCAGAAGGCCGAATGAAAAATGATGAATTTAAAACTGATCCGGTTCTGAATTCTGCATTCTGCATTCTGCATTCTGCATTATAATGCGCATCCTGCATGCTTATATTGCCCGCGGCTTCCTGATGACCTTCGGGATGACCCTGATGGTGTTCCTCTTCGTGATGGCCATCGGCAACATTTTCAAGGTCATTGACCTGTTTTCGCGCGGGGTATCGGGGCTTCTCATCCTGGAGGTCTTTTCCTACGGCATCCCGTTTTCGCTCATCTTCGCCATACCCATGAGCGTACTCGCCGCGGCTTTCCTGCAGTTCAGCCGCATATCCGGCGACCGGGAGATCATCGCCATGCGCGCCTGCGGCATCAACATGTGGGACATCCTCAAGCCCCCCATCCTGATCTCGCTGGCGCTCGCCACGGTCTGCGTCTACATCAACTGCAATGTGGCCCCAGACAGCCACTATGCCCGCCGCAAGGTGCTGAGCAAGCTCGGGGTCGAAACCCCCATCAGCCTCCTGGATGAGGGGCGCTTCATCCGCGACTTCCCCGGCCTGACCGTCTACATCGGCAAGAAAGAAGACGCTCTTATCAGGGACATAGTCATCAACCAGGTCGACAAGGACGGGGTCAAGCGCACTATCCGCGCCGACTCCGGCACCGTGGCCACCGCCACCAACGAGCCGGGCAAAATCATGGTTACCCTCTACCGGGTCCGGATCGAGCAACCGGACGAGCAGCACCCGGAAAACCTGGCGCTGACGCGCTACCTGAACGCCGAGGAATACCCACTCACCATAGACGTGCAGGAGCTGATCAACCGCGACGTGGTCTGGAAAAAGCGAGCCGATTTGCGCATGAGCGAGATAATCAGCGCCCTCAGGCTATCGGCGCGGTTTATCCCGCGCGACTTTATCGCCCCCGAACGCATTGTGGCCAGGCTGAACGACCGGGGTGACCCGGCCGGATCACACATCAATGCCATGTTTTCCGGCGCGGCGGCCGCGCAGCTGCGGGCCTACGACGGCTCTCCGGCCCGGCAAAGGCAGGCGCGGCGCATGCTGGCCGCGGAACTGAACCGGATCATAGAAGGCAGCAGCATCTACGCCACGAACGTTTTTGCGAAGGTCAGCCTGAGCGAGCGGACGGTCGACTACATTAAAAATTTCCAGCCGGGCACATCCCCGACCAGGCTGAACCGCATGCTAATCGAGGATGTTTTTCCGGAGCAGATCGTGAAGAGCGCCTTCCTTGACATCTACCGGGCGGACCTGCCCGTGTTCAGGACGGCGCTGCTGGTGGAGGCCAACACGCGCCTCACCCTCTCCTGCTCCTGCTTCGCCTTCGTACTGCTGGGGGCGGCGCTGGGGATCAAAATCCACCGGAAAGAATCGTCCATCGGGATAGCGGTGAGCCTGCTGCTGGTTTTTATCTTTTACTTTTTCATCATCATCGCCGACTCGCTGGAACACCGCCCGGACCTGCACCCGCACCTGATCGTCTGGTTCCCTTTCATACTGTCGCTGGGGCTGGGCAGCTACCTGATTGAACGCTCAAATTATTAATCCGGCAATTAAATATATTACAATATTTTAGTGACAACAGGCGCATCTTGATGTAGTCTTTGGGCATGAAAAAACGAGATGCACGCAGGTTGGCACCGGGC
>JBAYWJ010000460.1:0-2753 GCA_041674125.1 Kiritimatiellia bacterium
AAGGAGGTGGCCGCATCTGCGCCATGGCCGGGCTGATGAGCAGAATCAGGAAAACAACAGTGGCATAGATGTATGACGTTGGTTTCATTGGACATCCTCCCTTTCGATGAGGCGCGGCCACTCCTGCGCCCAACAGCATTCATGGTCATACTCGGGGACAGTAAAAAAATGCCCCCCCTTTTTCCGGACAAAATGTTCGACGATGGAAGGCGGAACGATCTTGTCCTTGCCGCCTGCCCAATGAACACCCGCAGGAAAGCCGGTCGAGGCCAGGGCCGGGTCGGAACTGGAGTCGGCAAAAGGCGTCAGCTCATGCCAGGCTACCCATTCATTTAAGGCCAGAGGCGCGGCCACGGTGACAAAACGTTCGACATCCGATCGCTGTGCCGCCAGCAGGGCGACGATCACTCCTCCTCCCGAATAACCCACCAGGCGGAGCCGCTTTGCGCCGAGGATGGATTTCAGTTGGTTAAGCGCCTCGTCATAGGCCAACAACACTTCAGGAGCAAAGCGGCGGTCTATCCACCAGGCGGGATCACAGGATCTAAGCTCGTCTGATTCCAGATATTGGCATGGCCGCCCCAGATAAACCACGGTAGTCGCGGGGTCAGCCGCAGCTAAAGCCAGGCCGATCGGTTTCCGCGGGGTAGGATTGCGCGGCGGATGCCATGGTGTTGCCCAAGGCGCACCATCGCCTTCAATATAGACAGTCAGGGTCTCAACGTTATTGCGCTGACGGCGCGTTAGCGCCAGCAGATGAAACGGCCCGGCTGTTAATAGCCCTTCTTCAAAGCCACGGGCAGAGGCCCAGTTAACAACGTTTGTACGCGAGCCCCCGAATGATTCGTTGAACGCGCAACCGGCGGCTAAAAACAAAAAAGCCGCGCAAATAAGCGCGGCTTTTTTGTTTACAATTAAGCCAAAGGCTTCCATCACACTAGAATCGGTAATTAAGATTTGCCATAATCACATCGTTATCCTGATTGGAGCGACCCGCTTCCTGACTGTAAGCGAACCCCGCGCTCAAACCAATCGTGGGTGAAATGAAGTTGACCCCAAGCGTCCACTGAAAAGCTTCCTCGCCGATCGGATCTTCTGGCGCGGCGGCCAGAGTCGTGGAGCGATTGACATCTTCCGAATAGGACAATCCAGCATAGGGCATAACGCCATCCATCCAGTAGCCAGCCTGCACACCGCCGCGTAGTTGGTCCAGCTTGTTCTTGGCATTGGTTCCAAGCTGTTCCACGCCAAGAACCTCCATATTGTCATATTTTTCCTCGGCATGTATGTAGCCGAGTTTTCCGGTCAATTGGGCATTGCCCAGCCACTTGCTGTAAGACAGGTTGGCCGCGGCAAAAAGCCGATCGGAATCGGTGCTGACGTTGCCGCTTATGTCCATCTCGCCCTTGCCAAGACCTGCACTTACATCGGCGGCCAGTTCATTGGTGATCTGTATGCCGAAATAGGGGGCAATCAGGTAGCCATTGCTAGTAAAAATGTTTGGCGTGCTGCCTGCGGCTGCATTAATGCCTAAACCATCGCCGTCATCCAAGGCCACGGAAAGACCGGCCGCCATTGTGGGGGACAAGGCATAATCCGCGCCAAAAATCCCTGTTCTGATATCCGTTTCGTTTTTGGTGTTAAACGTATTGGCCGCTGTATAGTTTTGATCGGTGCTATTGATGGAGCCGCTGATCCATGTATTAAATGCGCTCTTGCCACCGCCAGCCATGCTTTTTGTCTCACGCCCGGCTGTTTGCTGGTCCATGGGGGAGGCTCCCAAGGTGCGGGCCGCGAGAGCGGTTGAAATTGCTATTGCCTGCTGGACCGAAGTGCTGCTGATCTGGGTCTGAGAGGTTGTTGCACTGCCGCCGAAACACTCTGGATTAGTTGAAACGAGCTCTGCTGCTTCTAATTCCATCCCAGGTTCAGTAATCAACCATGAATACGAACTCAAAACGCTATCGCATGAAGCATTTGCATTTGTCGCCCCTGCCGCAAGCAGAAAGGCTGAACCCATCAAAATAAATTTATTCATTGACCTCATCGCCACATCTCCTTTCCTCAAGTTTCATCTGTATTGCAATCTTGCTGATTTGCTTTTGGACCCGCATACCGTTCTGGCACTATGGAAATTATATACTGGTTAATTTTACCCGCAGTCAAAACAAAACTGACCAACTTATTCGCATATCTTGAATGTTTTCAGGGTAATGCGATGAACGGCGTTACGCCAATAACGGGGTCTCATTTTTTTTGCGCAATTCACTCGGACGGATGCAACTTTTCCCTCGAAAATAGCACCTTGTCCCCAGGCCACAGCCCCATATCCTCGCCGACGCCACCAGGCAGCTCAATTACATATTGTGCAATACCATAAATCTTGATGGCGCCGGGTTGTACATGAGTAACCATATTTTGTACCACGCCATTATCATCAAGAAACAAAAAATCCAGCTCCAGCAGGGTGTCTTTCATCCAAAAGACACGCGGAGCATTTTCTGGAAAAACAAAAATTATTCCGCCCTGATTCGGCAGGTTACTGCGATTTTTCAGGCCTGTTTCCCGACTGGCATAGGTGTCAGCCACTTCTAGGCAAAAGACATCATTTGTCTGGGTAAAACTCACGGAGAGGCAAGGCTGTTCCGCCTGCACCGGAAAGGCACTCAGCAAGAAGGCAAGGACTGCAAAACCGTTTGTCTGTATGGATGTCCGGCCCATCATGCGCTATGACCGCGCCCAATAGAAAGATC
>JBAYWJ010000461.1:0-2744 GCA_041674125.1 Kiritimatiellia bacterium
AGTGTCACGACTGAGCCGAAACCAAAGGCCGCGTCGGGATCTATTACATTTTTAGGAATGCCGGCACCACCGCGGACAGGAACAAAACGGCGGACAAGCCCCTTCTCCATTGCGTCAAAAGGCGCGGGCAGCGGCTTTTCCGCGCCGGCCGTCTTGATCTTCATTTCCCAGTCAGCCACCTGGGCCTCGGCCCAATGCGGCAGGGCCCCCAGCCTTTCCTTTACAACAAGATAATTCTTGAAATATGAGGGACAGGCTTTTGCCAGATCGTTCCATTCTTCCAGGGTGCGGTAATCGAGCCCGCGCCTGAGTCTCATGATATTGGCGCGCAAGCGTTCGTCATTGGCGGTCATGGTTTCCATCCGGTCAAACGATTCCTGCCAAGACAGGATCTTTTCAGGAGTGAGTCCGGTCAGTCTCCGGCCCATGCCTTTCCCGGCGCTAAAGGATGTATTGGTGCTTGAAGCTTTCCAGGCTGCTTCCATCTCCTTTAAGTAGTCACGGACCATTGGCGCGGCGGGACCATACTGGTGGTCGGTGAACTCCCGAACCAGAGCGGGAACATCCCTGTCAATATCCTGGAGCAATTTATTGTAGATATAAATCTGCAGCTCTGTAAAATCAATGGCGCCGTTATAGTTGCCGCCCGAGAACTCGACATACGCCCCCTCCACCCCTGCCTTATGCATAAGACAGATATCAGTCACGAGCCGGTCCAGCATGCCGTTGAAGGGATAATACCAGGTCCAGACATGCGGCGTCAGCTTGCACCAGGCCAGCAGGTCTTCATAAGCGCCATGGTTGACAGGATGATTCCAGTCAACATCACCATTATCTTCCACGCTGGCATACTGTATAACTATGTTATCGGGAAACGCCGTGCCCTCCGGCATGACCGGCGGCTTCTGGGTCTGGCAAAGGCGGTAAGCAAGGGTATGCAGCATGACGTCCGGGTACTTTTCCTTTACAATCGCGCATATTTCAAGCAGGTAATCGTAAAACGGACCGCCAACAGCCTGATATTTTTTCTTGAGCTTATCGCACTCCGGGCAATAACAGAATTCGCCGGGATTGTCGTGCGCGCTCAAGTCCAGCATGAGTCTTTCCTGGTCTTCGGCCTTTAACCGGCGGATATGCTCGAGTATGTTTTTTGTCAGCTCCTGCCTGAGGCCGGGACTGCTGAAACAAAGCTGGTTGACAATCCTTTTGCCGTTAGTGTGCAGGGTAAAATATTCGGGGTTGGTCGCAAAATAGTCTTTTTTTTCCACCCATCCGAATATGTTTGTTTCGGGCTGGTCTTTAGCTGACGGCGGAATATAGCCGAAGAAGGTATGGCATCCCTGCGGCATGACTTTCAGTGAAAATGCGGATGGGTCAACGCGCTTGCTGGAAAACATGTTCATCCCGCTTTGCAGGTGGAAATCAAACATCCATTCATAACTTGGCAATCGGTATTTGAACGCGAATCCTCCCTTCCGGTTGAAAGGCTTAACGCTCAAGTCGCGCTCCACAGTGAAAACCGGCTGGCCCAGCCCGTTTTGCCAGCGCGGCGGCTTTTCCGAAATCAGCCTGCCGGAATACCAGCGGCGCCCGAGGGTGTTTTCCATGAAATCCACCGCGGCGTACAGGTTTCCGTGCATTCCCTTGCCGTAGAGGAAGATATTTTCGCCTACGCTCCGCGAGACGTATTCCTGGTCTTTCAACGATGCCAGCGGTTCCTTCCCCAGGATTTTCAAGGAGGGCGCGCTTAATCCGACAAAAATATATTTATTGGTTACCGACGTCTCTTCGGGCGAAATAACCGGGAATTCCGCCCCGGTTTTCAGAAACAGAAAATTGGTTAACGCGCTTACGGCATAATCGTCAACCGCACCGGGTTTTTCCGGCCTGACGACCGCATATTCCGTCTGCCCTGCGGCGGCCAGATGCAGGTCTTTTTGCGGGGCTCCGTTCATGGCCAGCTTGCATCCGGGCATGGCAATCAAAGAAAGCGAAAATAACAATCCAAAAGCATTGATCGCGCGCATCCGACCTCCTCCTTTATCCATCATATGACCAACGCGGGCAAAGCCCGCATCAACCCAAATGGAGTCGGGGTGACCTCACCCCGCTCTGACCGGCCTGTGGTCTCGTGCTTCGTAGCGAAGGCTTTACTTCGCAGAGTAGCACAGGCCGGCTCCAGTTTCTTGTTATTCTTAGTCATTTTCTGTAAGTGACTATTTCAGCTTATACAAAGTTCCTTCATATCGGACTTCATATACACCCATGTCAATTGTATCGTAAAGGAGGCGCGGCTGGCCGTCGAGGTCGAAGGCGTTCGTAACCCAGAAATTATTCTTACCGGCATTGACGCACGGCGAATGTCCATGCAGGTGATAGTCTCCGGCAACATGGCTTAACCCCCTGCCGCTTCCGAAGGACTTGCATAGCGGGCTGTTGGTTGTGTTCGACGAATGCCACCCGGGATACGCCGGATAGGTGCAGGAATTGGTAAAGGCCAGGAACGCCCCGATAGCCGTGTTTGTTGTCCAGTTGACGGTGTTGGAATAGCTGATGCAGTTGACAACCGCCACGGTTGCGGCCAGGTCGAGGGAAATCCCGGTATCGTTGCCGACAAAGGTGCAACTTTCAACGGCATCCCCTGCCCTGATCATGAGGGCGGCACCCTGGTTGCCGTAAAAAAGCGAATTTCTGACGGTAGTATTAAAACGCACTCCGCCGTTATAATTATAGGCCACGATGCA
>JBAYWJ010000462.1:0-2737 GCA_041674125.1 Kiritimatiellia bacterium
AGTAGTGGATCGGCGCCAATGTCTTGCGCCAGGGAGTCAGCTCCCATAGTTTCCGGCAGTCATGGATATACTCTGCCTCAGCAAAGATCGGATCTCCGAAAAGGCCGCGGCGCTTCAAATCCACCGCCGCGTCGATATATCCCATGAAATTAGGATTTGAACCCGTCATGTAGATTGCCCTGCTTTTCAGGTGCGCATCCCATAAGGCCTGAGACTCCTCGGCGGTCCACACGCTTGGAATCTCGGAAAGGACATGGATATTATTCGTCAGGGCCTTTTCCGCAAAAGGCGCATGGCACGTGGCGGGAGTGCCGACGATCAGGGCGTCAATTTCGGCCCGGGCAAGCATGTCGTCAAAGCTCTCAAAGAGCCCGATACCGGGGTATATCCTACCCGCCATATCAAGCGCGGCCGGCGCCGTATCGCACACCGCCGCCGGCGCTACGGCTTCAAAACATTCCACGGACTGTTTGAAGAGACCCGATCCGCGCCCGCCGCCTGTTTTACCATCGTGGCCCTTGTATTGCCCGAATCCCACCAGCCCTAAACGAATCTCCTTCGCCATGACTGTTTCTCCTGCCTTATCATGAATTATTTCCCAGACCATGGATATTGAATTCGAGTCAGCTCCCCGCCCTTGCGCGCCGATTCGGCCGCATAAATTCCGGGCAATGACATGCGCAACCCATCCTTGAGGCTGACAGGGGAAGGCAAGCCTCCGCGGATTGCCTTGAAGAAAGCATCCAGCATTGCGTAGTCGATCCCGCCATGGCCGGTGGCCTTGGGATTGCCGGCAAGGGCCGGCGGCATGACCGCCACAGGCAGTTCCATCCGTTTCCGGTCAAACGGCAGGTCATTGGATTGAAACAACGTACGCTGTCCTTCGGCCGGCACAAATCCCATGGACGTATTTTGGGGCGCGGTCCGCTCGAATATGCCCTTGGTGGTGAAAAAACGGCACTGATGATAAGGGTTGGTGAGTTCATTGATAAACGATACCAACAAGCGGACCACCACGTTGGATTTGGTCCGGAAAAGCGCCGCCATGAAATCGTGCTGGCCCTTTTCCTTGTTGACGTGGCTGCCCGTGTCGAAACAGCTCACCCATTCCAGGTCCTCGTCAATCAGGCGCAGCATGGGCCCCAGCGAATGGGTACAATAGCGGATTGGTACATATGTTTTGCGCCACGGAGTTATCTCCCAAAGGTGACGGCAGTCATGGATATACTCGGCTTCGACGTAGATCGGGTCGCCGAACAGACCGCGGCGCTTTAAATCCACCGCGGCGTCGATGTAGCCCCAGAAGTTGGGGTTGGAGCCGGTCATGTAAATCGCGCGGCTCTTCAAATGCGCGTCCCAGAGGGATTGGGCTTCCGCAACCGTATACACGCTCGGGATCTCGGAAAGGACATGGATGTTTTTGGCCAGGGCCTTTTCCACAAACGCCACGTGGCACGTGGCAGGTGTTTCTACAAGCAAGGCGTCTATTTGAGCCCGGTTGAGCATGTCGTCAAAGCTATCAAACAATTCGGCGCCGGGATATGCCTTGCGCGCCATCTCCAGCGTGGCCGGCGCATTGTCGCACACCGCGGCCGGAACGATCCCTTCCAAACCTTCCGCGGCCAATTTAAAAAGGGACGCCCCGCGCCCGCCCACCACCGCACCCGTTTTCGGGTCCTTGTCCTGGCCGTAGCCGACGAGTCCAAGGCGTATTTCTTTGGTCATGATTTTCTCCTGGTAATTGAGGTAATTTCAGAAATCACCGGAACGCCCCGACAGAGCGGGGCTGCTACAGCATAATACATTGATAATCAATGATTTTTTATAGCCACGGCACTCTGTTGCCGTGTCTTTCTTGTTTTGAAACTGGCTCCGTTGATATTGAACACTCCTTACTGCACGGCATCATGTTCCCAGCAAAAAGCGGATCGTATTTCTGTTCGAAATTTTTTGCCTGACATGCGCCGGTGAGTTCCGCAGCAAACCCACCTCATCCTCATACCGGCCTTTGTAATCAAAATGTTGCCACTTGCTTTTGCTGAGCTGGCGCCGGCAGATATAGGCATAGGCCGGGGAATCCGTGCCCCAGATGATGCGCTCACCGTAGCGGCGGCAGACCGCGGCGAATACATCATCATAATCTTTAAAATCCGCCTCAACCAGTTCACGGCGACTGATGACGCCCGTGCGCACACAGTCCCGGCACAAATCAACTTGGATTTTAAAGGCGGCCGTATCCACCCAAGTGTTGGGCGAGGCAAGCGCGCGCTCCAGGAACGGCCTGGAAAAAAGTATGCAATGGGCCAGGCAGAACCTGATGCCGGGGTTGGCTTCAATCACCTTGAAGGCACTGCCGGCGTACGAATAAATATCGGCGGGAAGCGAGGAGGTGTGCATCAGGATGGGCAAATTATGTTCCTGCGCGAACGCCATGAAACACTGCCCCTCTTTCAGCAGGGCGGTGACGGGCGCCTGGCATATGACCGGGTTGATCTTGATGCCGTAAACCGGATAGCGTTTCGCAAGTTTTTCAATAGAGCGTAATTGCGCGCGCGTCTCGCGAGCGGGATCCACGCTGATAAAGGGCAGGAAACGGCGCGTTAACTCCGGGCAGTAATCGAACACTTCCATGAGGAGCAAAGTGTTTTCGACTTGGAACGGGACGGGCGAAACAGGGAAACGCGCTTTTGCATGGCGGCCGCCAAGCAGCTTATTCAGGTCGAAATACAAGTCGGCC
>JBAYWJ010000463.1:0-2735 GCA_041674125.1 Kiritimatiellia bacterium
GCAGGGCGGGGTGCATACCAGGACCATGCCGACATCCCCGGCCGCTAGGGCTTCCTGCCATGTTTTGACGGCGGTGCAGCCGAGCGCCCTGGCCGCGGCCTCGGCCTTGGCGGGGGTTTTGTCCGCGATCAGAAGCTCATCCGGCCGGAGTTCGTTCAGTATCACCGGCGCGCGCCGCCGGCATTGAAGTCCGGCGCCAATTATGGCAACTTTCATGTTCAGCCTTCCTTCCGCTTTGCGCGCCCGCGCCCGGTTCCGATGTATTGGAAACCAAGCCGCTCCATTTCGTCCGCATCGAGCAGGTTGTTGGCGTCAATCAAAATGTCGCCTGCCATGCGCGCCTTGATCGTTGCGTAATCAAGGCTTTTATATTCTTTCCAGCCGGTTATCAACACCAAAACCTCCGCGCCCTCCGCGGCCGGCCCGGCTTCCTTTTCCAGTCTGAGGCCGTCCCGGCATCCGGCGCCGAGCGCGCGGCAGACTTCCGCATGGTCCGCGCAAGGGTCGTGCGCCCGCACGAGCGCCTTTTCATCAAGCAGTTCCCGGATGATGGAGATCGCAATCGAGCGGCGGATGGCGCTGGTTTCGGGCTTGTAGGCCAGGCCGAGCACGGCAATTGTTCTGCCGGAAAGCGATTTGAAAATTGAATGCAATTTATTTACAACCAGCCTGTTCTGGATTTCGTTCGAGCGCCAGGCCCCGTCCAGGAGGGGGGTGGGAACGCCCGCGGCAAGCCCGCAGTTGCGCAGCGTTTGCATGTCCCGCGCGAGGGTGCCCCCGGAAAAGCCAAGTCCTGGAAAGAGCATGGCCTTCGGACCGACGCGCGGCTCGGTGCGCAATATTTCCGCGATGCGCCCACCGTCGGCGCCGGCCTGGTCGCAAAGGTTTCCGAGCTCATTGGCAAAGGTTAGCGAAACCGCCAGGTAGCTGTTCAGGGCGTGTTTGACCATTTCGGCCGAGCGCAGTGAAACCCGCTCCCACTTGCCGCCGAAAGGCGCCAGAAGCTTCCCGACCCGGTCCAGCGCAACATCGCTATCGGAGCCGATTACGCGCATGGGCGGGTTGCGGAAGCGTTCAATCGCCTGGCCCAGCCTTAAATTCTCGGGGCTGTAGGCGATCGCAAAACGCAAGGAAGGATTTGCGCTTTTAATTTCTCTTTCAATCGCATGGCATGTTCCCACCGGCACCTGTGCGGTTACGAGGATGACGGCGTCGTTTTCCAGGGCCGGCGCGATTGTTCTTGCCGCGGAGAAAATACCGGAAAGGTCGCTCTGGTCGTTTTCATCTACCGGCGTGTCGAACATCAGCAGCACCGCGCTCCGGCCCCGGACTGCGTCCTGCAGGCTGGAATCAAAGCGAAGCTTGCCGGAATCCGTTGCTTTCTTCAGCAGGTTGTCCAGGCCCGGCTCATGAAGCGGCGCCTTGCCGGATTTGAGTTTGAGGATGGTGGCTTCATCGGGATCGGCCGCGATGACGTCGTGGCCGAGTTCAGCCAAACAGGCCGCCCCGACCACGCCCTGGTGCCAAAGGCCGATTACGCAGATTTTATCCATTTTGGTTTGAGGCCGTCCCGGCCTGCTCCGGTTTTAAAAGGCGCCGCGCCGCTATGCGTACGGCTTCGTCGGAGGTGTGCCGCGCCTCCCAGCCCAGTTTGCGCATGCGCTCCACGGTTATGTGCACGCGGGGCTGGTCGCCCGGCCAGGCCCTTTTTGTGCCCTCAATCCTGATTTCCGCCCCAGGCAAACCCATTTCTTCCTTTATCATGGCGGCGATATCCAGCACTTTGGAAATGGTGGTTGTGCCCAGGTTGAATATGTCGCAGGGCTTGTCGCCTTCCATGCTTATGTTGCGGAACGCCCAGGCCATGCCGTCAATGCACTCCTCTACCAGGAAGTAATTTTTTTCCTGGCGCCCGTCGCCTTTTATGAGCAGCCCGGATGGATTCGCCTTGAGCTTGTGGATGAAGTCGTAAATCACCCCGTGGGTCATGCGCCCGCCCACGACGTTGCCGAAGCGGAATATCCAGGCCTGCATGCCGTAGAGATGGCAGAAGGCGGAGATGAAAGCCTCGCTCCCGATCTTGCCGGCGGCGTAGGCGGATACCGGCAGGAGCGGCCCGGCGCTCTCGGATACGGGCGTGTCGTGGCAAAGCTCTCCGTAAACCGCGCCGGTGGATGAAAACAGCAGGCGCTTTATCCCGCTCATCCGCATGGCTTCCATGACGTTGAAGGTGCCGGCGACGCAGTCGTTCAGGTCGCGACGCGGGTTGGCGGCGCCGCCGATGATGTCCGTATTGGCGGCCAGGTGCCAGACCAGGTCGTGCCCCTTGATATTTTCCAGGAGCAAGTCCATGTTCAGAATATCGGCTTCCACAAACTTGAAGTTGGGCTTGCCGGCGTGGTGGTTTATGAATTCCCGCCGCCCGTTGGAGAGGTTGTCATAGGCGCACACCTGGTACCCCTGCGCTACCAGCAGGTCCACGACGTGGCTGCCTATGAATCCGGCACCGCCCGTGACAAATATTTTCCTGGCAGAATCTCCGAGGATTTTTTCCATGGTTTATCAGAGATATTTTTAAAAAAATCAAGCCAAGGCGGCATATAGCCGCAACCAAATTACCGAAAGCCTTCACCTTGTGAAAGCATTCTTTGCCGGCATGCCCGCCGCGCCGTTCAATTCAGCTTTCCGGCCCGATCCTGCCTGCTTGCGCGTCTTCCAGCATGGCCGAAACCGCC
>JBAYWJ010000464.1:0-2717 GCA_041674125.1 Kiritimatiellia bacterium
CGCAGCTTGCAAGCGAGGCCACTTACAGGATTTTCCTTGGATAGAGTGGTTGTTCAAGCATCCACACCCTGACTGGGAGCCGGATGGGGTATCGAGCTGGCTAAGAATGAGAAGCACTGGTAGCGCCTCTCTGACCGGCGTTGAGATAAGGGCCGAGGAACGAATCCCCGGTGGCGGCATACGCGTTATTGAGAAAAGGACTCTCGCAGGCGCATTTGAAAGTGACCCATCGACCGGATCACCTTCTGCCTTATCCAGGTTACAAATCCTGTGCGAGGGTCACAATCCTGTATTGGCAATCGGAAAGCACAGCGTATTGCCGTTGCCTGGATGTGGGCACGAACTCTATCCACTGCTTCGCGGAGCATCAAACCTTTATTTTTCGCATGTGGTCAGTTCAATATATATCCCGGACATTGATGATCGTGACTTGTCTCAGGAAATACTTGATTTGCTGGATGACCATCACTTGAAGGCAAGTCTGTTGCGTAGCGCACAGGATTCCGAAAGTGGCCTAGTGACCGTAAAAGCGGCCAAGCTGGCACTTCGAGACTTCTTTCCCGAATTGTCCGTAGCTCCGGCAACTCTCGCTGAAGCAGCCAACAAACACATCCTCAAAGAAATTCTGCTGGGCAATTCTCTGGTTCGCAGATATCTGTTGCAGCGAATCAAGAGCGCTCCCGCGAAACGCCTGAACAAGGAAATTGTCGATGCGGCGATCAAGTCATACTGCCCCGAATGGGAAATTGACTCATCAATCATTCTCCCGCAACTGGCGAACGCACTTGACGGAAGGCCGGATGACGGCGACGAATCGGAGGAGGTGCGCCAGGATCCTCTAATTGAAATTGACTACCGCCGCGAGGAGTATCGTGTCTTTTGCCGAGATATCCAGGACGGGTATCCTAAGACTAACCTGCTCATTCGTAGTCTTGAAGTTGGAAGTTACGGAGATCTTGTCAGAACTTCATTTGAGCGGGTGTCACTTCTGCACAAATTAAGGGAGACGCGGGCTTTCGTAGGCTATTCGCGAATATTTCCGGAAAATGATCTGACACCTGATCAGCGTTGGGGCCTTATTGCATCTGAGAGGAAGCGATGGCTCCCGGCAATTATTGTTCGTGGCGAAGGCATATTTCTCAAATTCCGCGAGGACAAGTTACGCAAGTGGCTAGATATTAATGGTGAGGCCCATGAGGGGCGCTTGTCGTCGATCAATAGTAATCTTGGAGAATTAAGGGAAAGGCGGCACCAACAGGCCAAAGTGATTTCTCCAAAGCATGTTCTTATTCACACCTTTGCACACCTTTTAATAAATCAGCTCGTATTTGAATGCGGGTATGGATCGGCGTCGCTGAGAGAGCGGATATATACAGCCGATGGAGAAAACCCTATGTCCGGAGTCCTAATCTACACGGCAGCAGGTGACTCGGAGGGGACAATGGGAGGTTTGGTAAATATGGGGCAGCCGGGGCATCTCGATGACGCCATTGCAAAAGCGCTTGAAAGAGCCAGGTGGTGTTCAAGTGACCCCGTCTGTATAGAAAGTCTGGGACAGGGACCGGATAACTGCAACTTGGGCGCATGCCATTCCTGCGCACTGCTACCGGAGACTTCCTGTGAAGAGCAGAACCGCTTGCTGGATAGGGGTATGGTGGTTGGGACCATTCAGAATCCGCATATTGGCTATTTTTCAGGGGTGGCGTGAGGCTTTCTCCGGGGTCAAGTTCTAATCCACATAGCTATCCCAGTCAGTCGAGACGACATCCTGAACTCCGAGAAACGCCTTGAGTTACGTTGCGTTTCATCGGCACGTTTGCAGCGAATGCCCGAAAATTCACGAATTGAATAGGGTGTTCTACGGGCGCCGGCGATTGACCAGTCTCCGCGACCTACAGTGATCAGAGCGAAAGGTGGGTAGAGGTCCGTCCTGATTGGGAAGTGAACTGGTAAATCGTGATCAATGAAAGTCGCGCACGATGGTCAATATTGAGCGTGCGTTAACACGTAGGCTCATCTGGTGAGCCACAAGTCAGTAATCATGCTGGCTTCGAATGAACAACGAAGGAGGACTCAATGAATGAGATCAAAGGTCTAATTATCGACACGCCGCACATCGACAATATACTTTCGGGCAAGAAAACATGGGAGATGCGCTCGACCCAAGCCAAGAGAAGGGGGTTGGTAGCGCTAATTCGCAAGGGATCGGGAAAAATCATCGGCGTAGCGCGAATGGTCGACTCCCTCGGTCCTTTTTCAAAGGCAGAGATGCTCGCCAATCAAAGTCGGCACATGATTTCCACTGAACGGCTGGCTGATCCAAAAGTAGAGAAATGGAACAACGCGTGGGTCATGCAAGAGGCGAAGCTTTTCGCGAGTCCCGTGTCCTACGTTCATCCCAATGGTGCTGTGATCTGGGTAAATTTGGATGAAAACACCCAGCAAGCTGTCCGCGATGCTGCTCTGCGATAGGGTGCTGCTGCGCACTCAAATTTGACCGGACTCAAATCACGCAGGTTGGTCAGTTGGGGTTGCGCAAACAACAAGCGCATAGTCGGCATACATCCGTGCCACTCGATTCCGGCCTGACAACGAGCCATGATCTGCGGGTGAGCGACCACATACCCTGTGGTCTTGGCTGTGCCGGATGTGGCGCTCGGAGCGTCTTTCTAACTTCGCAGGTGGTGGGCGAGTAGGATCAATCAATGAAGCGCGGC
>JBAYWJ010000465.1:0-2698 GCA_041674125.1 Kiritimatiellia bacterium
GCATCGGAGACGAAGCGCAATAGAACCGGTCATTGGACATATGAAAGGCGATTGCCGAATGGAGCGCAACATGCTCAAAGGTGTTTTGGGCGATAAAATGAATGCAATGCTGGCGGGCTGCGGAATGAATTTCAGAAAGTTACTGAGAAAGCTCAGTAATATATTTTTGCGTTTGTTTTTTGAGGCGTTTTATCGGTTGTTCCCGGTTCCGCGTTGCAGCATTCAGACGTCTTTATTACCTGTTCGTGCTTAAAACGAGGGTTTTTCAGGGTCGACTAAGCTAGAATTTATTTGAGTTGCGCGGTCTGGGATGATATGGTTACAGCATGCAAACAGGGGGCAAGCTCAAAATTGACTTGAAAGGGCGGTCTCTTCTGCGCCTGTCCGATTTAAGCGACGCGGAGATTGTCTACCTCATCGACCTGGCGGATCGGCTTAAAAAAAGCAAAAAACAGGGGCGGAGCCGCGATCACCTCTGGCGCAAAAACATCGCCATGATTTTCGAAAAGCCCTCCACCCGGACCCGGTCGGCCTGCACGGTCGCGGCCGTGGACGAGGGGGCCAGCGTCGAATACATGGATAGCCACGACCTGCACCTCGGCAAAAAAGAGTCCATCAAGGACTCCGCCCGCGTGCTGGGCGGCATGTTCGACGGCATCATGTTCCGCGGCTTCAAGCAGGAAACCGTAGAAACACTCGCACGCTATGCCGGCGTGCCGGTCTGGAACGGGCTTACGGACGAATCCCATCCAACCCAGACCCTGGCAGACCTGATGACCATCCGCGAGTATTTCCACCGGCTGCGCGGCCTGAAGGTGGTCTATGTCGGCGACGGCCGCAACAACGTCTGCCTTTCCCTGATGACAGGCTGCCTGAAGTCCGGCATCGACTTCGTGGACTGCACGCCGCGCCAGCTTATGCCGCCCGCAAATATTCTCGCCAGGTCCCAGGCGCTCGCGAGCGAGCACGGGTGCTCGCTCGGTGTTTCCCACCGGCCGGCGGAAGCCGTCCGGGGCGCCAACGTCATTTACACCGACACCTGGATATCAATGGGCGAGGAAAAAAAACTGGCAGAGCGCATCCGGCTCCTCGATCCTTTCCGGGTAACCATGGAACTCATGCGCAGGACCGGCAACCTGGACCGGAAGCGCGCGATATTCCTGCACTGCCTGCCGGCGCTGCACAACTCCGGGACCGAAGTGACGCGCAAGACGGGGGCGCTGGAAGTCACCGACGAGGTGTTTGAAGCTCCGTTTTCCAAGGTGTTTGAACAGGCCGAAAACCGCCTGCACACGATCAAGGCCATCATGGTGGCCACTTTGGCCAAAGGTAAAATCAAGGCATGAAAGCGCGCAATATTCCCCTGGCAAAAATGGACTGGGACCAGTTCCAGACTCTCAGCCTGGCAGAAAAGGCCCAGGCTTTCAACGTCGAGGGCCGGCCTTTCCACGTCCTGGTCGCCCAGCAGTTCGACCGCCGTTTCCTGGAAAAGCTCTGCGACCTGGCCACCGCGGTCCGCCAGATCGCCAAGACCAAGGCCGGCATGGATCACCTGCGCTCGCAGCTTTCGCACAAAACCGCGATGCTCTACTTCTCGCAGCCCAGCACGCGCACGTTTCTTTCCTTCCATTCCGCCTGCCAGATCCTCGGCATGCACACGGTCGAGGTGCGCGACACCTCCACCTCCAGCGAGATGAAGGGCGAAACCCAGGAGGACTCCGTGCGGACCTTCAGCTCCTTTTCCGACGCCATCATCATGCGCAGCGCCATCGGGGGCCTGGCCGAAAAAATGGCCTGGGTGCTTTCCAACACCGACCGCCCCGTGCCGATCATCAACGCCGGCTCCGGCAAGGACCAGCATCCCACCCAGGCCCTGCTGGATATTTACACCCTGCGCCGCAGCTTCGAAAAAACGGGCGGGATCGACCGCAAGAAGATCGTTTTTGTCGGCGACCTGGCGCGCGGCCGGACCGTGCGCTCGCTGGCGTACCTGCTGACGAACTTCGATGGCGTCAAGCAGTGCTTCATCGCCCCGCCGCAGCTGCAGATCGGGGAGGATATCCAGGACATCCTCCGCAGGGCCAAGGTTGATTTCGAGCTGGGCGACGACCTGGGCAAGCACGTCGGCGACGCCGACGCGGTTTACATGACCCGCATCCAGGACGAGTGGGACGAGAAAAAGGGCCAGAGCAGCAGGATCAACACGGAGAAATTTTACTTCACCCAGGCACATCTCAGGCGCCTCCCGGCCGGGGCGGTTATCATGCATCCGCTGCCGCGCCGCCTTGAGATTGATATCGCCGTGGATTCCGACCCGCGCGCCGTTTACTGGCGCCAGGTCCGCAACGGGATGTGGATCAGGGTGGCACTGCTTGCATTTATTTTCGGCTGCGGCCAGGAGATCAGCGCCTTCCGCTGACCCGCCTGGCCGCGCCGCGGAGCCTATGAATTCGCAAACGCCATTTTCGAGAACTGTCCGGATCGCCATCCCGGTTCCGGAAACCCAGCCTGCCGGCGTCAAGGTGCCGAAAGTATCGCTGAAGGGCAAGCCCGCCGGCCAGACATCGTGGATCGTAACCACCACCGGCGACGCGGGCTCCAACCGCTTCCAGGAGCTCCTGCACAGCCTCTATGATGGCGTTTTGGTCACCGATTCCTCAGGGCGGATCGTGGACGTAAACGCGCGCGCCATCAAGCA
>JBAYWJ010000466.1:0-2681 GCA_041674125.1 Kiritimatiellia bacterium
AGACCGTCTCGGCCGGCGCCAATCCCGCTTTCCACGGGATCATCGCCGAATTTGAAAAGCTCACGGGCTGCGCCGTGGTAATCAACACCTCCTTCAACGTGCGCGGAGAGCCGATCGTCTGCACGCCGGAGGATGCCTACCGCTGCTTCATGCGGACCGAAATGGATTACCTTGTCCTCGGGCCTTTCATCCTGGAAAAGCGCGCGCAGCCGCCGTGGCGCGACCAGGGCAACTGGCGCCAGGACTATGTCCTCGACTGAAAGGCTGAAAAATGCACCAGGTTGATTACGAGACTTTATGGCAGGGCAAATGGAACGACACCACCATATACGGCCCCGCCTGCCGCCACCGGCGGCGCATAATTCGCAACCTGATCAGCAAACTTCCACGCCAGACCATCCTCGACCTGGGCTGCGGCGACGGATCGCTGCTTGCGGAAATTTCCGGAGTCTTCCGGTCATCTAAAATGGAAGGCATGGATATTTCTGATGAAGCCTTGACCATTGCGCGCCGGAATCTGCCCTGCATTGCTTTTACCCGCGCCGACCTCAACGGGACGGTACGGCTGAAGCAGACGTATGACGTGATAATTTTATCGGAAGTGCTTGAACACCTTGAAAACGACGAGTCCCTGCTGCGGCAGATTGCCCCGTCTTGCCGCAGCGTGGTCATATCCGTACCGGGCGGACCGGCCGACAGGGTTGATGCAAGATATGGCCACATGAGAAATTATCCCGCAACAGCCATAGTCGAAAAGCTCAACAGGTGCGGGTTTGACCTCCTGCTTTTCAAACGCTGGGGCTGGCCGCTCTACGACCTGCAGCAGCGCCTGGCATATCCGGACAAAAACGCTGAAAACGCAATCGCAGCTGGCCCCTATACGCTTGCGGGGAAAATTATCGCGAAAATGGTATATGCAGCATACTTTTTAAACTGGCCCGGCACAGGCACCCAGGTTTTTGCCGTCGGCCGGAGCGCCGTAAACGATCCCAGCGCCAACCGCCATGCATAATTTCCGCCACAGACTATTGATTATTAAACCTGATTGATTATAATCCTGAATTACATGTTACACATAAAACCATTCAGCGCCCTGCGCCCGCGCCCTGACCTTTGCCAGCAGGTGGCGAGCGTGCCCTACGACGTGGTTGACCGCCGGGAAGCCTCCGCCCTGGCGCGTGATAATCCCTTAAGCTTCCTGCACGTGTCGCGCTCCGAAATAGACCTGCCGGAAGCAACCGACCCTTATTCGCCCGGGGTTTACCGCGCGGCCGCCGCCAGGTTTGCCGGCATGCAGAAAGAAGGAACTCTGGTCCGGGATAAGAGGCCGTCTTTATACGTTTACCGCCTCAAGCGCCAATCCCGCTGCCAGCACGGCATTGTGGCCTGCTGCTCCGCGGCGGATTATGAAAACAACATTATCAAGAAACACGAAAAAACACGGGTTGACAAAGAGGAAGACCGCAAAAAGCATACCGCCGCCCTCAGGGCGCACAGCGGCCCCGTTTTCCTCATCTTCCGCGACCAGCCGGATATAAACCTCCTGACGAGGGAGGCGGAGCTGCAACAGCCCCTTTACGACTTCACCGCCCCCGACGGCGTGGGCCATACCGTCTGGCCGATCAGCGCCCCCTCCGCCATGATAAATGCCTTCCAGCAGGTTCCCGCCGCGTATATTGCCGACGGCCACCACCGCGCCGCGGCCGGGGTCAGGGTGGCCGGGGAACTCGCCCGGCGCGAGGGGCAGAATCCCGATGCTGAATTCAATTTTTTCCTTGCCGTATTGTTCCCGGCCAGCCAGCTTGAAATCCTTCCATACAACCGCTGCGTGCTCAGCCTCGGCCCGTTGTCCGCGCCGGAACGATTCCTTGCCGAAATCAGCAAGCGCTTCAAAGTAACCGGCAATGCGCCGCCAAACCCGGCCCGCGCCGGCACCATCAGCATGTATTTCGATAAGCGCTGGTTCTGCCTTGAACCAGAGCGCGCGGCCGGTGAAGATCTTGTGGCCGGCCTGGACGTGAGCATATTGCAGTCGGAGCTGTTTGAGCCCGTCCTCGGCATTAAGGATCCGCGCACGGACAAGCGCCTGGAATTCATCGGAGGAATACACGGCACGCAGGAACTGGAAAGCCGCGTCAGCTCCGGCCGGGCCGCCGCGGCCTTTTCAATGTACCCGGTGTCGGTCAGCCAGCTCCTGGCCATATCCGATGCCGGCCAGTGCATGCCGCCCAAGAGCACCTGGTTTGAGCCCAAGCTGCGCGACGCACTTCTGATCCATACCTTCTAACGTGGGCTGCAGCCACAACCAAATTCGAAATCCGAATATCGAATTCCGAAACAAATTCAAATGACTAAGAGCTTATCAATGACAAAATACAGGAAAACATCTTTGTTTTGAATTTTGAACATTTTCCGCCCTAAGCGAATCCGCATGTGGCAGATAATTTCGATATTGTTTCCTTCTTCGTTCTGCGAACTACGCAGGACAAGTCGTATTTTCCGCCACAGGCGGATCTGCCTATGGAACGACGTGCTTCGAATTTCGGATTTTTAACCATCGCCGATAATTTTCTTGTTTTTCATCACGGTTTCTTATGGTTAGCAGCTAATCATTCACCGCATCCGCAGCATCAACAGAAGACCGACCAGCAGGAAGAAAATATTCGGCATCCAGGCGCTGA
>JBAYWJ010000467.1:0-2671 GCA_041674125.1 Kiritimatiellia bacterium
AGGCGTTATGTTCAAGGTGCGCTGATGCGTGTTGCCCAGGCACTCTCGCGTCACTGTCGGTATTTGGTTTTTATGTGATAAATTGAGCAAGCATGTAATGAAAAGGAAACAAGATGATCAAATTTGTTGTGGCCATTCTTGCCGTATTATTAACCTCTCATTCTTTTGCCGCCGACCTCGTGCTCCTCGACAAGGGAAAATCGGATTACCAGATAATAGTACCGGATGCACCTGCTGATCCGGAGATCGGCGAATGGCTCAACCAGGCCGCGCGCCTGGTCCAGGCCGCTTTCAAGGCAAGCGGGGCCGAGATAGCGGTCGCCACGGAAGGCAGGAAAAACCCGGACAAGCCCGGTATTTACCTTGGCGACACGGCCTTTGCCCGCGAAAACGGCGTCAAGCTGCCGGAGCTGAAAGGCTGGGGATATTTTTTCAAAGCGACTGGCAAGAACATCGTCATTGCCGGGCGCGACAAGCCGCCCCTCGTAAAGACGGAAGGCCCGCGCGAACAGGCTTCCTGGGACCAGCTGTGGCCCTGCATCGGCACGGTCAAGGGGGTTACTGATTTCCTGAGGCAATACGCCGGCACGCGGTTTTTATATCCGGAAATATGGCATTGGGCGCCAGCATCCGCCCTGGCAAGCATTGATTTCACCAATTCGCCCTGCATTGAATTCATCAAGAGCGATACGATTAATGTCCCGTCCGACCTTGATGTCCGCAAAATTCCTTTTGTCCTCTATAACAAGGGCTACCCGCGCGAAAGCATCTACGATATCGCCTTGAACATGTTTCCGCTGGTGGATATATCCACCGGCGGGCACACCTACGAGCGCGCCGCCCCGGTTGAAGAATATTGCGAAAAACACCCCGAGTATTTCGCGCTCGTCAACGGCAAGCGCCTGAAGGCCGGCCAATATTGCATCTCGAATCCTGAATTGCAGGAGCTGTTTTACCGTGACCTCTGCAAGTGGCTTGACAAGGGATACGAGATAGTCGGCTTAGGCCAGCCCGATGGCTTCCAGTGCTGCCAGTGCGACAGCTGCAAGAAGCTTTTTAACACCGGCGACGACTGGAGCGAAAAGCTCTGGATCCTGCACCGCAACCTGGCCGGGCGCGTGCTGGAGTCGCATCCTGCGAAAACGGTCATGATCATGGCCTACATGCATACCGAGAAGGTGCCCAAAACCTTCAATAAATTCCCGGCCAACACCATGATCATGCTCTGCGGCACCAATGAAAAGGATTTCGAGGATTGGAGCAAAATCGAGGTGCCGCGCGGTTTCACCTCCTACATCTACAACTGGTGCCCGAACCAGGGCGGGGTTTATTTCCCGACCAGGACGCCGCTGTTTGTTGAAACGCAGATCAAGCGCCTCTATACCAACCACGTCCAGGGCATCCAGCGCGACGGGCCGGGGCTTCTTTTCGGCATGGAAGGTCCGGTTTATTATACTTTAGGAAGGATGATTGATGACCCCGCCACAAACCGCGCCAACGACCTGGTCAACGAGTTCTGCGGCGCCGCCTTCGGGAAGGCCGCTGATAATATGCGCCGATTTTACGATGCGCTCTATCACAACGTCGAGATCTATTCCGACTTTCTCGGCACGCGCTGCCCGGCCTGGGCATACAAGGACATAAACGGCCGCGGCCGTAAATTCGTCAGCGACCCGTTCCAGATGATAGGCTTCATTTACACTCCGGACCTGCTTTCGTCGCTCGAAAACAACCTGTCCCTGGCCGAAAAGACGGCCGACAGCGACCGGGCCCATTGGCGCCTGGCGCTGGTGCGCAGGGAGTTTGATTACATAAAGAGCACCGCCGTGGTGGTGCATCTTTATCATGCTTACCAGGTCAAGCCCGACCGGGTGTCGCGCGACCAGTTGCTGGACGCGATTGACGCGCGTAACGCCCTCATTAATTCATATTACGTCGAGCAGCTGAGGACCAAGCCGAGCCCAGGCTGGTCTCTGAAGGGGATGACAAATATTTGCGCGAAGCCTGTCCCCGGCTGGACGGAAACGCTTTTCCCGCTCCACAGCCCCGGCCACTTGAAGATGGAATATAATCTCTACCAGGGCGCGTTCAAGGATACGGCTTTCAACTGGGACACGAAAACCATGCGCGACGCCCCTCTGCCCGGGGTGAAGCGCCTGGAGGTGCGTCCGGCCACGGGAGATGTTACAATCAATTCGCCGGCGTGGAAAGAAGCCGAGGCAAACATGCTGCAGTCCATGCCCGGAGGCAAACAGGTTCCTGCCTGTAAAACTACTTTGAAAGCGTTGTATGACTCCGAAAACATATTCCTGCTTATCGAGGGTGAACTTCCGGAGGCAACGAAAGAATTTGCAGCGGTTTCCAGGGACGGCGACCTGAAAAAGCAGGAATCTCTCGATATTTGCCTGGCGCCTCTCGGAAGCCGCGAAAAATATTACCGTTTCATGGCAGGGCCGGCGGCTGGATCGATTTATGACGCGGCGATCGGCTTCATTGCCGATCCAATGGACCCGCGCTGGGGACTCGATGACCCATCCTGGAACGGCGAATGGGAATACCAGAGCACGGTGGAACCGGAAAACAAACGCTGGCTCGCATTACTGCGGATACCATTTAAAACTCTCGGCGTTGATAAACCCGCCCCGGGCGCGATCTGGATGGGAAATATCGG
>JBAYWJ010000468.1:0-2659 GCA_041674125.1 Kiritimatiellia bacterium
GTTGAAAAACTCCTTCGGCTCAGCCAGAGGCTTCACCCTACCTTCAAGAATCGAGTCTTTTGGTAGGGCGAGGCGTCCCTGCCGAGCCGTCTTATGGCTTTCATTTCTCTTTTTCAACAGCTTTTTGAAGGCGTGTTGCCCGAACAAGAATAAAGCAAAAACGCCGGTGTCAGCGCCCCCGGCTACAGCAAAAAACATCAAATATTTCTGCTGTAGCCGGCTCCCGCCTTGCGGGACAAGCTTGGTGCTTGCCGCGCCTTTGGCGTGGAGGCCGGAATTGATTTGGACAACACGCACTTGATATTTAATGAAGCCATCATTAATCATCAAGTTGAAAAAACATGAAATCAGGGAATGTAATTCGGCTCATTATGTTATAGTTATCCCGTATTCTATTGTAGCCAAACGAAAATAAGTCATAGCGGCAACGAGAGTTCGGCCTTTTCTCCGACCGATAATGATAGTTTTCATGATGTGAAGAAAGTCGGTACTTTGTTCGTGCGATGGGATTAAAACAAGGATCATAATATGAAAAAAATTGATGACATTTTAATTTACAGGGACGAAAATTATTTTTGCGCGTTTCCGTCAATCGTCCGCATGTCCGACGGCAAGCTGGCGGTCGCCTTCCGCCGCGCGCCCGAGCGGCGCCCCTACGGCGGCCGGTGCACCCATGCCGACCCGAACGCCCAGCTGGTGCTGGTGCGCTCAACGGACAGCGGACAGACTTGGACGCAAAACCCGGACCTGATCCACGCCCATGCCCTTGGCGGGTCGCAGGATCCCTGCATGACTCTCCTGCATGACAAGACTATCATCTGCGCCAGCTACCTCTGGGTGCTCCAGCAGCCGAGGTGTCCCGCCGGAGGGGTTTTTGACAACAGCGGCTGGAAACACACTT
Source organism: Kiritimatiellia bacterium (assembly GCA_041674125.1). GTDB lineage: Bacteria > Verrucomicrobiota > Kiritimatiellia > JAAZAB01 > JAAZAB01 > JAQUQV01. The sequence continues at coordinate 902 of JBAYWJ010000468.1, forward strand.
TCGCCGGCGGGTACCTTATGCGCTCGCACGACGGCGGGCACCGCTGGGAAGGCCCCATTCTGCCTCCTCCGGTGCCCGGGAGCGTCGCTCTGGATGCCTTTAACCAGCCTCTTCCGGCCTATAACCGCGGCAACATCTTAGTTGGGAGCGACAATTTGCTTTATTGGGCCGTCGTGTGCACAGATAAGCGCAAACAGCCCGGAACCGGCGGGACTGTCACTTCGGTTCACCTGATGGTCTCCGCCGACGGAGGCGATTCATGGAAATACCGCTGCCCGATCGCCGTGGAGGAAAAGGTCGGTTTTAACGAAACATATCTCTACGAGACCGCCGGGGGCGACCTGGTGGCGTTCCTGCGCACCGCCGATGGAACCGGCAAGGTCCCGGGCGCCATCGCGCGATCGCGGAACCGCGGTAAAAGCTTCGAGCCATGGCAGAATGCCGGGTTTACCGGCCACCCCCATTGCGCCGCGCGGCTGAACGACGGGCGGGTCCTGCTTGCCTACGGCTACCGGAAGGAGCCTTACGGCATCCGCGCGCGGGTGCTTGACACGGAGTGCACGAACGCAGGCAGCGCGCCGGAAATCATCCTCCGCGAGGACGGCGGCTCGCCCGACCTGGGCTATCCCTGGCCGGTGGTTTTTCCCGACGGGCGCGTGCTGGTGGTGTATTATTTCAACCGGAAGGATGATATTCCCGCCACATGGCCGGAATCGGCCACGGCGGACACGGAAGGCATGACCGCCCAGGGCGGCATCCGCTTCATCGCCGGCACATGGATGGAACCATGACATCATTAGCCTTATGGTCGCCCACATGATGGTGTTTTTCTATGTTGCGCTGCACAGATTTTAACAGAAGGTCGCAAAGGTAACCAAGTTAAGACCTGAAATGCGTTGAAATCTCTTGATTGTCAGCGCATTTCAGACTTTGTGCCCTTTGTTAACTTCTGTTCAAGTTCCGGTCGGATGCGAGTCTTCTGTAAAATATTGGAACAACCAAATGGAGGTTGAACTTGACAACCGGCTGACGAACATTAGTGTTAATGCTTTATATCGTTTAAGGAAAATAAACCCATGCAAAAACATCCCGACTTAACGCGCTCGCGCCTTGTCAGGTTCTTCCCGCAAAGCAGGATCTTCAGCCGGCTTTACCCGCGCAGCGCCCCGGTTGACCTTTCCGTCTATTCCGCCCCGGGCCGCATAACATTTGCGGAAGCAATGCGCGGAAAATACCGCAACGCAAAGGTGGGTGAAAAATTCGGGCCCACCTGGTCCACGCACTGGTTCAGGGTGGGCATAACAATCCCGCGCGCCTGGCGCGGCGAGGAAGTCCACCTGCGCTGGAACTCATCTTCCGAAGCGTGCATCTGGCAAAACGGCGTCCCCCTCCAGGGTCTGACCGGGATATGCCTGCCGCCTAACGACGACCGGCCCGTCCGGGCCGAATTTATCCTTGTCCGAAAGGCGCGCGGGGGAGAAAGGATAACACTTTACGTGGAAATGGCCTGCAACCAGTTCAACGTGACCGAGGGCGAGGAAGAGAAAATCGGGAAGCTGCGCCTGGCCGAAATAGCGGTGTTCGACCGGCGCATCTGGGACCTGGTCTGGGATTTTTCCGTCATCGCCGAGATGGTCGAGCACCTGCCGCCGAACAGCGCCCGCTCGGCCCAGGCCCTTTACGCCGGCAACGAGATGCTGAACCGCCTTGACCTCGATAATCCCTCCACCTGGCCGAAGGCCCGCGCCGCGGCGGCCA
>JBAYWJ010000469.1:0-2652 GCA_041674125.1 Kiritimatiellia bacterium
ACCGTGGTGCTCTATCGCTTCCTGTTCACGCTGGATTACCCGGGCAACCGCCTGCTCCTGCGCCGTAACACCCCCGAGTCGGCCAGAACCCTCGCGAGCGAATCCGCGGCCGCAGGGACTGTCCGCGTCCCGTTCTGGCTGGCCGGAGACCATTTTATCTTCGCCCGGGGAACAGTCAACGGCGCAGGTCCCTACCTGTTCCTCGTCGATACCGGCATGGCCGGCGGCGGCTTCAGCTGCCCGGAGTACGTGGTCAAGGAAGCAAAGATCGAGTTGTCCAAGGAAGGGTTCCAGGGGATGGGCGGTGGCGGGCCGATCACCGTCTTTCCCTTCACCGCGAACCTGACCTTGGGGGAAGCGCGCCAGGACAACGTCCGGGGCCTGTACGGAGCCCTACCCCCGGGCGTCCTGGACCGCAATGGATTCCGCACTGGCGGCATCATTTCCCACGGATTCTTCAGGCCTTTCGCCGTAACCTTCGATTTTCGAGCCATGACGCTGTATCTGAAGAAGCCCGATCAGGCCAAGCAAGGTTGATCAATGAAAAAACTCATCTTGCTCTCATCCGTGATGCTTGCCTTCTGTCTCTTTTCTCAGGAAACGAACATTTTCAGGGCCATTCATCGAAATGAAATAAATACCGTGCTCGCTATTTTAAATTCCGAGCCAGCCCTGATCAACGGCAAGAATGCCAACGGCATGACGCCGCTGGCTTTCGCCGTGGCGCTCCGCAACCACGAGATGGCGAAACTCCTGCTCGAAAAGGGTTCCCTGGTGAACTGCGGCGACAGCAACCTGCGCGCGCCGATCCACTATGCCAACTGGAACAACGACAAGGAAATGATCGAACTCCTGCTTGCTCATGGAGCCGTCATCGACACCCGGGCCATCGGAGCGGCGACGCCCCTGATCCATTCCTCGCTCGCCAACCAATTCGAGATGAGCAAATTCCTGATCGAGAAAGGCGCCGACATCGACGTCCAGTGCAATTCGCTGACCACCCCCCTCTACTTCGCGGTGCTGAACAACAACCTGGCATATCTGGACTACCTGATCCAGGCCGGAGCGGAGATCGATGTCCCGGACTTCCTCGGGAGAACCCCTCTCCACGTCGCCGTGAGAGACGGAAACGTCGAAGCTGCGAAAAGACTTCTTCAGCACGGCGCAGATGCTTTCATCAAAGATGCTTTTCATGAAAGTTCGCTCCTGCATCTTGCCGCCAGCGAGGGGCACGACGAGATGATCGATCTCCTCCGGCAGAAGGGACTGGCGATCGACGCCAAGGACAAGGGCGGGAACACTCCGCTCGACAATGCCTGCCGCTATGGCAATCTGGCGGCGGCAAAACGGCTTGAGGAACACGGGGCACGCAGGGAAAGCGTCAGGGAGCGATCCAGCGGTAAAGAGAATGAACAACCCGAAATTGAGCATGGCGGGGCGCAGGTCGTCAAGCTGCAGAACGGAAGCTGGGGAGTGATCACAAAAGGCAGCGCGCTGCTTCTAGGCTACGCGGAGATCGGCGCCATAAACAAGGATGCGTCCTTGCTGAATGGCCATATCACCGCTGACATGATCTTGAAAGGCAGGAACGTGTATTGCATCGATCCCGATTATCACTCGGACAGGGCGCGCTTTTCCCTGACCGGGGCCAATCCCCTGCTGGCAATCCCGCAGGCAAAGGAGCGGGTCACCTTCATTTTTAACGACAGCAACCGGGAACGATACAACTCTTATGGATTGGCCAAGGCGCATTTTCCCAAGTCGGGAGAATCAATGATGCTGGACGATCTCAAGCTCAGCGTTTATCCTGGTTATGAAAAGAACCTCTGCTACTTGATGGAGATCGACGGCTTGCGCATCGTCTGGCTCACCGGCATCTGCGATAACTATCTGATCCAAAAACGCGACATTTCCATTATAAAAAAACTTCACGAGAACAATATCAGGCCCGACATCCTGTTCCTCGGCAGTCCCTCCGGCATCGGCCCGGAACTCGCCCACGGCATCAGGGAAACCTTCCTGGAAGCCACCGTGCTGAACCCCAAAGCGGTCTTCGTTTTCGGCCATGAACCCCTGGAAAGAAAAGTCCGCTATCAGATCGAAAGAAGGGTGAAAGGTCCGCTCCCCCTGTTGGTTTCGGAAAATCCCGGCGATCTGCATCCGCTAAACACAAAAAAAGAATACGTGAAAGTGCTCCATCTGACGGAGATCGCGTTGAAGGCCGACCCCATGCACAAAAGCACCAACAAGGTCCGTCTTGACGCCCTGAACGGCTTCAAGGCCGGGACCCGCAATCTCATCGAAAGGATCTGGCTAAACCATGCCATCCGGCTGTGCGCGGAGAACCTGAGCCGTATGTCAACAAAGGAGGAACAATGAAAATGCATCGCCGCTTTTTCCTTATAAAACAATTGGCGGCATTATTTTTCTTGATCATTATCATGGCCCCGAATGTGTTTTCACGGCAAAAAGAGCCGCCCAAGCTCCGCGGCCCGCACCTCGGCCAGAAGCCGCCGGGGATGACAGCGGAGATCTTCGCGCCGGGAATCGTTTCCACCTCTGCTCCGGAAATCTGCATTTCCTTCACTCCGGACGGTCAAGAGGTGTATTACACGGTCGGCGGGCCGCCACATAGCGTTATCCTGTTTCGAA
>JBAYWJ010000470.1:0-2651 GCA_041674125.1 Kiritimatiellia bacterium
TCAAGGGATGTCCGCTGAAATGTATTTGGTGCCACAACCCGGAAAGTATCTCCCCAGCCCCGCAGCTGGCTTGGCTTGAACACAAGTGCATCGCCTGCGGGGAATGCGTGGCGTCCTGTCCCAACGGGGTGCATGCGATCGGTGCGAACGGGCACGTCATCCGGCGGGAAAAGTGTAGCGCCTGCGGCAAGTGTGCGGAGGCATGCCCCGGCGGGGCGCTGAAGCTTTACGGGAAACCCTGCACAGTGGAAGATGCTGTCAGGATTGCGGCCGAGGACCGTTCCTTTTTCGAGAATTCCGGCGGCGGCGTTACGCTCTCCGGCGGCGAACCGCTGGCCCAGCCGGGATTTTGCGTGGCATTGCTTGCCGCATTGAAAAAGGAAAATATCCATACGGCCGTTGATACCTGCGGTTTTGCACCGTGGAGTGTCATGGCAGCGGTTCTGCCCTTTACGGATATCTTTCTCTTTGATGTCAAGCATGGCGACAGCGCCATGCATCAGAAGCTCACCGGGCGTGACAACAAACCGATCCTCGATAACCTGCGCCGTCTTTCGGCGCATAATGCCCGCATTGAAGTCCGCATTCCCCTGGTGCCCGGATGCAACGATGCCGAAAGCGATCTCAGGGAAATCGGCCGGGCTCTCGGCGGCCTGAAGATTGAGAAGGCAAAACTTTTGCCTTACCATTCGCTGGCACGATCAAAGTATCGTTCGCTCGGTATGGCAGACACCATGCCGGAGGCAGGGGCCCCCTCGGATGAAAAACTCACTGCCGGTGCTAAACTTCTGCGAACCTGCGGCCTCCACGCTGTTTCCGGACGCGATTGATTTCTTGCACGCCCCTCAAGTTCCCTTGATATTGTTGTTGGACAAGTCCTTTTTAGTGATGGCAGATTCCGCAAAATGCCCGCCGTGGCAAATCAATGGGCTGCGGCGTAATATTTAGGGCGATAAAAAAGCTGGTTCTCCAACAGAAAATGATGATAATAAGCCGGTCAAAGGAGGGATGCATGAAAATCGGCAAGTTGAAGGTGTCTGTGTTCAAAATCCGGAACCGCAAGGGCTACGCCGCCGTCTGCGCCGGCCACCTGACCGAGGGCCGCTCGCGCCCGGAGGCTTTAAGCCGCATGGTCAAGGCGGTCAACCGGACGCATAAAAAACGCCGCTGATATTTCGGGCTGTGCATAGCGCATGACGGATCCATGCGCCTGGCCCGCCGGCATTGGCCGGCTTGATAATACAGGGAGATTGCCATGAAGAAAGTGCTGGGATATTTTTGTGTTTTTGCTGTCTGCCTGGCCTGGGCCGGGGCCCAGGAGGCAAAGCTGGAGCAAATCAAATTGCCGTCGCCGCAGCTCGACAAGGGCCGCCCGCTCATGCAGGTTTTGAAAAACAGGCAGTCGCAGCGCAATTTTGCGCCGGATAAGCTCCCACTGCAGGAGCTCGGCAACCTGCTCTGGGCCGCGCGGGGCATCAACCGGCCCGAGAGCGGCAAGCTCACCGCGCCCACCGCCGTCAACTGGCAGGAAATAGATGTCTACGTCGCCCTGCCGGAAGGGCTCTATCTTTATGATGCCAAGGAGCATGCCTTGCATCCGGTCACGGCCGGGGACCTCAGGCCCTTTGCCGGCAAGCAGAAATACGTCCAGACCGCGCCGGCAGTGCTGGTTTACACTGCGGATTTCGACAGGATGGCCAAGGCTCCCGAGGAGAGCAGAAAATTCTATTCGGCCACCGACACCGGCTTCATCAGCCAGAATGTATACCTTTACTGCGCCTCGGAAAACCTGGCCACGGTCGTGGCCGGCATGGTGGACAAGGATCTCCTCAAGGCAAAGATGAACCTGCGCCCGGATCAGCACGTCATCCTGGTCCAGCCGGTGGGTTATCCTGCCAAGTAATCTCGCGGCGCCTGCCGGCGCCGCGCTCATAGAAAGGAACAAAAATGAACCTGGCAGCGTTGATCTGCGGAACTTTTGCCATGCTCGCTCTTTGCGCCCAGGCCGCCCCGGTGGAACTCGTGAAGGACGGCCAGCCGGTCGCGGAAATCGTGCTGGCCCGGGACGCCAACCAGAGCATGAAGCTGGCCGCGAAGGACCTGCAGGAATTCCTGAAGAAGATTTCTGGCGCGGAGCTGGCAATTGTCGAGGCGCCGACCAAAGAAATGAAAAACCAGGTCTACGCCGGCGCGAGCGAGTTCACGCAGAAGCTCGGGTTCAAGCCCGCGGAGTTCAAGACCAGCGGCTTTGAAATCGTGGCGAAGGATAATTACGTGATCCTGTCCGGCCATGACCGCCTGAGCCGGGAGGTGCCTTACGGGATGGAGGTGCCCGAGTCGCAGTACCTGGCCAACAAGGGCCCCAAGCCGGCAAATTATCCCTCGGCCAGGCTGAAGGCCTGGCAGGATTTCTGCGGGGAAAAATTCACCACCGCCCAGCTCGATTTCGGCGGCAAGGGCCGGTTTAACGCAGCGGTGGGGCTTTACAAGAACGACGACGCCGGCACCTGGTACGCGGCCTCCGAGCTGCTCGAGCAGCTGGGGGTGCGCTTCTACGCCCCCTACGAAAACGGCACCATTATTCCTGAAATGAAAAATGTGTCCGTCCCGGAACAGCATCTCAAGCGTGAGGCGGCCTTCGGGCGGCGCGA
>JBAYWJ010000471.1:0-2621 GCA_041674125.1 Kiritimatiellia bacterium
GGGCGTAGGACGGTCGCAGCCTGGCCTTCGCAGCCAGAAGCTTTGCTTCGGCGGAGTAGGCCCAGAGGCTTTGCTACGGCGGAGTAGGCTGCCCCGTCCCGACCTCTTCGAGTCGGGACCGCGAGGTGCTTCACTGTAGTCGCCTCGCTCCGTCGAGGCGTCATATCCTTGCTGGAGTTGCCCGGCGACTGAGCGCCGGTACTACAGGATTTGCCAAGGCGGGTCAGTAGCGTTGTCATGCAGGTTTATAATTAAGCATAACAGGAGCAAAATGAGTAAATGCATTTTTATTATATTAATCTCGGCCATTGTAGCCAACACCTGCCTTGCCGCCGATTACGTTGCCGGACGCAAGGCGGCCATGGAGCTGGTAAAGTCAAACAAGCAGGAAGATGCTCTTTCAGCTTTGACCAATCTGGCCTTTAGTGCCGCAACCAGCGATTTCCAGAAATCCGACGCCCTGGAGCAGGCGGCCTTATGCGCCAACCTCCTGAAACAATACGATCGTGCCCTGGATCTTGCGGCTCAGATTCCGCTGAAACCCATATCGAAAAAATGCCGGATGAACATTTTGTTTGAAAACAGGAAGTTCAAGGAACTGATTGATGAATTCAAGAATGAAAACATCGAAAGCTGGCCGGGGCAGGAAAACACGGTGGGAGAGGGGTTTTATTACCGGGGTATGGCTTGCTTCCAGTGGAACGACGGCACGAACGCCGTGAAGGATTTGAAGAAAGCGGCGGAATACCTGGCCGATGAGGCTTTACTGGGTCAGGCTTGCCTCAGGCTGGGTGACGCCTGCCTGAACAAAATTAATGATGAACCGCAAGCGCTGGATGCATACCTGAAGGCGATAAAGGCGGCCAATGCCGGCGGCTGGATAAAGAGCACGGCTTCGGTTTCAGCGGCGGGCATCCTCCGCAAGCAGGGCAAATTCGACGAGGCTTTCCGCATATTAGAAAATGCCGGTGCGGGCAAGATGGAAGGTTATTGGGGCTTTGTCATGCTTGCCTCTTGGGCCGATACGCTTGCCGCGCAGGGCAAAAAGGCGGAGGCCACGGCCAAATACAAGAAAGCACTTTCCCTCAAGGGAGTCAACGAGGCGCAGAAGAAAGAGGCCGAGAAGGCATTGCAGACATTATCTGCTGGCGTCCAGCCATAAAAAGTGCGAGCGGTAACATGTTAAAAAGAAAATATTATCTTTATACGCTGGTTGGCGCCGGCCTTATGGGACTTATCGGTCCGGCCATCGCTGTTGGTGACGCCGGCGCAATCAATTGCGGCAGGATGCCTGTCTCGGATGCCGCAAGTGCCGATCTAATAGCTTGTTACGATGGGTCCTTCAGCAATGGTTGGTTGTTGGAAAGTCGTAACGGATTCCACGTCAGGGTTGAATCAAGCGGCGGGGAAACATATATCACCCTGCCGGAAGCTGCCCCCTTGATCGCCGCCGACAGTGAAAATGTTTTTTTTGACGCGGAAAAGCATGCGAAAAAGGTGAATTTCAAGGCCATTTCAGGGGTGAATCACAATTATGCCTTTGCCAACGGGCACAATAACCGCCTGCTGGTTTATTCCAGGAAGCAGTACGGCAAAGATTTTGTCAGGGCATTCAAGTGCCTGGATTATAATTATATTACCGACACATATAAAATTCCAAATGTTGTTTCGGTCAAAAAAAGCGGCCCGGCCGATTATCGTGGCATCCAGGAGGCGATTGACAAGGTTCCCGCTGACGCCGCTCATCCCTTCCGCATTGACATATACGATGACTGGATTGTCACAAACACGCTCGAATACACGCAAAGTATCGGCGTTATAAAAAAAGCCTTCATCAAGCCCAAGGCATACACTTATTTGAACGGGGTGGGTGGGCGCCGGCACATTGATTGTTCCATCCCCGAGTCTTCAACCAACCTCGGCTTTGACGCCGTCATCCCGCTGGTCACCTGCGGTATGAATAATCTTAATATTTCCATGAAAAACGGCGGCAATGCCATCCACCCGGATGCCGGGACGATGAAGGATGCAGCCATCATCATCCAGGATTGCGCTTTCATGAATTTCGGCCATGCTGAAGTCGTCGCATACAGGAAGGCGAATAATTTGCCGAATCCGCCGATCCTGTATGCCGACGCGGTCGGGATGGGGACGCACTCGGGGGTAAAAATTTTATTTTTCAATTGCTCGTTCTCCGGAAGAACGGGCTTCTTTATCCACAACAACATCAATTTCACCGCGCCGCACTTTGTCCAGTTCAACGCCTGCTCTTTCGAGGGCAGCGACCAGCATGCCATGCGGGTACATTCAATGGGTTCCGGCCAGCCGGACATCAACGAATATAACCAGTGTGTTTTCAACAAGCCCATTTTGTATAATTGCTTTGTTTACAATCCCGATCCGGCAAAAATAAGCTATTTGCTGAACGAGCTCAAGCTGACCGGTAAGGACAATATCCTGAGCGGATGGAAGAACGCATGCACCGGAGGGGGCAGCTTGAAAATAACAAGCGCGGCTGCCACGGGCAGCGTGGAAGTTGCTGGCGGAACGGCGGCGGATTGCCTGTTCGCTGAGCCGGAAAAGGCCGGGAACTGTGTTATCGGCAGGCGTGAGGTTGGTGA
>JBAYWJ010000472.1:0-2618 GCA_041674125.1 Kiritimatiellia bacterium
AATCTCCGGAGCGGTTTTCGGGCACCGGAGGCTTCGCGCTCTACGGGGAATCCACCATCCCGGTGCAGGATAATCCCGGAACGCCCGAAGGGCGCCGGAAGCTCAAACTCGACTTTGAGCCGGGTCTTGCGGGAGTCGGAATTGTGCCGCTGAAGGTGAAGGAAGGCGATGACGCCAGCTGCCTTAATTTAAACCGGGCCCAGTCGCCGCGCCTGCTCGGGGTCGACCCGCGCGAGCTTGCATCCCGCGGCGCGTTCCAGCCGCGCGGGGGCAGGGACGTCTGGCGGCTGCTCGAGGAAAAACTCCCGGATGGCTCCGTGCCGGCCCTGGCCGGCGATGCCAACACCGCCGCCTGGGGCCTGAAGGTTAAAACCGGCAGAGAAAAAGGCGGTACGCTCCTTTACCGCGACGAGCGCGGACAGGAGTTCAGTGTCAAGCTGGTAGGTTCTCTGCCGGTGCGGCTTTCCGTTTTCCAGGGATCGGTCATTATCAAGACCGCGGATTTTACGGAAAAATTCCCTTCCGAAAGCGGCTACCAGGCTTTCCTGGTGGATGCTCCGCGCGGGGCGGAGCGCAAGGCCGGCGAAATCCTCGCCCGCCGCCTCGGGCGGGCCGGGGTGGATTTTGTGCCTGCGGTTGAGCGCCTCAAAGAATTTTACGCTGTCGAGTCAACCTACCTGAATATGTTCCTGGTGCTGGGCGGGCTGGGCCTCATCCTCGGCAGCGCCGGCATGGGGGTGGTGGTCCTGCGCAATATAATGGAGCGGAAAGGGGAGCTCTCTCTCTTGCGGGCTGTGGGATATTCTCCGGCCCGGGTGCGGCGGGTGGTTTTTATTGAGCACTGGCTCCTGCTCGCCGCCGGGCTGGCGGTGGGAATATTGTCATCCCTGGCCGCCATGTGGCCCGCGCTGGCAGCGCCGGGAGTGAAAATCCCCCTGGGCGCCATGGCGCTTATTGCGGGCGGCATGGCGGCCTTCAACCTGGCCTGGATTTATTTTTGCGTTCGCCTGGCACTGCGCGCGCCGCTCCTGCCTGCTCTGCGCAATGAGTGATTATTAACTTCAGACTTGAACGGTGATATTCTGTATGGATATTCAATAAATTGTAGTGTAGCGCGCCACGTCTTCAAGCGTGGCGTGGCATCTGTTTGCCTGGGATCTCCGCCGAACAGGATCGTTCGGCGCTACAACATGACAAGAATCGCCCGGGCCATGTTTTATCAATTGTGCGAAAGATTGTGGACAATCGGCGCGGGAGCTGGTATATATCCCCTCATTAATTGCGGTCTTTGGGAGAAAAATTCCTGTGCTTGCCAAACTAAACGAAATTCGTGCTGCTATGGGCGATGGCAGGAAATATAAAAAATTTGGTTGCGGCTGAAAATCAGTCTTGGGTGAGGAACATAAACAGGAGGACAAATACATGACCGGAAAAATAATGTTGGCAGTCTCTTGCGGCCTCATTGCATTGAACCTTAACGCGGCCGGGGCCGCCGGCGAGTGGCCGGGCTGGCGCGGTCCCAACCGCGACGGCAAGTCGGTTGAAAAAGGTTTCATCAAGACCTGGCCCGAAGGCGGGCCGAAGCTTGCCTGGAAGGCCGCCGGAATCGGGGCCGGGTTTTCCAGCGCCACCGTGGCCGGCGGCGCAATCTACATCTCCGGCATAAAGGACGGCAAGCTGCACCTCGTCAAGCTGGATATGGACGGCAAAATCAAGTGGTCCAATCCCATCGAGGACAAATTTGTGGCGAGCCATTCCGGCTCGCGCTCTTCGCCCACCTATGACAGCGGCAAGCTCTACATCGTGACTGACCAGGGCAAGGTGGGCTGCTACGACGCCGCGACCGGCGCGGAGCAGTGGGCGAAAAAGTTTTCCGAATTCGGCGGAACCATGCCCTCCTGGGGGTTTGCGGAATCGGTCCTGGTGGCCGGCGACATGGCCTTCGTCACACCCGGCGGCAAGAACTGCATCGTTGCCTTTAACAAGAAGACCGGTGAAAAGGTCTGGGGCTCCGACCAGTTCGCCAACGCGCACTACAGCTCCCCGATTCTTGCCAAATTCAACAACACCCTCATGATCATCAACGGTACGCAGGGCGGCATAATTGCCGTCGAGGCCCGCACCGGCAAGACGCTTTGGTCCAATAACTTCTGCGCCGGGAACACCGCCAACTGCCCGACTCCCGCCTACGAGGATGGCTACGTGTTCTGGGCCAACGGCTACGGCAAGGGCGGCATCTGCCTCAAGCTCGCGGCCGGCCCCGGCGGGGCCGTCACGGCCACCGAGGCCTGGCGCACGCGCGACATGGACTGCCATCACGGCGGATACATCATCAAGGATGGCTTCATCTACGGCAACCACGCCCAGGGCTGGTCCTGCCTGGACCTCAAGACCGGCGAGAAAAAATGGAACGTGCCCGCGGTCGGCAAGGGCTCGCTCTGCTACGCCGACGGCATGCTTTATCTCTTCAGCGAAAAGGGCGGCCGCGCCGGCCTCGGCCCGGCCGATCCTTCCGGGTTCAGCCTTGCCGGTGATTTCACCGTCCAGGGCAACGGCCCGAGCTGGGCCCATCCGGTCATAGCCGGCGGGAAGCTCTACCTGCGCTACGACGATACCCT
>JBAYWJ010000473.1:0-2613 GCA_041674125.1 Kiritimatiellia bacterium
ATGTCCAGGCTGGCAGCCTCGGAACTGCAAACTTTCATTGAGAAAATCAGCGGGGCGAAGCTGGCGGTCACGAATGCGCCGGATAAAAACATCCCGGTCAAGATCTATGTTGGGAAAAGCAAATACACCGATGACCTGAAGCTTTCGACCGATAGCCTGGCCCATGGCGCCTTCCGGATGGCCTCCGGCGAAAACTGGCTGGCCCTGCTTGGCCCCGACGGTGATTTCATGCCGCTGGAGCCTTATCCCCACGACAAAAGTGATGTGGCGCGGGCGAAGAAGGACTGGGACGCTCTCAACCCCGGCGATTATTACGCCTATCCCTATTCCGGGCTGCACGGGAGCTACCATACCAACCTGAATGTCTGGTCGCAGGACGATGCCGGCACCCTGAACGCCGTTTATGAATTCCTGCGTTCCCTGGGCGTGCGCTGGTATTTCCCGGGGGAACTGGGCGAGATCGTTCCGCAAAAGGAAACCATCCTCCTGCCTGCATTTGAAAAAACCGTGAAACCGGATTTTCCCCTGCGGATGTTCAGTTTCTGGCGCGGGGGCATTGAGATTACGCTCTGGAAGATGCGCATGGGGTGTAACGTCGGATCCGACCTGATCGGCAACACCCAGCTGTGCCATGGCAGCAAGTGGATTTACATGCGCGACGAGGTCAAGAAGGCGCACCCGGACTGGTACGCGCTCTGGGACGGCCAGCGGGCCACCAACCATTCCTACAGCGGCGCGCCGTGCCTTTCATCGGAAGGGCTTTTCAAGCAGCAGCTCAAGTTCGCGCGGTTCATGTTCGACGTTCGCAAGGAGCCGATGCTCAGCCTGGATGTCTGCGACGGCTACGGGTCCGCCATGTGCGGGTGCGAATTATGCAAGGGGCTGGATACGCCGGACCGCGGCCGCGACGGCAGCATGTCGGACTACGTTTTTGGATATGTTAATCGTGCGGCGGCCGAACTCTATAAAAGCAATCCGGATCGCAAGGTCAGCGGTCTATCCTACAGCGCCTACAAGCTGCCGCCGGAAAAGATCGACAAGCTCAGCCCCAACCTGGCGATCTGGCTGTGCCAGTGGCGCTCGGACTATCATGACCGGGCGGCCCGCGACGCGGCCCGGGCGCTGCGGCAGGCCTGGCTGGACAAGCTGCCTTCCAGGGAAATTTTCATCTACGACTATTACCTGCACAGCAGCAAGCGTTACGGCTATGAAGGCCTGCCGGTTTATTTCCCCCGCCTGGTGGCCGAGGATTTACAGGCGTTGAAAGGCGCTTCGCAGGGCGAGCAGATCGAAATTTACATGCACAGCGATCCCTCCAAATTTACGTGGAATCCGATGGCCGTGATGCACCTGAATATCTATGCCACGGCCAGGTTGTGGTGGGATGCGGACCAGGATCTGGACGCGCTGCTGGACGAATTCTACACTCTTTTTTACGGCCCGGCCGCGAAGCAAATGAAGGCCTTCATCGAATTTTCCGAAGCCAACTGGCCGCTGATGAAGGTCAAGGCCGAACCAATTGACGAGGCGGTGAAGTTGCTGTCTGCCGCCAGGGCGGCGGCGCCGCCGGTTTCCATTTACGGCCGACGGATTGACTTGGTCGCGGATTACGTAAAACCGCTCTCACTGTTGCGCGACCGCCTGTCGAAGAAACGCGAAAATGCTCCCCAGACGCGGGTGTTGCCAGTTTTTACGCTGTCCGGCAAAAAACTCGACGGCAAATTGGACGATGAAAAATACTGGCCGAATGCCCGGACTCTCCAGATGTACGACCTTGAAACCGGAAAGTGGCCGAAAAAGGGGCTGGGAACTTCCGTGCGGGTCTTCCGGGACAGCGCGGCGCTCTATTTCGGCATCCGGTGCGGCGAGCCGGATGTGACGAACTTGAATCGCGGCGCCACGCAGGCCGGCAGCACGGATATCCGGAAGGGTGATTTTGTGGAAATACTCCTGGAGACGCCCATGCATTCCTACTACAGAATCACCGTCAATCCGGCCGGCGTAATGGAGGATGCCGACTGCTCTGGCGGCGTTGAACCACGGTGGAGTTCGGGGTCCGCCGCCGCCGTGCATGTCGGCGAGGACTATTGGAGCGTCGAGGTCCGCGTGCCGGTCGCGGGCGAAAACGCCCGGACGATAGATCCCCTTATCGGCGTGAGCGGAAACATGCCGACCCAGCTTTTCCCGTGGTATTTCAACGTTGTCCGGCAAAGGGCGCGGAACGGGGGCGTGGAGCGCCTGGCCTCCTTTCCAACCGGAACCAATGTGTTCGAGGTGCCAGGTAAATTCGCGGAGATGTGGTCGAAATAACAGAAATGAAAGGGAGAAAAACAATGACAGGATTCAAACGCTTCATGGCAGCAGCATTCGGTATTGTTGCGGCAGTGTTTGCTACTTCCGTTTCCGGAGAAACATTCATCGTCAAGGCCGGCAAACCCCAGGCGGAAATCATCATTGCCGACAAGCCCGCCCGGATGTCCAGGCTGGCAGCTTCGGAACTGCAAACTTTCATTGAGAAAATCAGCGGGGCGAAGCTGGCGGTCACGAATGCGCCGGATAAAAACATCCCGGTCAAGATCTATGTTGGGAAAAGCAAATACACCGACGATCTGA
>JBAYWJ010000474.1:0-2611 GCA_041674125.1 Kiritimatiellia bacterium
CCTACGGCGCCGACGGCGAGCCCGGCGGCTCCGGCGACGCCGCCGATATTTCCAGCTCGGATCTGTGAAAAAACATCGAAAACGTTGCCTGCCGGTTGCACTTAAATTCTAAGCACGAAATCCGAAGCTCTAAACAAATTCGAACATGAAAATTCAAAATAATTCAATTGCGCAACGTTTTTTCTAGTTTCGTATTTGTAATTTCTATCATTTGTATTTGTTTCGTGCTTCGGGATTCGTATTTCGAATTTTATGCAAATGATACTGCAGAAGAGCCAAATTACTTTAATCTCCAGTGAACAAGCGAGAAATGGTTTTACCTTGATTGAAATCCTGGTGGCCCTCGTGGTCGTGGCTGTAACCGCGGCGGTCATCCTGGAATCGCAGCTGGTGTCCCTCAAGGCGGAACGGAAAGCACGCGCGCTCCAGGAGCTTAGTTTTGAAGTCGGGCGGGTGCATGCCGCGGCCTGCCGCCTCACGAACGAGCAGGCCCTCGCGCAATGGATGGAAACCAACAGCGCCTGCAAGGTTAAATCCGAAAAAGTCACCGTGGAATCAGGAACCAACGTCCTGATTTATTTGAAGCACGAGTTGAGCCCTGCGATTGCGCCGGAGTTTACCTCTGTCTTTTATACGCGCCTCGGAGAGGACCGGCCGCACCAGCCGGAATCCGGTGCCGGCCCGGTAGATCCGCGCGGGAAAGCCGCCGGGCAATGATGTTTTGCCGCGAAACGAAACAGACGAGGTTCTAGGCCGTCGGGGTGGGGGCCCGGGCCGCAGCGCGCCGCGCAAATGCCGCCATGATAAATCCGCCCAGCCCGAGGCAGACGATCAGGAAGGAGACGATGTTGCCCGCCAGGCCTGAACCCGCCGCGGCGTAGAGCAGCAGGAGCCCCAGGCCGGCGGCCGGCAGCGCCCTGATCCCCCTTGTTTCGGGGCGGATAAGCAGGGTGCCGATGAAGAGCGCCACGGCAACCTTGGCCAGGTAGGCCATCACCATGAACGCCATCGCCGCCAGCGCAGCGAGCGGCAGGCCGACGATTGAAATTGCAAGGAAAAAGCAGGCGAACGGGACCAGGCAGGCGGCGACAAATCCCACCGCCAACGCCTTCCAGGCCGAGAGCTTGAGCTGTGACGCTGATTCGTGCATGAAGGCCGGAAACAGGAAGAGCATAAGCGCCGCAACGCAAAGCGCCCCGGCCAGGAGCCACGACTGCAGGATGATCGAAGGCCACGACACGAGCGGCCTGGGCCCGGCCTCTGAAACTTCCTCCGCCACGCGCACCAGCCGCCCGCCCACGACGGCCTCCTTGTCCGGCACCAGTTCGGCGGGCGAGGTGTAGACCAGGTCGCCCGCGACCCGGGCGCGCGGCAGGACGACTATGTCGCCGGCCGTGATCCTTGCGTTGCCCGAGCACTGCCCGTCGAGGGTGGCGGATTTCGCGAATATGGTCAGGTTGCCGTCAACATTGCCTTCGACTATCACGTTTTCGCCGAAAATCATCACGTCCCGCCCCATGCTTGAGGCGGCGGTGAGGTGGATGGAATTCCCGGCGAGTATGGCGCTGTTGGAAACCGAGCCGCTGATCACGATGGATTTGGCCATCAGGCGCGCGTGGTCGCAAGCCGACCCGGAAAGATCTATATTGCCGGCGAGCGCCCAGACGTCGTTCTCAAGGCGGCCGGCCAGGGTAAGGCGCCCGTCTTCCGGGTTCAGGCCGCCCCAGGCGCCGGACGAGACCATGAGGAAGAGGTCGTTGCGCGCCTCGCCCAGGAAGGCGGCGGACTCGGCCGAAAGCCAGAGCTCCTTGTCCAAAACCTCGCCTGCGCCCAGGTTGAAACGGTTGGTCTGGATGAAGTCCATGGCCCGCGCCGGCATGGCTGCGGCCAGGGCCAGGGCGAATGCGGCCATGAACTGGCATATAGTGTTTCTCATATCATTCTTGCCCGTGTTTCACAAACCAAGCCATACTATGCTAACCGCCGCCGGCCTTCAATGGCAAAAATCTTGTTAGCAGGTTGACTCCGGTATTGCCGCCGGCGCTCTGAGCGTAGTCGAAGAGGGCCGCGTGGCGTGAGTTTTGAGGCGCGCGGGGGCAAGTACAGGTGAGCGCCATAGGCGCGAACACCGCTCGCGTAGTGAAGCGTATGAAACCGAGGATGGCGGTTGCGGCGTAGACGCGTCCGCCACCACAGGCTTGATGGGCGTAACGGAGCGTAAGGCCGCAGCGGTTGGACCGGAAGCTGCCTCCTCGGCAGATTTCGGGACATACCACGTAGGCCGGGGCCGCGAGCGTAGGCGAGCAGTGGGGAATCACTCCTTGACCTCGAACCGCATAGACTTCGACCACCCTACTTTCAAGAATTAGAATTATTTGGTAGGGCGAGGCGTCTCTACCGAGCCGTCTTCTATTCTAATTTTTCTTTTTCAACGGTCTCTTTAGATGTGGACCTAATGTCCCTTCCCGTCGGACGGATTGTTTGATCCTACACCCTCTTGTGCCGCGACACGAGCATCTATCGTGCTTTTTATCCTTTGGACACCGTTGGAAAGATCATGTTGGCTCATACCTTCGGTAATCGTAGGGAGCTTCACATCCAGCATCTGCTC
>JBAYWJ010000475.1:0-2610 GCA_041674125.1 Kiritimatiellia bacterium
CCGGCTCGCAAGCGGCGCGGGGGAATTGAAGCCGCTGTACCGGTCAAAGCTGGACGAAGTCGGCCGTGCGCTCGCGCCGCCGGACCTCGACGTGCAGTCCGGCGGCCAGGAAATAATTATTGACCAGCTCGGGGAAGGATCGCGCCCCAGCGGCTACCTTGGAGGCAAAGCCCTGGAGCAGGCCGGTCTCTTTGTCCGCGCCAGCACCCCGGACCGCTCGCCCTTCACGCTTGCCATGACCCGTAAGGATGTGCCCGGCAACGTCTTTGCCTTGACCATCAGTGGCATCTACAGCCTGCGCCTTGCTTTCCAGGAACGGGTTACGCCCGGCACAAGGCAGGCGCGCGCCGGTTTCCTGTTCAAGCGCAACGGCGAACAGGGAATATATACTGCCGAGATCCGTTGCAAGGCCGGCAAGGACAGGAGCGCAAACTCTGTCCCGGTGGCGACCCTGGTTATCCCCGATCAGCCGGATGCCTGGCATGAAGTTGCGGCCAACGTCGAGCTGCCGGAGGATGCCAGGTCGCTGACTGTTTTTGTCCATGTCGCGCGCCAGGCGCCTGGTGCAAAATGCTGGTTTGCTAATGGTTATATTTCAGAATACGTCAAGTGAAATACGGCGATGAGCCGAAAGGAGCCGCAATGAAAGAACTTGCCACGGCGACGTTCAAAGATGGCCGCCTGCCCGCGGGCTGGTCCGCGACCTATCCCGGCTCTGACCAGTTTTCTTTTGAACGCGGCGCGCTGAGCGTCGGGGGGCACGCCGCCATTTCAATTCCCCTTGGAGAAGGATCCTGGGACTCGCTGCGGGTGGATATTGAGGCCGAGTTCGATCCGGGCGCTTCGATCAAGTGCGGGGACGCTGATTACAGGAGCATCGCGCTCTGCCTGCCGGGAACGCCTTATCCGCGCCACCATGTTTCCAAGCAGCAGCATCTCCTCGGCGAAAGCACGGCGCGCATCACCGAAAAAAACGGGCGGCGCTCCATCGTTTTTGAATTTGAACAGGGCCGCCTGCGCGCTTGTGTTGACGGGCAGGAGGTGGTTGCCGCAGGAGATCGTTTTCCGATGCCGTTCACGGGCTGGGTTTTTCTGGACATGTGGGGCAATGGTCTGATCCATTCCGTGCGCGCCGCGGGGGGGAATCCCTGCCAAGTCCCGCTCTACCAAATACCCCCGAGGCAAAGCCGGGATTTTTTCCTGGAAGTGAACGTTGATTTTTTCGACGACCTCATCAATGCCCCTTTCAACCGGAAGATGTTCGACGAGCTTTTTGCGGAGTTCAAAACGTGGGGCGTGCGCCGCTGCCACTGGATCGACTACGGCCCCATGGCGAACGGCTGGTGGGACCATTGCCCGCTGGGCGTGGCCGAAAACGCCGCCAAAACGTTCGAGCAGGTCGGAGAAATCCTGCCGGCCGCCGTCCGGGCGGCCCACGCGCACGGCATCGAGATCTTCGGGATGTTCAAGCCTTTCGACCTGGGGCTTCACCGCAGCTTCGGCGACGGCACTCCCGAGGCAAAGGCTAAAGGCCGATTGCAGCGGATCGGGGGACCGGTAGGCTGGGTCGCAAATTTCCCCGCCGAGCAGCGGGAATTCATAACATGCCGCAAGCCGGGCGCCTTTGGCCCTGCGGAAAATGATGTATTCACGCGCATTGACCTGGTCAAGGAAGATGACAATGCCTGCGCCTTTTCGGTCCGGGACCTGTCGCTTTATGTTAGCGATGACAATGCCTCTTACCGGCCATATGAAGGTCCGCTGCTTCGGCAGGAAGTCATCGAGGACTATCCCGTCTATGAGCACACCGCTTCCGGCGGCCGGAAAACATCCCGGGTGCGCCGCGCGCGCGTCATGCGGCTGGATGGTCTTTGCATTGCCCAACCCTATCTCGCGCTGTGCGCGCCGGGGCGTGACAGGTCCTTCATGAATACGCTCATTAACCTGGTTCATGTCTTTGGCAAAAAGGGCGAGGAACGCCGCCTGACGTTCGGAATTCAATCGCGCATCCGGCAGAAGCCGGATGACAAGGAACCTGCTTTTGCAAGATCCGGCATTGAATTTGATCATTGGCCGGACACCCCGTCCGCCGTTTTCCCGGGGTATGACGTTATTGCTTCGCCGGTTGCCCTGGATAACAATTATGGGTGCATGGCGGTTGCGCGGGGCAAAGCGGCCGGTCCCATGGCAATCCTGTCACCGTCATTTGTCGAGACCCGCCAATGGTGGCTTTCGGTGCTCGGCGGCATGCTGGATGCCGGCGTTGACGGCATCGAGCTGCGCGTCCGCAACCATCACAGCGAGGTGGCCTGGGGCGAGTTCGGCTTCGAGCAGCCAATCGTGGATGATTTCAAGCGGCGGCACGGGGTCGACCTGCTTGCGACCGACGATTTTGACCGGGCGGCCTTCCGCCGCCTGCGGGGCGAGGCCTATACGCAATTTTACCGGGAAGCCAGGCAGCTGTGCCGCTCCCGGGGCAGGCCCTTGGGGTTGCACGTCAGCGTGACCATGAACATGGAGCCGGAAGAGGGCTCTGCCATGGAAATTCACTGGGATTGGCGCACCTGGCTTAAGGAAAAGCTGGCCGACAGCGTCACCATGAAGGAAGTC
>JBAYWJ010000476.1:0-2589 GCA_041674125.1 Kiritimatiellia bacterium
CGCATTGCGCCACAATAAATGTTACCGGACAAGGAAAAAGAAGGAGGGTCAAAAGGGATCGTTGCGCCATAATTGATGCTACCGAAAGGAGGCGTCAAGAAATGGTGCAAAAAACGAAGCGGGAATACGTGGAGGCAATACGATCTCGGTATAAGAAGGCCAGCTTAGAAGGCAAGCAGCGCATTCTGGACGAGTTTACTGCTGTTTGCGGATACCATCGCAAACACGCGATCAGGATGCTAAACAGAGTGCTAGGGGTGCCGAAGCGGAAGCCTGGCAGGCCGAGCCAATACGGCGAGGCCGAACGGGAGGTATTAGAAGTCATATGGCTGACGGCCAACCGACCTTGCGCCATTCGGTTCAAGGCGGCGATAGCGATCTGGCTGCCGTGTTACGAGCAGATCCAGGGCCGAATCAATGACGAACAGAGGAAGAGGCTTTTGAATATTAGCGCCCGGACATTGGATCGGCTGATGAAGCCGGTCCGACAACGGCATGGGGTTCGTGGCCGTTGCGGAACCCGACCGGGCAGTCTGCTGAAAAACCAGATTCCGATTAAAACGAATCATGCGGATGTAAACAAACCCGGGGTGATGGAGGCCGATACCGTGGCACATTGCGGAAACAGCTTGGATGGCAACTTCGTCTGGAGCCTTACCTTAACTGACATTTTTAGCGGCTGGACGGAGAACCGGGCGGTTTGGAACAAAGGCTACGAAGGCGTCAAACAGGGCATTAACGATGTCGAACAACGCCTCCCGTTTCCCTTAACCGGATTTCATTCCGACAATGGCGGCGAGTTCTTGAATCATCATTTGATCCGCTATTTTCATGATCGGCATATGCCCGTCGACTACAGCCGTGGCCGCCCCTATCACAAAAACGATACCGCCCATGTCGAACAAAAAAACTATACGCATGTCCGACTGTTGTTGGGCTACCGCCGGATCGAAGAGGAAAAACTCATCCCGGCCATCAATCAGCTCTACGAAGCGTGGGCATTATTCAACAATTTCTTCAGCCCCACGCTCAAGCTGATTGAGAAAAAGAAAATCGGCTCCAAGTATATCAAAAAATATGATGCTCCAATAACACCCTATCAGAGACTGATGCAATCGAACGATGTGCCCGAACTAGCCAAAACCGTGCTGGCCGACACGTTCTGCCATCTCAACCCCTTTACCTTAAAACGTCAAATAGACTTTAAACAAAATCAAATCCTGAACAACAATCTCCGGTAGCATCAATTATGGCGCAACGAATCGGCTATCTTTTATCAATCGGGTAACATTTTATTATGGCGCAACGCGCCAGTATCGGCGGGTGAGTGTGGGGGAAGGATGCGGGAGACGCGTGTCGCGTGTCGGGTGTCGGGTGTCGCGGCCGAACTGCGTGTCGCGCCGAAGCTTGGCGAAGGCTGGAAGCCTTCACTACAATCGGAACAGGGACGCCGTTACAGTCCGGACCGTATCAGCGGATGCTCCACATGGTGCCGCCATGCGTGAACTCGTAGGCCCCGATATCCACGCGGCGCCGGTATACATCCACCCGGTGGCGCCCGTCAAAGTCCACCGCGCCGGCCATCCAAGCATCATCCACGCCGGCATTGAGGCAGGGCGAATCCTCGCGCAGGTGAAAATCGCCCGCTTCCAGGTTGACATAGCCGGGATGGGTATTCAGCAGGTTGTTGGTTCCCTGCAGCGTGGCGCCGTAAGGATTGTACCCGATGCAGCAGTTGGTGAAGGAATATTGCGTGCCATTCACGTTAATTTCCCGGTAACTGGCGCCGCTGCCGGCGAAGTTGCTGCAAACGATCACATTCCGCGCCCACCCGCCCTTGTTAAAATACAACCCGCCGGCATACGTGGCGGCCGTGTTGCTGACGATCGTGCAGTTGATCACGGACCCCGTGGTGGAGCTATAAAAATATACGCCGCCACCGGCCGCCTGGCTGTAATTGCTGACAATCAAACAATTGTATAATGTCGGGTTATTGGTTAGAGTATTGCGGAAGTAAATCCCGCCGCCGCCTTCCGTGCCCACGGTACGATTGCCGGCGATGAGGCTGTTCCATAACGCCCCTTTTTCAAAATATATTCCGCCGCCGCCATATCCAGCGGTATTGTCGGTAATCGAACAATCGCGGACCAGGCCGCCCTTAATATAGATTCCGCCGCCACCGGCGGTGGGCGCATTGGAGTTTCCGCGAATGGCGCAGTTTTGAATTTCACCGCCGGTAATATAAATCCCGCCGCCCTGAAAGCTGCTGAGCGTCCGGCAACCGGTGATCACGCAATTGGTCAGCAGGCCCTGGGCGATAATCACTCCGCCGCCTTGGCTCACTCCGCCGCAGCCGTTGGTAACCGTCAATCCGGCCACCACCGCACCGGCATGATTGATGTAAAAGGCGCGATTGGTGGTGACGGGGTAATTGCAATCGAGAACGACGTCCTCCGGCAGGCCGCTCAGGCCGCGCACCGTAATGGGATTGGTGATGGCAATCGCTGTTGATAAAACATATTGACCGTTGGATACAACCACGGTGTTGGTGACCAGTCCGTCGCCGGTCAGCCGCACCGCGTTGCTGAC
>JBAYWJ010000477.1:0-2586 GCA_041674125.1 Kiritimatiellia bacterium
CCATCTCTCTTTGGCAGGGCCTGCATGACGCATGCGTCCAGCCCCAGAGGGTGCGGATCCCATCTTTCGTCACGGTGGGAAACCCCGATCAAATACAGGCCAGGCAAACCCGCAGCGATGGCCCGTTCACGCCAAAGATCGACCATGCTCTGGATCTCCGGGATGTCATCAGGGCGATAAATCAGAAATACGGGCTTGCCGTCTATCGTGATGTAGCGGGGGTCGCTAAACGCCTTCAACAGCCAGTCGAAATGAGCCCGGTGATCGTCCATTCCGGGATAGGTCTGCTCGATCAGGGTCTTATTGGTCCCGTCCCATACCGAACTCCAACTATGGTTGGCCCAGCACAGGCAGAAAGGGAAATCGGGTTCACCACTGCTGAGTATCTCGTTGACAGGTCGCTCAAGGATTCGTCTCCCACCGAACCAGTAGTGGTAATAACAGAAACCCTCGATGCCATACTCGCGCGCCAATTCCGCCTGGGCATGGCGAGCTTCTGGCAGGCGCAGATCATAAAAACCCAGATCAGCCGGAACACGGGGCTGCATATGGCCACGATACAGAGGTTTCGCTTTCGCGACGTTGGTCCACTCGGTGAAACCTTTACCCCACCATTCGTCATTTTCTGGGGTGGGGTGGTATTGGGGGAGATGGAAAGCGATTACGCGGGCTTGTTTCGTCATGTGCGAAATCTCCATGTTATGTGTTCCGACAAGAGGCGCGAGGCCCGGTGGCGGAGCCGGTTGCCAATTGTCTGTCTCGCAGTCGGCGGCAAGTAAAGCAGGAGGCGGATCGCCGCAGGTGAGAGGGAGAACGTGCCAAGTTCTTCCAGTGACGATGCGTTGAGGAGACCATCCAAATCCAGTTCGGACCG
The DNA here is from genome assembly GCA_041674125.1 of Kiritimatiellia bacterium. Classification (GTDB taxonomy): domain Bacteria; phylum Verrucomicrobiota; class Kiritimatiellia; order JAAZAB01; family JAAZAB01; genus JAQUQV01. The sequence continues at coordinate 875 of JBAYWJ010000477.1, forward strand.
AAAGACCGGCGCAGTGGTTTGTCGAAACAATCCCGCATTCCGAAGATCCCTGATATCACTCACCCTGACCACTGCGGCCACCTCAGGGTTTGAGGCGACGCCAGCGTAACGCCAGAACAAATCATCAAGCGACGGACACGCAACGGCCTGCACGATGACATTACGATCTCTGATGATCGTGTCTTGGGGTTGGCTAGCCTGATTGGTTGGGCGTGGCTCAGCGACAATCGCCCGCACCCGGCAGCCCAATGTCTTTGACAGATTGTGCCAAGGAGTGACATCAGTCACCACGGGGGCCATCGCGTACACCACAATCTCCTGATGGCGAGTAATCGTTTGATCCGGTGTGTTGCCTGCCCCAAGGTGCTCCATGTGTATCAAGTCGTGTTTTGTCATCACCTTCAGGCGCTCGATCAGTTCCTTGCGCCGGATTGAAAGGTTGTCGCCATGGACCCTATAGTGGAGCAAAGGCTCGGGGACCCTGATGGCATGTCCATCTGATTTCAGGATGCTAAGCCAAGTGTCCCAGTCCTGAAGCCTGCGAATGCGCTCGTCGAAATTCGAGAGAAACTCGCGGCGGACGAGCGAGGTCAGCATGATGAAATTTTTAAATTGCAAATGACGCACTGAGAAGTCTTCTGCCTTCCAATAGTACGGAAGCTTGAGTTTGAGAATGGCGGCAGGGTCTCCGAAAACATACTTGTCACAGTAAGCTACTCGCGCACCTGGATGATCATTGAGCGCCCTCTCTAGACTTTCTATCATTGAGTCCGACATGAAGTCATCGGCATCAAGAAAAATAACGTATTCGGACAAAGCCCTGGCAAGACCGAAGTTTCTTGATTGCTGGGCGTTCCGATACTCAACCCGGTAGTACTCGATTTGCGGCAAGAATTGGGTGCAGACAACTTCCGTGTTGTCCTCACTCGCGTCGTCCACTACAACTATTTGGGCTGGCCGCAGCGTTTGCGCGAGCACGGAATGAATACACCAAGCCAGGTAACGCCCATAATTGTGCGTCGTAATCACCACCGTTGTTCTGCCAGTTGTGGTGTTTGCAGGATTCTGGAGGAATGGACCGTCACTCATAAGACTCATAACCAAAATCACGGCTGATGAACATGAATAGCTCGTGCATATCCGCGTTTATCAAACATAAGGGCCAATAGTACGATCAAGCTTTCGATGCTGCCGTATTGAAAAAACATGTCGTGCTACCCACACACCCGCTCGCAGAACATTGTGAAGTTTGATCGGATACTTGTTGAAGGGGTAAGTGCTTGAACGCTTGCCTTGTACATCAAGAAGAAAATCGCGAGCAAAGTGCTTAACTGCATAGCGAAATCCGAGCTCAGGATTTTTCAGGTTGTAAAGGTAAGCGCCCTTCAATCGGAGAAACAGGACAAAATCGCTGACGGTGCGATTCTCATTCGTCCGTTTGTGAATAACGGGGGCTTCTGGAGTAACAACGAGCTTGAATCCGCTGCGCCGAATTCTTCGGCAGAGGTCCTCCTCCTCGCCGTATGCGAAGAAAAGTGGGTCGAATCCCCCGACCTGCTTGATGGTCCGTGCCGGTAACAGCAAGGCTGCCCCGAACAAGGTTTTCACTTCCAGCAGGCCGGAAAAGTGGTCTGACCGGTAGGGCGATGCGCTAGCGAGTACAGCGCGGGAAAAGCTCTCGTCGATCGACTGGCCATCAGACGAAAGTTGTA
>JBAYWJ010000478.1:0-2581 GCA_041674125.1 Kiritimatiellia bacterium
AATGTATGTCTGGAGTTCAAGGGCTGCCAGCCTGACCATGCGCGGGCTATTTTCCGCGATGACGATAACCGCCACGGCCTTGCCATCCTGGACGATTGCGGCCGCCATTGTGGCGGGAGCAGCAGCGAGAAACCCCGATAGGCAAACAATCAGGAGAGCGATAATATTTTTGCAGGAATTCATAATTTTCATCCGTTATTTTATGCGGGCTTGTTTTTGTCTGTGACGGTTATTGTTGTCGAGCCGATGAAGCATTTTTTCGGGTCGCGGCCGGAGCCTTCCTCGTTGCTTTCGTTCTGGTCGTAGACCAGGAGCAGTTTGCCGGGAGCGATCTCGGCGATCCCCATGTAGGTGGAGCTGCGCCAGGCGCCGATTTGGGTCCGGTAGCCCCAGGAGCACCCGCAGCCGTCTTCGCTGAACATGATGTGCAGCCCCGGCCGGCCGTAGGTGCAGGCCAGGACGCCGTTGGACATGAGGAATAGATCCGGATCCACCCCGTGCCCGGCCAGCTTCTCCGGAGCGCTCCAGGTTTTTCCGCCGTCCAGCGACCGGCACTGGCCCAGGGGGGCGTTGCCGCCCCAGCGCATAACGCAGAGCAGGGAGCCGTCGGCCGCCTCGATCAGGGCCGGCTCGCAGTAGCCGTCGCCGTCAAACCGGTCGTAGACGTAGGCGATCGTGCTCAAGAATCGCCATGTCCGGCCGGAATCTTTCGACTCAACCAGGATGGTGCGGTATTTGCGGTCGCCGTGAAAGTGACCCTGCATTGGCGCGAGCCATCGTCCGCGGTATTCAATCAGGTAACGCCAGAACGAAAACCCCATGCGGCGAGAGCTTTTCTTTACAGTCGGGAAATAATATTGCGGCAAGGGTTGGTAAAATTTCCGCATGGGATGGTCTTTGTCCGGAATATGAGGCGGAGTGGGGTATTCCTCGCTCCTGACGCGGTTTATGTGAACCGCCGTCTGGTGTGGGCCGGTGAAGGCCTTGCCGCCGTCAACTGATTTGAAATAGGAGCCCAGGTATTCGCCGGGCTTGCGCTCGAAGGTGTAAATATCCGGGGCGAGGACCAGTCCGTTTTTGCCCTGGCCGATGGCCTGCTCGCGGTGGGCGCGGCGCGGCTCGGGCTCCCAGGTTTTACCGCCGTCGCGCGAGCGCAGGCCGTGGCGCTCGGCGAAATGGGTGTCCGGCTGGACGTGATAGGTCAGGAGCAAATCGCCATTTTGCAGTTTCAGCAGCTGCGGCTCGCGCACGCCTTTGCGCGTCACCAGCCGGCGCGGGCCGATAGATATGTTCAATCCAAGCGTCCTTCTCATCCCGGTTGTTCCTTTTTATAAGTGCGGTTTTTTTTCTCTTTGAATTGGGAGGAGTATAGCAGGATCGCGCGCAAGTTCAATCCACGGCTTGATGTTTGGTCACGCCGCCGGGCGGGATAAGCGGTGAACGCGAATATATTTTCAGCGCGGAATCTCGTAGAGGTTGCCCATCTTGGTCGGCGCGTTCAAAAACCCGCCGCCGGTTGGCGAGAGGGCATAAAATTCCGGCTCTCCCCCCGCCAGGCGCTGGCGGAAGACGTTTACCCCCCATGGGTAAGGCTTGGTCGGCATTGTTCCCGGCACCTTGACCTTGATTTCGACCGTCCAGCGGTCGGAGAGCTTTTTCACCGCCGCCTGTTCGATGCTCCAAGCCTCCGGCACGTCGGCCGCGTCGGCGGTTGCGCAGGTGTCGCGGACCGAGCCGTTGGGGTTGACCACGATCACTGCCCGGTATCCTTCCGGAGTCTCCAGGTGCAGTTCAATGTTGTCATCGTTATAAATGCTGTGTTCATCCCTTGCCGTGGCGGCAGTATTTGCCTTCAGGCTGTCCATGCGGCGTTCAAAACAGGTGATGCCCACCAGCAGGTAATCATCCGGCAGCCAGCGGAAAGCGACGCTGGTCCGGTTGATATCCGGGGCAACCCCGGTGACGCAGTCCTTGAGCCAGACTTTTTCGTCCGGGAAGTTACTGGCCCAGAATGGCTTGTCCAGGTCGCCGTCAATCCCGGTGGCTGCCTTCATCTTGCGCAAGCGGACGTAGGGACCGGTGCGTTTCAGCTCGCTGAAAAGGTTTTTCATGGGCTCAATTTCTTTTGCGATGAAGTCTATGCGCCGTCCGTAGATCGTGTCGCCTGCCTTTGCCCTGGCGCGCTCGAGGATTTCAAAATATTTTGGCACGTCCGCCGGCTTCAGGAAGCCGCTGAAAGCCGTGATTTCGCGCGGTTCCGGGCGCAACCAGACCTCTTCGGCGTATTCGAAAAATTCCCGCATTTCCTTTCGGGCCGGCCCGTAAAACTTTTCGTAATAGTCCGCCAGCGTTGCCTGCATGTCGAGGTTCCTGTCCCACGTAAACCTGGAATGCAGGTAGATCATCAGGTGGTTGATCCCGGGGAGGCCGACCAGGACATTGTTGTTTTTCGCGGGGTTTCCCCATGAGAGTTCAGTGTAGATTCCTACGAACCGGTCCGTCATTTCCGCGAAATTACGCGCCATCAATGGGGTGAAAACGGCCGGTACCGGCACCACTGAACGCCGCGGATAATGGGAGA
>JBAYWJ010000479.1:0-2552 GCA_041674125.1 Kiritimatiellia bacterium
CGGCACGCAGCATTCCTCCGGCATGACGATATATTCGCAGAGGCAGCCTTCGGCCTGGCCGGGGCAGCCCAAAAAGCGCAGGCTGCGGCAGGTGTGGGGCCGGTTTGCAAGGCACTGGTCGCACCGCCCGCAAGACATGGCCGGCTCGACCGCCACCAGCGTGCCGGGCGAGACTTTTTTGACGGCGGGGCCGGTTATTTCCACAAACGCGGCGCTTTCGTGGCCGACCGTGAAAGGATACTGAACCACCTGCGATCCGATCCTTCCCGTCTTGTAATAATGAATGTCGGAGCCGCAGACGCCCACCGCGGATATTTTCAGGAGCACATCGGCCGGAGATTTAATCTCCGGCATGGGAACATCGCGCATTTCCATCTGGTTTAAGGCAGTTAATACAAATGTTTTCATAGTATAATCTTTTTTGCCACAAAAAAGCACAAGCAACACAAAATCAGAAGCACATTTTTTTATTTTTTATTTGTGAGTTTTGTGCCTCTTTGCGGCTGTTTTAATCAAAACCTCAGCCCGGCTTGCGCCAGGCGCGCCGCCAGTTCGCCAAGGACACGGTCGTCATCCTTTGCGTTTTTTGATTCGAAGGTGGCGGAAAAGCGCAGGAAAGCTCCGGCGTCGTCCCATGGCACCGTGGAAACCAGCTGCTGCCGGATGAGGCAGTCCGCGGCCTCGCCGGCGGAAGCGAAGCTTGTGTCTCCCGCCCCCTTCGGCGCCGGCACATACAGGTAAAACGTGCCGCCGGGCATTTTTGCCGCAAACCCGGCCGCGCGCAGCACCCTGGCCATCTTTTTAAGGCGGCGCTCATAGTGGCGCGTTATTTTTGCCGACAGGCTCTGGTCGGCAATGCCGGCGCATGCCGCAACCTGGATCGCCTTGAACTGGCCGGAATCCATGTTGTCCTTCACCTCGGCGTAGGCCTTCACCGCGCGCGCGGAGCCGGCCACGAACCCCAGGCGCCAGCCGGTCATGTTGTAGCTCTTGCTCATCGAGTGCAGCTCAACGGCAACCTCCTTGCCGCCCGGGCGGCCCAGTATGGAGAGAGGCTTGCGCCCGTATACGAGCGTGGCGTAGGCGGCGTCCTGCACAACGAGGATGTTGTTGGCGTCCGCAAAGGCAACGAGCTCGTCAAAAAAATTTTCCGTGGCGGCGGCGCCGGTGGGATTGTTCGGGTAATTGACGTAAAAAAGCTTGGCGCGCCGGGCGCTTTCGGGGTCAATCTGTTTAAGGTCCGGCAAAAACCCGTTTTCGGGGCGCAAGTGCACCTTGACAACCCGTCCGCCCAGGTATTGAGAGTGGGTCGCCATGACCGGGTAGCCGGGCACGGTCGCGAGGACCACGTCGCCCGGGTTCACAAAGCACAGCGGCAGCATCGCCAGGGCAGGCTTGGAGCCGATGCTATGGTTGATTTCCGTGTCCGGGTCCAGGCCTTCCACACCGAAAAAATTACGCATGTATTCCGCCGCGGCAACCTTGAATTCCCTTATGCCGTTGTCGGCATAGCCGCGGTTGGCGGGGTCGTCCACGGCCTTCTTCAGCGCCCGGCGGATGGGCCCGGGGGCAACTTGGTCGGGCTCGCCCACCCCGAAATCGAGGAGCTCCACGCCCGGGTGCTCTTTGCGCGCAGCGGCCTTGGCGCGCTTGATTTTTTCAAACTTATAGACCTGGTCCGAGAGGCCGAATGCGGCGCCGCCGATCCTTTCCGCGAACAGTGACTGCATGTCCATATCTCACCCTTTCAAATTGATGCGTTCTTACCAGAAAAGGCATTGTAATGGCAAGGCTTGATTCGATTTGCATAGTTCCTGGAAATTGATCTTGAAATGGACTTGCCGCAACGGCTATCTTTCAGTGATTTAAAGGATATCCCATTGCGTATAGAATTCTGTGTTTCTGAATCCACAGCGCTCAGCCTGTCCTGAGCCTAGTCGAAGGACCTGTCCTGAGCCTAGCCGAAGGACCTGTTATTTTTTCAACCGGCGCCAGCAGTTTAAACTAGCGGCTTAAAAACCGCCCCGGAATCATGAAATTTAAAAAATCCATGCCGGTCGTCATGACAATCGCCGGATCGGACAGCGGCGGCGGGGCCGGGATTCAGGCGGACCTTAAAACCTTCTACGCGCTGGGCGTTTTCGGCACATCCGCCATCACCTGCCTCACCGCGCAGAACCCGCGCACGATAACCGCGGTGCATGCGGCCGGGGCCGGCATGGTCGCCGCGCAGATCGACGCCGTCTGCGACTATTTCCCGGTCGCGGCAATCAAGACCGGCATGCTGTTCAACGAGGAGATCATCCTCGCGGTGGCGGCCGCCCTGCGCCGGCGCCGCTTCAGGCACGTTGTGATAGACCCCGTTTGCCGCTCCACCTCCGGCCATGACCTCCTGCAGAAAAAGGCCCTGCGCGCGCTCTGCGAAAAGCTCCTGCCGCTTGCCACGGTGATCACCCCGAACGCGCCCGAAGCTGAATTGATCCTCAGCCGCCGCATCCTGACCCCGGATGACCAGCGCGCAGCGGCGGAAGAGCTCGGGCGGCGCTTCGGGA
>JBAYWJ010000480.1:0-2551 GCA_041674125.1 Kiritimatiellia bacterium
CCGCTTCTAACACCGCTGGCACAGGCATCAAACATTTCCGCGCTCTCCCGCAGTTCCGGGCGACGCGCGCCCCAGTGTTCCCAGATTGCCGGCGAGCCGCACCTGACCATGTAGCCCCAGGAAGGAAATGTATCGTTGAGGAGGACATTATACGCCTCTTGCAGATGTCCTGCGCCGCTCAGGGCAAAGAGCGTTTCACCTGCCGAAAGGATTCCGGCGCCTATGTTCCAGCTCCTTTTACGAAATGCCATAACGAGCTGGCGGGCAATCTTTGCCTTGAGCGGCTCATCAATCAGGTTAAACGAGAGCGCCAGGGCGCAATTGCCCTGGGTGGGATGCTTCATACCATTTTTCCCGACATAGGCCTTGTTAAAAGCTTTCTTTATCCGGCCGAATGAATCCATGAAATTGGCGGCGTCATCAGCATGGCGCAGCACAGAGGCGATACCCGCCGCAGTCCTGAATGCAAGGGCTGTATAGGCGGCATAAGCGATTGCCGAATCCGCCCCCCATTCCGACTTCTTGGCGTTCCAGAACATGTCCAGGGCATTCCAGTCGCCGTAATAAAACTTGCTGTTATCGCACAAATAATTTTTTAGTGTGGATAGCCTGAATTTCAGGTAGCGGACTATGGCCGGGTAGAACTGCGCAAGGATTTCCGCATCGCCATAATGCCGGTAAAGATACCATGGCAGCAAGACCCCTATGTCGGCCCAGGCCGGCATGCCGTCTGAATCCCCGGCATAATAGCCATGGTTGGCCGGAGCCAGGCGGGCAAAGCCGCCGCATTCATGCTGGGCATCCAACACCCCCCTCAGCCACTTGCGGTAAAAGGCCTGCATATCGGCCAGGTAATTGGCCGTCCTTGAAAACAGCAAGGCATCCCCGCCCCACCCCTGACGCTCATTACGCTGGGAACAATCAGTCGGTGCCTCGATCGTATTGGCGTGCCGGGTCTGTGCCAAAGCTTCGTGCAGCTTGTTGAGCATTGCATTGCCGCATGAGAAGTTAAGGGAGCAATTCACATCCTGGGTTAACTCAATGCCTGTGATGCTGTCATGGTCCGGTTTGCCGGGCCAGCCGGTCACCTCGACGTAGCGGTGGCCGCGGAAGGTGAAACGAGGCTGCCAGGTCTCCTCCGGCCTGCCGGAACAGATATATTCATCCGTCATCGGCCTGGCCCCGCGCAGATTTTCATTGTAGAGCGAGCCATCAGAATGCAGCCAGTCGCCGAACCGCAGGCGGATTGCCTGCCCTTTCGGGGGATTTTTGACTTTGATCCGGACAAAGCCGGCATAGTTCGATCCCATGTCAAAAATATATACTTCGTGTGGTATAGGGTTCGTAACCGCGACCGGGCGGTGTTCCTTGAAAACACGCACCGGTTCGCCGGGGTATGCCTCAATTACCGGCCTGGCCGGCGCATTGTGCATGCATTTAAGCGCCTTATCCAACTCCAGTCCTGTCTTCGGTTTTTCCCATTTTGAGTCATCAAAACCCGGCTTATCCCAGCCGGGAATTGACCTGCGCGCGTCGCATAATTCTCCGTAAAGAATGTGCGCATACTTCTCCGGCCCTTCCGAAGCCGCCCAGCTTTTGCCGGTAACGACCAGGGATTTTGAACCGTCAGCGTAATAAATTTCCAATTGGCACATTAGCCGTGCTTTTTCGCCATAATCCGGCCAGTGATACCAGCCGCCCGAAAGCGCGCCGCCGATGGCGTTCGCCCCTTTCCTGATAAGTCCGGTAACGTCATAGGTGTTGTAATAAATCCTGACGCGCGGGTCAGTCCAGCCCGGGGTAAAATAATCATTACCAACCCGCTTGGCGTTTATATGAAACATGTACCAGCCGAGCGCGGAAGCGTACAGGGTGGCATGCGCCACCTTCTTTTTAACAACAAACTCCTTCCTGAAATAGCACGGGGCATAATACTTTGAACCAAGCCTCGCATAAGGCTCTTTATCCAAACCGATCCATTGCGAATGCCAGTCATTTATATCAAGCAAACCCATGCTCCAGAGCGCGCTTTCGCTCCAACGGCTCTCCCCAACGTGATTATCCCATACTTTCACTTTCCAGAAACACCGCTCGCGCGACTTCAAGGCCCTGCCGCGGTAGAGGATGTCAACAGACTTATCCGATTCAACCCGGCCGGAATCCCATAAATCGCCACGATTATCCCCCAATGCTTTCCATGATGAAGCCGCCAGCACCCTGTAAGCGGACTGCATTGTCCCGTTTTGGCGGGAATGAATGATCCAGCCCAGGCGCGGATTCGGCGCATCAATGCCAAGCGGATTGGCGCGGTGTTCACAACGCAACCCATCGACCCGAAGGAAATTTTCCGGCATTTCCATGCTCCTGGTTTACGCTTGCTGTTTTGCCTTTGAATTTTGGATACTTTATTGCATTGAAATCAATGAAGTCAATGGCATACTTGCGGCGGTCAGTTTGATAACAATGAATAACACCCCCCGCAAGGCCATAATACTGGCAGCCGGCATGGCAACCCGCATGCTGCCCCTTAGCCTGGATACTCCCAAGCCGG
>JBAYWJ010000481.1:0-2549 GCA_041674125.1 Kiritimatiellia bacterium
ACCCCGATCACGGCCATTTTATCAAGCAACAGACGTCCGGTCGCCCGGTCGCTCACCGAGATCTCTCCGGTGACGCGGTCCACCGTGAGTTGGAAGAATTTATTCCCGTAGGCGTCGTGTCCCTCGTTGCGGCGGGGATCAAGCCGACTGGAAACGCCGGCGTCGTTTTTCGTCACTCCATCCAAGCTGATCTCACAGGTCTGCGCGTCATTGATCGGATTGCGCCCCGGCACGAGGTGCCAAGTCCTGTAACCGGCGGAGGGAACCTCATCCACAGGAAAGGCGATCTCCATCGTAATGGATATCCCCTCAAGGCGGGACAACGTCACGAAGGGAACCGTCTCTCCCTGGTCATTGCGCAGCATAACCCCCGATCTATACGGATCGATATCACTGGACTTGGGCGTGCCGTAAATCGCGACCCGGCCTCTGGCAATTCCAGACCGTCGCCAGGACATGGAGTTGAATACAACCGCTGAGCAGCCACTGGGCTCCGGCATGGGAATCTGTGCGGCCAAGCGCCAAGCCATCCGGTCCCTGATGCGTTCCGCCACAAAACGGCTGTAGAGCTTGAGCTGAAGTTTGTCGCGATCCGCTTCCTTTCCTCCCTGCGCGTTCTGATTGTGGTCCATCCCGTCGAGCAGCGCCTTCCACGCATCCTCGAGTTCCCGCGATGGATAATCCGTCCATCCCTTGAGCAGGCAGAAGGCGGAAAGAAACTCCGCCATTTGCAGGGCATGCTCGCAGGACAAATCCTCCGGCCAAATATCCGGCCAGGAACCCTCGATATTCGGCCAGGCGGAAGGAATTTCGCCCTTCAATACCGGCATCCCTTCAACGTGCGAGGCCTCCTTGAAAAATTGCGCCGGAGTGGAAAACAGCAGCTTGCGCGTCTTCTCTCCGTTCCAACGGCGGACGTTGAGAATGATGTCTTCATGCAACCCATAAAGATCGCAACCCCAGTGGGCCAGACGCAGCTGGTTATCGTCCGAAAAGAACGAGCCCGCCGCGGCCTCGGTTTTTCCGGCCATCACCGCGTAGTCTTTGTGCCAGTCCAGTCGCACGGCAATGGCCGCATAACCCAGCGCTGTATAATATGCCGGGATTTTCGTGCCATCCAATCCATCCCAAACAAACACGGGATTATCCACGGGACCGCCGCGCGACATGAGCACCTGCTTGATTCCGGCCAACCGGGCAATCTGAGGATACTGCGGTGTATAACCCGGCAAGTCCGCGAAGTGAGCTGTTTCCGGGTCATTGGAAAAATGCCGCCGCACATACCGCTTTGCATAGAGAGCGTTGCGCGCGAGGGTTTCCCCTCCCGGCAAATTTTGATAAATGGCACTCCAGAGAGGCGCCAGCTCCAGCCTTCCGGTGGCCGCCAGACGCTCTATCCGCTTCTTCTCATGCGGATAACACTCCACATAGTGGCTGAGAAAATTAACCGTCTCGATCAGGTAGGTAAAATCTGGATACTGCTCCAGCAAATCGAGCGCCTGCGAAATGATGGTATTGCCGCGCGAAAGGCATTCCTCCCGGGTTCCCGCCCAAAACAGATCCAGGTGAGAAAAAGGAATAATATGCAGCGCCGACCGTGCAGGGGCCTGTTTTTCGGGAATAGTGGAATTGGGGGACGACATGGTGAGAGCGGAAACTCTTGCCGGCGCAGGGTGCCAAAAACAAGTAGGGGTTTGACCATTGAAACGAAAAAATGGATCATTGATCCGCCATGCCGCATGATGATTCCATCCAATCAATTCAACGCGCAGTGAAAGTCCTCTATGCCGTTGCCGGCGTGGAAGACGGCTGCTCCATCTCCCAAATCGCCAATAAGACCGGCCTTAAACCCAACACGGTCTATAAATTCACGCGAACCTTGGAGCGGGAGCATTTGTTGACGCGGAAAAAATCCCCCCTGCGCTTTGTTTTGGGACGAACCGTTCACGAACTGCAAACGCTGGACGATGAACGCCACCTGTTGACCGTTTCCTCGAAAATATTGGCACGCACCCAAGCCAAGCTCTTAAGCGCGGCCTTCACATTGCTCGAACTCGACGGAACCAACACCCATCAGAGACTATCCGTGGACGGCAACCGGCCCGGCGTGGTGATCCAGCGCCGCGAATACATCATCCCGCTCTACGAAAAAGCCAGTTCCCTGCTTTTCCTTGCCCATGCGGATGCCGATCAAACCCATAAGATCTACGCCGCCCACCCTTTTGAAACCAAAGGCAAAACACTTTGGGGGTCCCAAGCCCGCCTTGATGCCTTTTTGGAGGACACGCGCCGCCTAGGATACTGTCAGCCCGATATCCCCGATTGTGACGGGCCCCATTTTCGGGTGGCCGCCCCGGTTTTTTCGCAGGGCAATGAAGTGATTGCCGCCGTTGGGGCCTGCATCCTTACCAGCGAGCCCAAGAAAAACCGGCCGCTCCTGATTCGTTTGTGCATCAATGCCGCGCAGGAAATCACCCGAAGCCTTTCGGTGCACCGCGAGGTGTAGCTGGCCATAGAGGGCAATAAGCGCGGCATCGCCGTTGGCATTG
>JBAYWJ010000482.1:0-2528 GCA_041674125.1 Kiritimatiellia bacterium
ACGATTTCGCGGGTCGGGAGGTAGTGGACCACCGTGGTTGGCGGGGTCGCAGCGAGGTTGTTCATCTCCAGGGAGAACAAGTGATGCTCGTCAGACATCGCCTTTTTCAGGCGTTCCACGATGGGATTGACCGACTCGTCGTCATCGAACCCGACGACGACGGACTGACCGTTGCGCAGGGCGATCTCAAGTTGAGCGCGGTACATACCCCTATGGTAAGGGTATGTTTTGCTTGTCAATGCTTCCTGAAGTATTCCGGAGAGGTCTCCCATGCGAGGATAGCGGCTTTGTTGGCGATCACACGCTCACACATAGCGATGAACACGGCTACGGGGGTTTCCCGCTTCGCGTTGTTTGTAGCTTCGTCAGCCCACACGAGATTGCTGGTATCACTGATGCGGTCGGGGTTATATTTCACCGAGTGGTAATGATCGATTGAGAGATTGACACCTGCAACCAGGGACACTCCAGTGTAGAAGCACTTATTGTCTTGAGCTTCGAGCCGAGCCAGCATCATAGACACGGCGTCTTTCGGAACCTTGTAGTTGGCGAGACGCTTTTCGACGAAGTGCCTCTGACACATGGTGGACTGATGCCACTTCGGCTCGTTGCAGTAGATGCAGCGGGCGGTGGCTTTCCGGCGCTCGCGCCATTCGTGACTACGGCCGGCGACGAGATGCTTGCAGGCTGAGCAGAGCGTTTTTCCGGGGCGGGGCTCGCCTCCACAGCCGGTGCATCTCTGTGCTGCTCGGTTGCGAGCGTACCGAGCCTTGGCATTCGTGGCCTGTTTTACAGTACAAGCCTCGCAGTGGCGCTTGTATTTAGATGGTTGTGGCAGGGGGATGCCGCACTGCCGGCAAAGGTTGTGTTCATCACGGTATTTATAAGTTACGTTCATGCTGGACCTTTGAAGTATTCCCATGCGAGCTTATCCACTTTGTTTTGCACTCCGGTGCAGTGATGCTCCGAGGTGCAGATTCCCTTTTCATTCAGCCCCACAACAGTCCTCCGTTTGGGATCCGTCGAGATGATGAGGGTGCAGACTCCCATTGCTTTGCTCCGTTCAAACACCGGATCGGCTTGATAATCAGCTAATTCATCAGCGTCCAAAACATCTTCGGGGCGCTCCCCATAAGGATCCTCATCCATCAACTCATTCACGATAACATCAATGACGCATAACCCATCTCTCCTAGCACGAAGGCAGAGATCGGCAGCTTCCCGAGGCTCCACAACGTGGAACGTCGGATCTGGCATATCTGGGATATCTACCCGTGCCGGCTCTTTTCGCCATTCACGAGAACACTTCAACCACGACTCAACATCAGGAATCTGATCTTTGATTTCCGCCTGTTTGCGTTCTTCCTCTAATTCATTATTTCGCTGCCGTGCCCATTGTGCAGACGGGACGCGCCCATGATGATGGTAATACTGGTGCATTGAGTCGGCAAGACGGTGATCATTGCTATCAAGGCCAATAGCCAGCAGCCACTGCAAGACACCCGGCGATCTGGTATTAGCCTGATTCCAAACTGTTTTTTCCCTGATCCAGTCCATCGGCCCTTTGACAGTTTTTGTACGAATGAACCACGGGCCGACGACCTCCGCAGCAGGAATACCAGCATCGATCAGTTGTGGAGGACGTATGTCCTCAGCTTTGGGGAAGCGGCCAGAGACCTCGAACCATGCGTTGTATAGCCTGATCAGACGAATCTTGTTTTTTGCAGAAATGTACGGATACCGCTGTTTCAATTCCTTGAATATGTCAAACTTCATGGTTGGGCGGAAGGTAGTTTTCAACCCTTTATGTATAAAATCATTCTTTTTCAGTTTGTTTGCTATTCTTTCTTTCCCATAGGCTTCCTTCAGGAAAGTCTCCAAACCACATGCCATATTCACACGAGGAAGGCGGATAGAAGTATTATATCTATCAAGATTAGCATTGAATGTAGCCACACGATCTTGTACCGACCAATCGTCGTAGGACAGGAGACGTTGGATATTTACAGTTATAGGGGATTCACATTCTGCAAAGAATCGTTCAAGTTTATCAGCCTCTTTATCCCATAGATTACGAAAGGCCTTGATCCCAGCCTCGCATGCCTCCGCATCATGGAAGAATTTTACCGTTATTTCATTTTTTATAGTCTCTCTACGAAACACATACCCTGCGCGAGCCTGCTTGCGGTAACTGGCGAAGATTCGCCTGACCTGAATGATACGACGATCCAGATCGCGGAGCGATTGAGCCGGAGCCAGTCGATAAGGGACAGGATTAGAGCGTCGGGATTTTGACATGGGCATACCTGTCGGAGAGTTCGATCATGTGACCGGGGTCGCTGATGTCCCAGCTTCCGTCCTGCGCTTTCATGACGTTGTTCCCATGCACATCGGCCAGGAGCATATCATTCTTCAGACAAGTGAACATGGCGTGGCCGGGGTGGAACCCGTAACTGTACGCCATCAGATCCCGCCACCCGAATCGCAGAGCATACAGCACATGCGACATGCGGACGCGGAACGGGAGG
>JBAYWJ010000483.1:0-2526 GCA_041674125.1 Kiritimatiellia bacterium
GCTCGGCCTTTTTCTTTACCGCGAGACCATCACGCCGGCCAAACTCGCCGGCGCCGGCCTGGTCATGGCCAGCGTTTTCCTGGCCATCCTCAAGTGATATATCCCTCCCCACAGCCTCCAGGTCCGGCCAGATGCCGGCCTCAAGCCGATCCCGACGAAAGCGCCTGAAGCTTGCCCCGCAACGCGGGGGCGGCTCCAGCCAGAGAAGAAAACCGGGCCTTTCCCATAAGTCCGCCGCTGATTTTTGCAGCATATTATCGCCGATGATGGCAACTGGTAATTTTTTGTTTGCCCGCCCCCGCTGAATGATATATTTTCCAAACAAACATGCAACGGAACGGCTAATTATGAAAATGACCATAACTGAAAAAATTCTGGCGCGGGCGGCGAACAAAAAGGAAGTCAAACCGGGGGACAACATCTGGGTCAGGGCCGATATACTCCTGACCCACGACATCTGCGGGCCGGGCACGATCGGCATTTTCCAGCGCGAGTTCGGGCGCAAGGCGAAGGTCTGGGACAGGGAAAAGGTGGTCATCCTGCCGGACCACTACATCTTCACGAAGGATGAAAAGGCCGGGCGTAACATCGAGACCCTGAGGCAATTTGCGAAAGAACAGGACCTGCCGTATTATTACGACGTTGGCACTCCCAACTACCGCGGGGTATGCCACGTCGCCCTGCCCGAGGCCGGGCACGTTCGCCCGGGCGAAGTGATCTTCGGCACCGACTCCCACACCTGCACTCACGGCGCCCTGGGAGCCTTCGCCACCGGAATCGGCAACACCGACGCCGCCTTCGTGATGGGCACCGGCAAGCTGCTCATCAAGGTTCCGCCTTCCATGCTCTTCACGCTGAGCGGGCGGAAGCCCGATTACATCATGGGCAAGGACATCATCCTGCGCATCATCGGCGACCTGGGGGTTGAAGGGGCCACTTACTGCGCCATGGAATTCAGCGGCGAAGGCGCGTGCAGCCTCTCGATCGAGGACAGGATGACGATCTGCAACATGGCCATCGAGGCTGGTGCCAAGAACGGCATCGTCGCGGCGGACGACCTGGCTATCCAATACGTGAAAAGCCGCACAAACAAGCCTTTCAAGGCTGAGAAAAGCGACGGGGGCACAGCTTACTCCGGCAAGCGCTCATACGACCTGGCCGATCTTGAGCCCTGCGTGGCCATGCCCCACTCGCCAGACAAATACGCCCCGGCGCGCAAAATGAAGGACATCAAGATTGACAGGGCCTACATCGGCTCCTGCACCGGGGGCAAGATCAGCGACTTCACGGCCGCGGCAAAAATCCTGCAGGGCCGGCACGTGAAAGCAGACACATTTCTCGTCCCGGCCACCTGCGAAGTGGCCGCCGGAATCAAGAGCGAAAAGATCGGGGGGCGCACGCTGGAAAGCATATTCAGGGAAGCCGGCTGCCTGGAAATCGCGCCGCCCTCGTGTGCCGCCTGCCTGGGCGGCCCGGACGACACCTTCGGCAGGACTCAGGGAAAGGAAGTTGTCATCAGCACCACCAACCGGAACTTCATCGGGCGCATGGGCTCGAAGGATGCCCCGATCTACCTGGCCTCGCCCCTGACGGCGGCGGCCTCGGCGGTGACGGGAAGGATAACGGATCCGAGAGAGTTCATGTGAGATGTATGGAAACGCCCAACGTTCAACTTCCAACGTTCAACGGAGGAAAAGAAAAAATACCGGAAGAAACAGGGAAACGTTCAACGCTCAACTTCCAACGCTCAACTTCCAACGTTCAACGAAAGAAAAGAAGAGATACCGGAAGAAACAGGGAAACGTCCAACGCTCAATTTTGGAAAATCTTGTGAGCCAGCAGTCTTTTAATCTGGAAGACCGGTTATTGAATTATGCGGCTGAGCTTATTCAGCTTATTGAGCGTCTCCCGCATACACGGTCGGGCAATCATATTGCCGGCCAGATACTGCGATCAGGAACTTCGCCATTACCGAATCATGGCGAAGCACAGGCAGCTGAATCTAAAAATGACTTTGTTCATAAAATGAGCCATATGCCTCAAGGAATTACGCGAAACCAGGCGGTGGCTAAGGTTAATCATACGGGTTTATGCGAACAAACTTGCCTCCCAAACCGAACCTTTATTAAAAGAAACAGAAGAACTTATCATGATTTTTTCGGCGAGCATCAAAACCGCCCGCAAAAACATCGTTGGACGTTGAAGGTTTCCTTGTAAGTGTCCTGTTATGCTCAAGCGTTGAATGTTGAAAGTTGGATGTTGAAAGTTTTTTACCATGAAAAAAGAATGCACGATCATTTCCGGCAGTGTATACGTTCTGGGCGACAACATCGACACCGACCAGATCATCCCGGCCAAGTATCTCAACCTGGTGCCGACTATCCCGGCGGAATACCGCAAACTCGGATCTTACGCCCTGAGCGGGCTGCCGGAGACCTGCCTGCCCTTCGTGCCGCCGGGCGGTGATAAATCCCCCTACGCCATCATCATCGCCGGGCGCAACTTCGGCTGCGGGTCATCGCGCGA
>JBAYWJ010000484.1:0-2526 GCA_041674125.1 Kiritimatiellia bacterium
AAACGGGATTTTTACTCCCGCGGCGGAAAGCCATGCCTTTCCTCGGAAGGTCTCTTCAGCAACATGCTCGCTTATGCGCGTGCATTTTTTGACACGCACCCGGACGCCCCGGCGTTCCCGATCATGCCCACGGACGGCTTTTCGGTCATGTGCCAGTGCGAGCTATGCAAGGGTAAGAACACTCCGGAACGCGGGGCGCAGGGGCACATGTCCGACTACGTCTGGGGCTTTGTCGACCGCGTGGCGGGCGAAATAGCAAAAAGCCATCCCGGCAAAAAAATCGGGTGCTGCGCCTACACCTCATATTACCTGCCGCCCACTTTCCCCCTGCATACGAACGTGATCGCCATGATCTGCCGCTGGCGGCAGGAGGACGCGGAAAATCCCGGCAGCCGCACGAACACGCTGGCCGTGCGCAAGGCCTGGCAGGACAAGCTCTCCCCAAACAGCCTTTACACGTGGGATTATTACCTGAACTTCCGCCCGGGCGGGGAGCGGACCGGACTGCCGACTTTCTTCCCGCACGCAATCGCCGCTGACTTGAAATCGTGGAAAGGCATCCTGCAGGGCGAATTCATTGAAGTCGGGAAAAATGGGGGCCGGATGGCCTATCCCGGCGTCAACCATTTGAATATCTACCTGACGGCCCGGCTTTACTGGGATTGCGACCAGGACGTGGACAAGATGCTCGCTGATTATTATGACCGGTTTTTCGGACCAGCCAGGGAGGAAATGAAGAACTTTTATGAACGCGCTGAAAAAACCTTTATGAAGCTCGAGGCCGCCGACATCGAATTCTTGATGGCAAATTTGAAAACTGCGGCGGAAAAAGCCGGAACAAACACGGTTTACGGCCAGAGGGTGGCCCTGCTGCAATCCGAATGCGGACCCAAGCTCAGCGAGCTCCTGATGCAACGTAACTCAAAGGAGGAATACGCGCGCCTTGAAATCCTCATACAGCCAGGCCTGGCGGCCACGGTGGACGGAACCCCGGATGAACCCTTGTGGGCCCACAGCCAGACCAACGCGTTGCGCGATACGATCAAGGGTGAGCCGCCGAAAATCCCCGCCTCTTTCAAGATAGGGTGCAACAGTTCAAACCTGTATATCGCCGTCATCTGCCAGGAACCGGACATGAAGAGCCTGAGGGCCACCGGCGTAAAAAGGGATGACATGAACATCTGGATGGACGACGCGGTCGAGGTGATTCTGAAGACTCCGAAGCATAAATACTACCAATTTGCCGTGAATGCCAACGGCGCACTGGTGGATCTGGACCGCCAGAAGGGCCTGCAAGGTATATTATGGGATTCGGGCGCTTCGGCCGCGGTGCTGAAGGGAACAAACCAATGGACCTTGGAAATGAGTATTCCCTGGAAAGACATCGAGGGTGACATTCCTTCAGCAGAACAACCGTGGCACATCAATATCTGCCGCTCCCGTGAACGCGACTCCGGATCGGAAAGTTCCATTTTTGTCCCCTCCGGCAAGCCGACGTTTCACAACACCGACAAGATGTCGGTCCTGGTAGTCAAAGAGCCAACGGGGAAAGAATGATTTTAAATTGCCGGCATTCATTATTCGAAGGCCTGGCTGAACTATTGAAATATTCGCGATCGGCCCGTATTTCGATCGTCTTTTAAAAGCCATTTTTTGAAATATAACCGAAGCGAGCAACTGAGACACAGCCGGCTCGGCCTATATTAACAAAGGAGCGATCCACTCGGCGTTGCCAAGCTTCGTTATGAGAGAAACTTTGGCTAGCGCCTTGGCAATTACGCAAAGCGGGGGTGTCATGCCCATGAAAATGGGCATCCAGAAAAAGACCGGACTGGATTCCCGCATGCGCGGTAATGACGGAGCGAAAAATAGCCGAAATTTGCAATTATTGCATAAGTAATTAACCATCAATATGTAATCCTTCCTGTAAGACGGAAGTTTCTGGAAAGGAGATTCTGATGATAAACAAACAAACATTAACAAGTTGTTATTTAGCGGTGTTTGCATTTTTCGCCTGCGTTGCATCCCTACCCGCTTCCAGCGAACCGTTCATCGTCAAGGACGGCCGGCCGCAGGCCGACATCGTGATATCTGATAAGCCGACGCGTGCCGTAAAACTCGCCGCGAACGAGCTGGCGCTCCACATCTTCAAGATGAGTGGCGCGCAGCTGCCGGTCGTCACCGGGCCAGGTAAAGACTTCAAGACTCACATTTACGTCGGGCGCAGCCCCTGGGCCGACAAGCTGGGTATAAACTTCGCGGACCTGACCAACGACATGTTCAAAGTGGTTTCGGGTGAAGGGTATCTCGCGCTGGTGGGGCATGACACGGACTTTCAGCCGACCGAGCCCTGGTGTAAATCGGCCGGCGACCGGCCCCGGATGCAGGCCGACTGGGAAAAAAGAACCGGCAGAACCTGGCTGACCATGAACCTCAGCGGATTCAAGAACTACAACAATGATCTGGATATCTGGATGAACGATGGGGCTGGATCGCTTTACGCGGTGTATGATTTTCTGCGCGCTC
>JBAYWJ010000485.1:0-2511 GCA_041674125.1 Kiritimatiellia bacterium
CGGCATGCGCGGCATCTGGGTCACGTTGATGGCCTTTATGCCGTGATATGGAAAAAGATAAGTTAGCCAGGCGTTGTAAAAGCCGTCCTGGGAAACCAGCGCCACCCGCCGGTATTCCTGGTCGCTTTTAAGCACGCGGATGACATCGTTTTCATCGAAGGCCTTCAGGGGCATGGCCTTCACGTAATGGCGCGATAGGTAAAACGCGTCCCCCGCCACCATGGCCACCAGCAGCCACGGCAAAAAGACGCGCGCGGTACTGTTTTTGAAAGCGCGCGAAAACATCAGCAGGACGAAAACTCCGGCACAGGCGGCCATGAAGGCCGCGTGCCAGAGCGCGGTTATCTTGTTCCGGACAATGACCTCGGCCAGCTTGCCCCACCCTGCGGCGCCTATGTTGTATATGAGCGCGTTGACATCGGCCGTCATGGCCAGGGCGCGCAAGGCCAAAACAAAGGCCGCGCAAAACACAATACCGATAAACCAACTTACCCAGCGCGGGCGCTGCAGCGCCTGTATGTTATTTTCATGCTTACTCATTCGGCGCTCTGCTTTAAGGCCGCACGTCCGGGGCGTTTACCCGGCCAGGCTTAATCGCATCCATTTAGCTATTGGCAGAAAAATTTTGACAGGATGACAGGATAGTATTTTATCCTGTTATCCGGCTTCTTAAATAGCATGTTGCGCGGCGGCCTGTCAATGAACTATGGCGGCGGCCGGGGCAAATCCGGCTGGCGCGCGCATTTGGCGGCAGTGAATTTGCTTGCCATGGCGTGGCCCGGTCACAATAATGCGCTCCCAAGGCAAAAAAATGATTAAATTCGGACTGATCGGATGCGGAACCCACGCCGTGGCGGCTGTTATACCGGCCATGGAAAAAGTGGCCGGGCTTGAGCTGGCCGCCGTGTGCGATCTTTCCGCCGACCGGCTCGGGCAGGTCAAATACAGCCGCGGCAGCCCGCAGCGCTACACCGATTACCGGAAAATGCTCGATTCCGAGAAGCTGGACGCGGTTTACATCGCCACCAACTGCGCCTTTCACTGCGACCTGGCAGTGCTGGCGCTTAAGTCCGGCCGGCACGCGGTGACCGAAAAGCCCATGGCCATGTCGGCCGAGGAGTGCAGGCGCATGCTTGCCGCGGCGCAGGCGGCCGGCAAAACACTCGTGGTTGATTTTGAATCCCGCTACAAGGAAACCTCCCGCATGATCCGCAAGTGGGCGGTGGAAGAAAAACGCCTCGGCGCGGTGCACGCCGTGCACATAGACCACTTCTGGGACGGCCACAAGGCCTCCGGCAACCTGGCCGCGCGGCGCGCGGCTTTCCTGGAAGCCTCCGGCTCGCTCGACTGCGGCATCCACAAGCTCGACCTGGCCCGCTACTTCACAGGCGGCGGATCGTGGACCCGCATTCACGCCGCGGGGGCATGGTTCGGCGAAAAAGCGCGCTTTGCGCCACACATCTCCATCCAGGCCGTGCTCGACTGCGGCACGCTGGTGACGCTTAACAACAGCTTTGCCTACACCGCCTACATCAGCCGCCGGGCCATTTACGGCTCCACCATCGTGGTCGGCACGAAGGGCGTCATCGAGGAATATTTCGACAACGCCACCCACCGCGAGTCCGTGCGCATCGTATGCGACACGCTGGAAGAAACCGTTACGGAGCGCGCCGCGGGCGGCCACGGCAATCACATCAGCATGATGCTCAGCGACCTCTGCGGGAGCCTTGCATCCGGCGCGCCCCTGCCGCCAACCATCGCCACCGGCGAAGACGGGCTGATGGCCCAGGTAATTGCCGACGAAGCCAACCGGCAGGCGCTGGAGGAAGGCGATGTCTGCCAACTCCGGGCCGCCCAGCCGCCGGGCGCCTGACCGGCGCGCCCCGGCGCAATCGGCTCTCCAAAAAGCCTTGCTTGCCACATCACAGACCGTAATATAAGCAATTAGCTTGCACTTGACAGGAACGGCAATGACCAGCACTCAAAATGATAAAATAAACGTGGCCATGCTTTCGGTGGCATCGAACACGTTCCTGGTTGCCGGGAAAATCATAGTCGGCGTGATGATAAATTCGGTCGCGATCCTTTCCGAAGCGATTCACTCCGGCATGGATTTGCTGGCCGCGATCATAGCTTATGTCGCGGTAAAAATATCCGGGAAACCGGCCGACCGCGGCCATCCTTTCGGCCACGGCAAGGCCGAAAACCTTTCCGGCGCCATAGAAGCACTGCTTATCTTCGCGGCCGCGGGCTGGATCATCTACGAATCCATACTGAAATTAATCCACCCGCGGCACATCGATGCGCCGGCCTGGGGCTTCGGCATAATGCTGGTTTCGTCAGCAGTCAACTGGATTGTCTCCCAGCGGCTTTTCACGATCGGCCGCAAGACAGAATCAATCGCGCTCGAAGCGGACGCCTGGCACCTGCGCACGGATGTGTGGACCTCGGTGGGCGTCATGGCGGGCCTGGGCCTGATATGGTTCGGCGACTATTTCCTGCCGGACACCA
>JBAYWJ010000486.1:0-2505 GCA_041674125.1 Kiritimatiellia bacterium
AAAGCGCCGGCCTGAACCCGGTCAGCTCGCAGGGATTTATTGAAATACAGGGAGTCGAGGCGCGCTCCCTGGCGCGCGCCGGACAGATCGACTTGAAACGCTGACCAGGAACTTCAAGCCGCATGCAGAAAAAGACAAACATACAGTCGGCGTTGAAACGCAAGTACCCCGAGCAGGTCGTACTGGTCACCTCCGCCAGGCCGGAAGGCGGCGCGAACGTCATGGCGGTGGGGTGGGTGACGATCGCATCCGGCGACCCCCTCATGTTCGCCATGGGGATCGACGATGAAGCTTATACCTACGAGCTGATCGGCAAATCGCGCGAGTTCGTGGTCGCTTTCCCGTGCGAGGACATGGCTGCCGCAGTCCTGTGCGCCGGATCGCGCCACGGGCGAGGAATCAACAAGATCGCTGCATGCTCGTTAAAAACGGCCCCCGCGACGCAGGTCGCGGCCCCGCTCCTGGAAGATGCCGTCGCCAATTTCGAGTGCGTTCTGGCTGAAGTCTACCGCCCGGGGGACTGCCCCATCGTGATCGGCAAGGTAGTCGCGGCCCATGAAAATACAAACCCGGCCGTCCGACGCCTCTACACGGTCGCCCCGGGCCACAAACTTGCCGGCGTTGCGCCGCGGCAGGATTAACCCCGCCCCGGATCCGGCGCCGTGCGGCGAAATGAATTGCATTTAACGGGCCGAAATAATACATTGATTGCAGGAGCCGCGCAGGGGCATTTATGTTTAAAAACATCAAGCAGAAATTTTTCTGGCTGGCCGTCATCCTGGTGCTCACGGTCAACCTGGTGGTCGGCGCCAAGATCGCCTCCCAGAACACCCGCCCAGACGACACGACCGACATCGCTTTCGAAAAAATGCAGCTGCTGGCCGAAGTTTTGCTGCAGATCAGGCAGAGTTATGTCGACGAGGACAAAGTCCAGTACAAGGACCTGCTTTACGGCGCGATGCGCGGCATGCTGCAGTCGCTGGATCCGCACAGCCAGTTCATGGAGCCCGAGACGTTTACGGACATGAAAAGCGACACCGCCGGGGAATTCGGAGGCCTCGGGATAGTGATCGGGATGCGTGACGGCGTCCTCACGGTGATCGCGCCGATGGAAGATACTCCCGCCTACCGCGCCGGCATAATGCACAACGACAGAATCGTGGCCATCGACGGCGAATCGACCGAAAACATCAACCTTCAGGATGCCGTGAAAAAGATGCGCGGCGAGCCGGGAACCAAGGTCAAAATCAAGGTGTTGAGGCCAAAGCCGCAGGAAATCAAGGAGCTGGAAATCGTGCGCGCCGTCATAAAGGTGGAAAGCGTCAAGGGCGTCAGCATGCTGCCAGGCAAAATCGGATACATCCGCATCACCCAGTTTAACGAGCCCACCGCGGAAGCGCTCCAGAAAGCGCTGGAAAAGCTCATGGGCCAGGAGATGCAGGCGCTCATCCTTGACCTGCGCAACAACCCGGGCGGACTCCTCAGCTCGGCCGTGGAAGTCTCACAGAAATTCCTCAAGGGCGGCGAAAAAATAGTCTCCACCAAGGGCCGGGCCGGGACGGGAGTACAGGCGCAATACGCTTCAAAGGGCAGGTACCACTACACCGAGTTCCCGATGATAGTCCTCGTAAACGGCGGCAGCGCCAGCGCGTCTGAAATTGTCGCCGGCGCCCTCCAGGACTACAAGCGGGCCATACTCTTGGGTGAAAAAACTTTTGGCAAGGGATCGGTCCAGAGCGTAATGCCTCTCGATGACGGCTCCGCCATCCGGCTTACAACCGCAAAATATTACACCCCGCGGGAGCGCATGATCCATGAAAAGGGGATTGATCCCGACATTTTCATTCCCATGTCCCCCGAACAGTGGCAGAAAGTACTCATCAAGCGGTCACGTGACGAAATCGGCGAATTCAATGCCGAGGACGACAAGATTGATTTGGCGGGGGCGGTTGATTTCCAGCTCGAGCGCGCCGTGGATGTCCTGAAGGGCATCATGAGCTTCAAGGACCATGCCCGCGCGGCTTCCGCAGCGAAATGATTTAAACCATGCCACGGTGCAGCAGCCGCGCTCTGCCAGGCCCTTCCGCCACAGAAAGCAATGAAAATCCTCGGCCTTGAAACCTCATGCGATGAAAGCGCGGCTTCCGTGGCCGACGGCCGGACCGTGCTTTCCAGCGTCGTTTTCAGCCAGACGGCCCTGCATGCGCCATACGGCGGAGTGGTGCCGGAAATCGCGTCCCGGAATCACCTCGAGGCCCTGCCGGCAATTGTCCGGCATGCCCTCCAGGACGCCAAAGCGGCCTGGAGCGGCCTGGATGCCGTGGCTGTTACCTATGGCCCGGGCCTGGCCAGCTCGCTGCTGGTCGGGGTGGCTTACGCCAGGGGCATCGCAATGCGTCTCGGCATTCCCTTCATTGCCGTAAACCACCTTGAGGCCCATCTCTATTCCCCGTTTCTGACCGCCGGCAGGCCGGACTTCAATGCGGCCTGTCCGCTTCTGGCTCT
>JBAYWJ010000487.1:0-2504 GCA_041674125.1 Kiritimatiellia bacterium
CAAGCCAAGCCTGCCTTGCTTTTGCGAATCCCTCGACAAGCTCGGGAAACCGAATTCGATCCACACTCGCATCCCGCCGCAGCGGCGGGGTCATCCGCACCCTTTCAGGAATAAATCTCAGTCCGCATTTTTACATTTGCGTGAGAAATCCTGGTCAGGAAATCAACCGTAATCCGGTTGAACGGGTTTTCTTTGCCGCAGAAGAAACTGCAGTGATCGTGGCCGGGCAGCACCGCCAGTTCGGCATTGGGCAGCGCCCGGTATGCCTCCACAATATCTTCGACCCTGACAATATGGTCCCGGTCGCCGACTGCCAGCAGGACGGGAACCGTGATTTTACGGTAATCATCAACCGGCGGAGGATTTTCGTTCCAGACAAAGGAAAGGCTTCGCAAGAGCTCCTTCCACTGGCCGGGGCTCCTGCAATGCCGGGCGCGCAGCTGCGCCGCGCGTTGCGGGTCATTGGTCTCGATGATGCCCGGATCAACCTGGCCCGGCCCGTAAATGCCGATGGAGCGCATCTGCGCAAGCATGGATG
Source organism: Kiritimatiellia bacterium (assembly GCA_041674125.1). Taxonomy (GTDB): domain Bacteria; phylum Verrucomicrobiota; class Kiritimatiellia; order JAAZAB01; family JAAZAB01; genus JAQUQV01. The sequence goes on from JBAYWJ010000487.1 coordinate 539, forward strand.
CCGGGAAGGGGCGATGCACCTGCGCGGCGCCGGCAATCACGGCCCGGAAAGCGCCCGGATAACGCATGGCCGCAGTCAGGGCGGTGCGTCCGCCCATGCTTATCCCGCAAATGATGGGGCGGTCCAGCTGCAGTGAACGGCAAAAGGCCATGACATCATCCGCCAGGAGAGAAAGCGTGATTTTTTCGGCCGGATTGCCGGTGCGGCCGTGGCCGCGCGCGTCCGGCGCAATTACCCTGACATACCTGGAAAACTGCGAAACCTGGGCCGCCCACATGTCATTGGTGCAGTCGAAGGAGCCGTGGAGCAGGACCAGCGGCGTGCCTTGCCCGTATTCCCGGTAATAGATTTTCAGACCGTTTGCCTGTGCGTAACGGCCACGGGAGGCTGACATTGCTGCATGGGGCGGCATGGGTCAGTATTCCCCGTATTTTTTTGCGGCTTCATACATGGCGATCACATTTTCAGTCGGTGAATTATCCTGCAGGGCGTGGGTGGGGGCGAAACAGTAGCCGCCGCCCGGCATCATGATTTCCAGAGTGCGCCGGCAGTATTTCTCCGTTTCCTCGGCAGTGCCCGATGCGACAGGCCCGGCGGTGGAAATGCAGCCGTGAAAAGCCAGCCGGTCACCGTAAGTCGTCTTCAGGTATGCGGGCGCCATGTCTTTTGCTTCCGGCTGGAGGGTATCCACGGCGCTGATGCCCATCGCGATGAAATCATTAAAAGCCCATGAGCTCGAGCCGCAGGAATGAATTATGACCGGGATGTTAAAAGACCTGGCCAGGTCGACAAACCGCTGGTGGCACGGGCGGATGTGTTTCCGATAAAGGTCCAGGCTGATCATCGGCCCGATCTGTGTGCCGAGGTCTTCCCCGATCCAGAGAAGGTCAATTCCGCCCTTTGCCGATTCAAGCGTCCGCGCTGTCACCTCGAGCAGTATTGCCAGGCGCCGGTCGATAAATTTCAACATGGGCTCATAATCAAGCGCCAGGTCCACCAGGGTCTGCTCCATGGACCTGAGCATGCCGGTGCTGTTGATGATATCTGCCAGGCCGGCACTGCCAGTGAACACGCAGTATTGGCTGTTTTTTTTGCAGTGCGCGCTGACCTGGGAATAATCGAAATGGTCCGGGGAGGGCATGGGCCAGTTGGCGAGCGTTTCTTCAGAGGCGTCGCGCAGGGGGAAATCGCAATAATCCCAGTAGCCGCCGGTTTCATGCTCAATCCAGCGCCGGTGGATGCCCCAGTCATCAACAAGCACGCCGCGTTCGGGGATGTCGGTATGCAGCCTGGGCCCGCGGTAGGGGGCGCCAGCGCCGCGGAAATCAACGGAGAGCGCTTTTAACAAGCCTTCGGTGTCATCGGGCTTAAGAGCGAAATGCTCCTTCAGGCGGCGGTCAATGCCCTGGTTCGCGCCGTAATTGATCGGGACGCGGTCCGGTTCCTGGTGAGCCAGTGTTTTTAAAACGCGTTCATTTGATGTCATAGTTGTTTTTTCAATGAATGCATGTTGTTATTGCGGCATGTCTTTTCTTGAATCTATAGGAATTTCAAAGAGGTAGGGCGAGAGTCTCCGGCTCCGCCAGATAAATGATAGCAGCGCGAGGACGCGCTCACCCTGCCATGTAAAAAATTTTATCAAAGCACATAGCGCAATCGAGGTTAATATGTATGAGATAATTTCAAAACTCATAAGACACGGCGACCCTCCTGCGCTTAGGACAGCTTCGGAGGGCGGGCTGAGCGCCGTGGCTACAATAATCATTGATTGTCAATGTATTGCACTGTAGCCGCCCCGCTCGGTCGGGGCGTTCCAAAGAGTTTTGAAATTACGTCGTATTTCACTAGTGTAGTGTCCCAGAAATTCTTTCACAAAGTCGTTGTAATTTTTCGAGTATAGAATCGGCGGTGGCAATCCAGGTAAAGGGAGTGGAAGATTTGTTATATTGCTGGGTAAAAGCATCGA